>NZ_JBICTU010000029.1:0-111322 GCF_043197795.1 Sphaerisporangium sp. NPDC049003
GGGTCATCGTCACTGTCTCGATCGTCCTGTCTAGCTCTGTTTCACATCATGAGGACTCATTCGTCCTATGTCTCACAAGAGTCTGACAGAGAGGGGCCCGGTGCTTCAGGCCGCGATCGTCATGCGCGGCGCCCGAGTCGGTATAGCGCTTGTTCGCGAAGGGCCGTGCCGTCTCCAAAGTGAGCAGGCCCCACCCCTCCCGCGGCAGGTCGCAGTTCTCGCGCTTGAGGCCCGCAGCCTCTTCCGGACGAAGAGCGGCGTAGTACATGCACGCGTACATCGCCCGCATCCGAGCCCCCCGCGTGCGGCCGACACGAGGCGTGGCATCGAGCAGCGCCCGAGCCTGACGAGGATTGACCACCGTCCGGGGGTCAACCGCGTCCACCGCTTCCGGAGGCGTCCACTTGACCCCGTTGAGCGGGTTGACGCCAAACACCTTCTCTTCCGCGGCCAGTTCGAGGAGATGGTGAAAGACCTCTCGCTTACGCAGGACCGTGTTCGCTCCCGCGCGCTCCCCCTTGAAGGTCACGGAGATGGCATCGAGGGCGAGCCGGATCACGCGCGCCTGTTCGAGGTCGGCCAGGGGCAGTGACGCCGTTTCGAGCCAGCGTAGAACCGGGGCTTGCTCGGCTGGCAGCTCTCCGCGCCGCTCGCCCGGAAGCAGGTAGTACTCCCGGAGGACTCGGCGCATGTCGCCATCGTCGGGCCGGCCGGGCAGGTCCTTCACCAGGGCCGGGACCAAGGCCAACAGAGCATAGACGTCGGTCTCCCTCGTTCGGGCCGCTGAGGTCTTCCATCGTTGGGTTATGAACCGATGTGCGAAGGCCAGGAAGGTAGGGCCGTCCCGGTTCGGCTCAGATGCCAGCTTCGACTCGGGTAGTCCGGTGTCGATGTCGAACGCTTCGCCATTCCTGGCAGCCATCCGAAGGTCACGCATGTGGCTGTTGGCGAGTTCCTTGGTCCGGAAGGTCTTCGACGTACGACGGCCGGCGACAGACCAGCGCGCGACATAGGACGGCGTCTTACTGGACTGATTCCGGTAGATCTCGAAGAACTTCACGTCATAGCTGGCGTTCACGCCGCCTCCCGCCGGGACTCAAGCCACACCGTGAAGTCGCTGCGCCAGACGAACAGATCTCCGTTCGGCAGCTTGACGCAGACGGGCGCGCGGCCCAGCTCACGCCAGCGGTAGAACGTCCGGCGAGAGATGCCGCCCAGCTCTTCCAGGACCTGGGACAACGGCATGAGTTCGTCGCGGCGGTTCATGGGCCAACCTCCGCAAGTGCCGACGTAGCAGGCTCTAGCCGCCCCGTCAGGTACGAAGCGAGGACCTGATCCCCTGCGGACAGGCCCTTACCGGCGTACTCCCAATGCGCGATCACGAGGACCGTGTCCTCGTCGAACAAGGGCAGGCGCCCGGTGCTGATCTCCTCGTCGCGCATGTGGTCGACGCGAGCGGCGCGCAGGGCGCCCAGGGTGGTGGAGTAGCGCCGTGACTTGGTGGAGAAGTGGCCGCGGAAGCCGAGCATGTGTGCCCATTGGGCAAGGCGTAGTTCGTTGAGCCGGTCGAGTTGGGCCAGGCGGAAGCACTCGGCGATCAGCCGCCGGGGATGCTCACGCAGGCCCAGGCCGGTCACCTCGTCGGGTGAGTTGATGCGCCGGTCGACGGTGCCGACGCATTCGGCGGCTTTGGTGGCGTACTTGGCGATGTAGCCGGCGACCGCCGGCTCTGTCAGTTCGCCGTGCATGGCGATGGGCCGGACGTCGAGCTGTGCGCCCCAGCGCAGGACGCGGGCAGGCTCACCGGCCAGGGCCGGAACGGGGACGCTGACCGCGCCGGCCGCGTGCTGTACGGCTTGCGCCAGGGCGTCACGATCGGCCCAGGCCGGCGGAGGAGCGTCAGGGCCGCCGGGGCCGTCGAGGCGGATGACGGCGTGGAAGTGGACGACGCCGCGGCGTTGGTACTCGGCGACCTTGGCGAAAGAGATGACCAGATGTTCGCCCAGTTCCTTGACCGTCAGGCCGTGCAGTTTGGCCAGGTGGCGACGCAGGGCGAGGGTGAAGCGGCGCCACAGTTCAGGGGCCAGGGCGTTGAACAGCACGCTCGCGGCGTAGTCGTAGCAGTCCGGGCAGAGCGGTTCGCCGAGGCGGTGTTCCTGGTCGCCGTGCCGGGCGGTGCAGGAGATGACGCGCCCGTGCGGGCACTTGTCGGCGTCGCGCCGGGGGTGGCAGGGCAGGACCTCGCCGCTCTGCTCGCGCCGGGTGTGGACGGGTCCGAAGGAGGGGGCGGTGAGGGTGACGAACAGCGCCGGGTGAGCGCTGACCGAGGCGGGGACGCCTTTGCCGCCGGCCAGGCCCGCGCGGATGAGCTGGTAGGTGTCGGCGCGGTAGATCTCGGCGCAGGCCGGGCAGCGGGAGGCCCGCCGGGTCTTGCACTGCACGCGCAGGACGCCGCCGGGTTCGCGGTTGGTGTTGTAGGTGTGCAGGACGTGGCCGGTCGCGGCGTCGATGTGCCGGACCCGTCCGCGTAGGTGGATGGGTTGGCGGCATCCGCCGGTCGCGCGGATCTGGGCGGCCCACCGGCTGTATTGGGGGTCGTGGAGTCGGGCGATCATCCCGGCTACCGCGTCGGTGTTGCCGAGGTTGGGCATGATGGGGCGTGTCCCTTCCGGGTCTTCACAGGGTTCGGTTCGGGGATGGCCCCCGACGTGGCGCGGAACTTGGCGGTTGTGTGGCCACGCCGGGGGCGCCCGGGGTTGTCAGGCCCCGTGGTTGTCTGCTCCGGTGCCGTCGCAGTCGCGGCAGGTGTCGGCCATGCTGTCGACGCCGGTCCCGCCGCAGGTGGCGCAGCGGTAGCGGATCACGGTGAAGTCGTCGCCCATGCCGCTCCTCAGGCGTCCGGCGCGGGGTCGATGGGGTCGAGGGTGATGGAGTCGTCGTAGCTTCTGAGGGCGGCCCAGCGGGTGTGGCCAGCGGCGAGGATGCCCACGGCCCTGTACTGGGCGATGCCGAAGGTGATCCCGGTGGCGTAGTGGCCCACCGTGAGCGCGTAGGGGTCGACGTCGGAGCCGAGCAGCCGGGCGACGTGGTCGACCTGGGCGCGGATCTCCTCGCCGGTGCCGCGGGGGAAGTAGTGGGCGGTGACGGTGTTGTCGGGGGTGGGGAGGTCGGGGTTGGTGTCGAGGAAATCGGCCAGATCGCGCAGGCCGTTGATGTAGGCCAGGCGGTCGGGGGTGTGCGCCATCGGGGTGTCCTTTCCGGTTTCAGGCGGGGTCGGGGGCGTTGCGGAGCTGTCGCAGTAGGTCGGTGGCGAGTTGGTTGGAGATGCCGAGCCGGGCGCGCAGGGCATCGCGGGTGATGGGCTTGCCGTGTCTGGCGTGGTGTTCGGCGGCCACGCGCCGGGCGTAGTCGAGCAGCCCGCCGGAGGCCGGCTGCGGTTCGTCCTCGCTCACGGTCGACGGCGCGGAGCCGGGGACGAGCGTCGAGGACGGGGCCGGTTGCGGGACGGGGCGCGAGTGCGAGTCGGGGACGGGCGCCGACGCGGGGACGACCCCGGGGGACGGTGCGAGGACGGGGACGGCCCCCGGGGACGAGGGGACAGGCACCGGTACCGAGTCGGGTACGGCCGCCGGGGACGAGGAGGAGCGGTTAAGGACGGCGCGGCGTTCGAGCATGGAGACCGCGACGAGGAAGGCCGCGGCGGGGGTGGCTGCGGTGATCCAGCCCCAGACGGAGGGGTGTGCTTGGGCGAGGTTGGCGGCCAGGGACAGGATGACGCCGCCGGCCAGGACGAGGGTGGGCCAGGAGATCAGGCCGGTGCGGGTGCGGCCGGTTTTCTTGTCGCGCTGGCGTTCGCGGGCGGCCATGACGCAGGTCAGATCCACGCAGACGGCCACGGCCCAGGCCATCCAGCCGGACTGTCCGTGCTGGGTGGCGGTGTCGCGGATGTGGGTGAAGGAGCCCGCACCGGCGATCAGGGCGACCACGGCCACCGGGCCGGAGTCCAGCAGCCACCCGCCCAGCCGGGCGGCACGTCCGCGCGATGCGCTCATCGGTGAAGCCCTCCTTTCAAGCCGCGATCTCGGGCTGAGTGGCGGCGTCTAGCTGGTGGCCCAGGCCGCTCGCCTTGACCTGGTCCCAGGACGGCGCCCGGTCGGCGAAGGCGTGCGCCGCTTGTTCGGCCGCCGTGGTGGAGACGAAGCCAGATCGGGCGCGGCACCAGCGGCCATCGGCGCCGGTGACCACCGCCACCCCGGGCATGCCGGGCGGGACGGACCGGGCGGCGACCAGGGCGTCCGGATCGAGGTCGCCGAGGGTCATCACGGCGGTTTCGGGGTCGTTGACGCGGTGGCAGATGCGTCCGCCGATCTGGGCGCGCAGCGCGGTCACCCCGGGGCCGAGGTCGGAGCCGATGCGCTGCCCGGACAACAGCAGGTGGATACCGAAGGCCCGCCCAAGCTGGGCGATGCGCAGCAGCGCGGTAGCGGTCTTGGTGACCTCGTCCTTTTCGGCCTTGTCGGCGGTCAGGTACAGCTCGGCAAGCTCATCCACCAGGACCACGATGGGGATCGGCCGCAGCGCGTCGGCGAGTTGCCAGATGTCACGGGCGCCGTGCTGACGGCAAGCCAGCATCCGGGCGCCCATGATGCCGATCAGTTCGGCCAGCAGCTTGACCGCATCGGCCCGAGTGGTCACCAGGGCCGACAGCCGCGGCCCGTAGGGGGACAGCTCGACCCCGCCCTTGAGGTCGAACCCGACGATCGCGACCGGTTGCCGGGCGAGCGCCACGATCAGGGCGTTGATCAGGTTGGACTTACCCGATTGGGTGGCGCCGACGTTCATCCAGTGCGGGATGAGCCGGAAGTCCAGCGTCCAGGGACCGCCGGACTCCAGAACGCCGATCACCGGACGCAGCAGGTCAGCCGCCGTCCACCCGCCGTCCGGGTCACCGGTCGGCATGGCGGGCAGGACGTGGGCTAAAGGGTCGCGGGTGGTGGCCTGCAAGGTGACGCGGCCAGGACGGGAGTCGACCACGCGCACCGCTTCGACCCGCCAGGCGTGCGCGAGGCGTTCGCAGACCTTGACGTAGTCGTCGGGGATCTGGCCGTCGAGGAGATGGAAGGTGACGCGCCAGCCGTGCCGGACCGGCCGGGGCAGCTTCATCCAGGGCTTGGTGTCGACCGCGACACGCTGAAAGCGCCGCTTGACCCGGACGACGCCGGTCGAGGCGACCAGGCCGGGGATGGTGGTGAACCACCAGCGGTGACGCTTCTTGGTCAGGCCGCACCCGGTGGCGATGTGCCGCCAGGTCCAGCGCAGCCGTACCGCCTTGAGCGGGAAGCCGACCAGGTACCAGAAGGAGACCGGGGCGAAGCGGCGCCACAGGCGAAGGACGACCAGGACGCCGAGACCGATCAGCAGCGGGCGCGGGATGAGGTCGAGGGGGGACATCAGGCCACCTGCTCGGGCATGCCGGGGGTGGTGCGGACGAAGTCGGTGGCCTTGTAGGCGATGCCCCAGCGCATGACGCCCTGGATGCTCTGCTCCCAGACGTAGCTACCGCCGCGCGTACTGCCTGCTGTACCAGGCCACCGAGCCCGAACTTGGCTTTCGTCTGCCGTTGCCCGGTGAATCACAGAAAGCGGACATCGTGATTTCCGATCTGCCCGCACCCGCCGACCCTGCCGCCGACAACGCCGCGGCCCTGGTCATCGAGGAAGCGTTCACCAAGGTCTCGGTCGACGGCATCGCCGACAGCGGCTCACCGCAGGCAGCGCTCCGCGCCCGCGTGGTCGATGCCTGGCGCCGCCGCCATGCCGGAGGAGACCCCAAGCCGATCCTTGTCCTCGTCGGCGGGTACGCCGGGTCCGGCAAGACGGAGTTCTCCCGGTTCCTGTCCGACATCACCGGTTGGGCGTTCCTGGACAAGGACTCTCTGACCCGGTCCATGGTCGAGCGGCTGCTGATCTCGCTTGGCAGCGACGCCAACGACCGGCACACCGAGTTGTACCTGAAAGAGGTTCGCCCGCTGGAGTACCGGTGCCTGATGGAAACCGCGTGGGACAACCTGAACTGCGGCACCTCGGCGATCCTGTCGGCGCCGTTCATCACCGAGCTGCGCGATGAGGCGTGGTTCGCCCGGTTGGAGAACCGATGCGCCGCCAAAGGCATCGACGTGGCGGCGATCTGGGTTCGCTGTGATCCCGAGTCCATGCGCGAGTACATCGAGTTCCGCGCCGCCGCACGGGATACGTGGAAGCTGGAGAACTGGGAGGAGTACGTTGCCGGCCTGGACGTCGACAACCCGCCGCCCACCGCACACCTGACGGTCGACAACCGGCTAGGGGCGGCGATCAGCCTTGCCGACCAGACCCGCGACGCCCTAAAGCGCATCCTCACGTGACTGCGCCAGCTCACGGCGTCGTGCTGTACGGCCCGCCCACCAGCGGCAAGAGCACCACCACCAACGCGCTTCACCGGCTCGACCCCCGGTTTCGGCTGCTGCGCAAACTGAAGGTCGGCACCGGCCGCGCCGAGGAATACCACCTCGTCACCGCGACCCGCCTGGACGAGCTGCGCCAGGCCGGCCGCACGGTCGCCGAGACCCACCGGTACGGCAACACCTACGCCATCGACCGCGCCGAAATCGACGCCATGACCGGCGCCGGACTGATCCCGGTCGCCCACATCGGCAACATCCCCGATCTGCGGCGCCTCGTCGGCCGAGACCCCTGGTTGCGCGTCCTGCTGTGGGTACCGCGCGAGGTCTGCGAACAACGTTCCCGCCACCGCGGAGACGTCGACACCGCCCAGCGGTTGACCGCATGGGACGAGACCCTGACCGACCTCCAGGCCCACACCGACGACGGCTTCTTTCACCTACGCCTCCACACCGACCGCATCAACCCCGACCAGGCCGCCCGCGAGATAGCCCAGGCGTTCGCCCTTCTCACCTCACAGGCTCCTCACGTGGAGGTGTCCCGCCCGGCAGACGCTCCAGCACCGCCGGCGGGATGAGGTCCAGCCGCCACCAGGTGCCACACCCGCGGCAAGTGGCGCCGCCGGGCACGCTGCCGCCGTAGGGCCACACGTAGGTCCAGCACACCCGCAGGTGGGCACAGTCGGCGACCCCTCGGCAACCGTGCCCACCCGCAGGTGTTCGTTCGCCGAACGCGACGATCACAGCGAGCATCCTGCGATCGAGGAGGAAGGCACGACCGGCGAACGTGTCCCGCGAAGCTCGAAGTACCGGTCAGCGACCCGCCGCGCCGCCGCAGTAGGGTCATCGGCCGGGCTGTAGCGGTAGGTGTAGCGCCCAGTGACCGGCGAGACGCCACCGGCCCACCACAGGTAACAGGGACCGCTCCACACCACCAGCTCGACCCACACCGACACCAACGCCAGGCCGGCGCCCTCGTTCACATCGGCCGCGATCCCATGCACCTCCAACGCGCCACGCAGCCGGTAGGCGGCCCGGATCGCCGGATGCTGCGCTCTGGCCAGCCCAGGAATCAGCACAGCTTCCGCCCCACCCCACCGCAGACCCGCACTCGGTGATCCTCGAAGAACAGCGGCCCGTCAGGCCGCCATAACGGCAGATACACCACGCCCGGATCAACCAGCTCCAGGCCATCGAAGAACTCGGCGATCTCCACCAGCGACCGCAGCACCGCCGGAGCGCTCGCCCCCTCGTAGTCGTAGGCCCCCGTCGTCGGCATAAGGTCCCGGTGCCGCTCCGCATGCGAGACCACCAGGTACGACCCGGGAGCCATCGCGTTGACCAGCGTCGCGACGATCCCATACGGATCGTCCCCGTCCGGGATGAAATGCAGAATGGCGCACAGCAGCACCGCCACCGGCTGGGAGAAATCGATCACACCTCGCACGTGCGGGTCACCGAGAATGGCCCACGGCTCGCGCAGGTCACCGGCCATCACGTGCGTGTTCGGATTGTTAGCCAGCAGCGCCCGCGCATGCCCAAGCACGACCGGGTCATTGTCGACGTACACCACCCGCACCCGCGGGTCTGCCCGCTGAGCCACCTGATGAACGTTCTCCTGCGTCGGCAGCCCGGTCCCGATGTCGAGGAACTGCCGGACACCGCACTCGCCGGCGAGGTACCGCACCGTCCGCCCGAGGAAATCCCGGTTCGCCTGCGCCATGAACGGCACATGCGGAGCCTGCCGGATCACCTCCTCGGCACGCTCCCGGTCAACCGCGAAGTTGTCCTTGCCACCCAAGAAGTAGTCATACATCCGCGCCACGCTGGGCGTACTCAAATCCAGGCGGCCCGGAACCTCTCGCTGCGCCCCCTGCACGGGGGTCCGCTCCGGTGCTTCCATGCGGGAATCATAAGCATGCCTGCCTACTCCTGACTACCCCTGACGATCGGTACGCCCCGTAACGTCTCGTGACCCGCCCCTACCGCTCGCTTCCTATCGTCAGAGTGTGATCGACTTCCGGCCTGATCAGCCCAAGTCAGAGCAAGTACTCGCCGAGATGCGACGCCGCATCAAAGCCGGCGTCTATAAGCCGGGCTACCCCGTCCCCGGCGAACCGCGCATGGCCGAAGAGTTCGGCATCGCACGCCGAACAGCCCGCAAGGTGATCAACGCGCTCTTGGACGAGGGCCTGATCTATACAGTCAAGAACATCGGCACTTTCGCTGCTGACCCAGCAACCGGAAGGCCACCCGAGCAGATCACCAGGCAAGACGACCCAGACGAAGACGACGAGCCCTCAGCACAAGCCCAGTGAACCAGCGGCCAGCTCAGACAGCCAAAGCGCCCCAGGACCAGGCCGCCAACGACACTCGATGAGGACTTTCTCCACGTCCTTAAAGGCGGCCCGCTGCGCGGCCCGCCGGGCACGCCGGTCGGTCTGCGTGCCCGGCTGCGGCTCTTCGGCCGGTCCGGGCACGCACCGCCCCACGCGCCCGAGAGGCGGCCAGAATTAGCCACTTAACGCCGTGACGATCGCTCACTTCGGTTCTCGTGATTTGGGGTTAGGGCGATCGGCTGCCGCGGCCCTCCTTCGTCGGGCCTTGCCATCGGATGACCCGCGTGGTCGCGGGGCGGTGAGTGGGGATCATTGCAAGCGGGTCGAGAAGCAGGCCACGGGGGCTTAGGCTACTCGCGAAGCCCGGGGAGAAGGGGTGGTCTTGCTCGCCGCTATCGCGTGGAGGGGACGTCATGAAGTTCCGGCGGAGGAATCTCGAAGACCTGGCCGATCTCATTTGTGGAAATCTAGGTTCTTACGAGCCGGACTCTGACAAGCCAAAGTATTTTTTGTATCGGTCAAGTTCGTATATAACGAGGTTTTTCGCAGAACTCGACACCGACTACGAACACGACGGATCCACTCGGCATCGCTGGGTCGCTGACGTGTTAGAAAAGATGCTGGCCGAGCCTCACGAGGGGCCGACACATCCACCCGAGATTTTCTGTCGGCTCATCGACCATTTGATGGCCCCTGCCGATGCGCTGAACGAAAACCCCGACCGGCCTAGAGCGCTGGAACAACTCAATACCGTTCTGGCCCGGGAAGGGTTCGAGGCGTTCTACGCCGACGATAAACACTGCTACCTACGCCATGTTGGCACCGGCACCGTGTCCAACCCCGCCGCGAACCCGCATCGCCCCCTCAGCCCGGCAGAGGTTGAACGTCGCGCGAAACTCGCCGCTTACCTCGACGAGTGCAGCGAAGACGAACTGATAGAAGACGTTCTTCTACCGTTGTTCCGGCAGCTCGGTTACCACCGTATCACCGCCGCCGGTCACAAAGATAAGGCGCTAGAGTATGGCAAAGACATTTGGATGCGCTACACGCTCCCCACGCAGCACTTCCTGTATTTCGGTATTCAGGCCAAGCGCGGGAAACTCGACTCCTCCGGTGTCACCCGCGCCGGTAACGCCAACATCGCCGAGATACACAACCAAGCGCTGATGATGCTCGCCCACGAGATTTTCGACCCGGAAACCAATCGGCGCGTGCTGGTCGATCACGCTTTCATCGTCGCGGGTGGCGAGATCACTAAAGCCGCTCGTAACTGGCTCGGGAACGCGCTAGATGCCTCCCGGCGAAGTCAGATCATATTCATGGACCGCGACGACATCCTGAATCTCTACATCGTCAGCAACCTGCCTCTACCCGCCGCCGCCCTACCTTCCCGGGCCGACCCCTGGGCAACAGCTAGCGACGAACCCCCCTTCTAGCCAGCATGGATATCTCAGCTACGGTAGCGGGCGTGCGGTCACTAGGCTTGGCTGACCCTGGTTCGACCAAGTCATATATCACCAGCTCAAACACGCACTCAGCGGCTGGAGCAGCACCACAGTTCGTACCCTACACACCACCGTTCTGTAGCAGAGCAGCACGCACGACCCTCCCGCCCCAGGCAAGCGCGTGCCTCAGTCGGGCAACGGCCCACCGGGTCACAAGGCCACCAGCGCTACACAACCGGGCCCGCCCGAGCAGGCCAAAACAAGCTGAGTGAATGACACTCGGGGGTCGCGAAGATCTTGCTAACACTGGTGCTAACAGCGCCGGCGGATGTCGGTAGACACCAGGCGAAAACGATCAAGTAAAGATGCACCCTGAGCAGGCACGGGGCCATCGGGAGACGGTCCTCGGACTACGGGGCTGCGCCGGTAGGGGCAACCAGTTTCCGTGAAAGGTCACCGGGAGCCTGGAACACGCGAAGCCGCAGTTGACAGAACCCGGGCGGCAGTCCCGGAATTGGCAGCCATCGTGAGCAGGGAGTCTAGCGGCGCGATTTGCAACGTGGTCTTCCCGATGCCGGAAGCTTTGGGCCTGAACGGTTGTACTGACATGCACGTCGTCACGTCCCTGACCACCTCGGTGCGAACTCTGGTGGCGGATGTCAGCTTCAACCATCGGATGCCAACAGGTGCTGTCTCGTGCAACGAAGGTGTCCGCCCGGTGATCTGCACGATGGCTCAAGTTTGGCGGTTCTGTTAGTTTTCTGCTGACTGTGACCGCCATGTGGTCGCGCCTTAAGGCTGAACGAGGTGGCGTGAGGCGTATTGGAGAAGCTCTCTAAAAGCAAAAGCGACGCCGAAGCGTCGCCTTTAGTTGATCGCAACTTAGGGGGTAGAAACCAGTTCTGGAGGAGCGGCGTCTAAGCCTGCAAACTTTGCTCGAACACGTTGCTGACTGTCCGATACTTGGTTCATCGTGTCATTGATGAACTGTTCGACTGTTCGCACCAGCCCACCTTTTACTAGGCTGCGAGTCCAGTTTGCGATGATTCGATCGTCTCTTGCCAGCACTAGAACAGCTTCCCGACCTCGGAACAACGTCTCCACGAAGCTGCGAAGCTCATCGGCAGATGGGAAGGTCACATCTGCCAGCTGATCCTCATCACTGACACTCACACAAGTGTAGGCCCAGGCGGATAGCCCTTTGGCAGTCTCTAAGACTTGCGTAAACATTACGAGATCGCTGCACACGCGGAAGGTGCCCACCAACGGAATCTCGTACTCATGCCAAACATCCAAGTCGCCAGCATCGGGCCTAGGCCGCCAGGGGGGTTGACCGCGCTTGATCAGAGAGTCCAGATTCATCCGTCTCACCTCCCGCTACTCATACCCATTGAAGCACTTCTCGAAACTTTGCGATATATCGTCAGGCCAGGGGATCGCCTGATGGTTGAGAGGATCTCCGTCCGGCCAGATGACAGAGACATGCTCCAGACGCGCTCCGCATCCGTTCTGCACCTTCTTGGGAGTATGAAGTACAGCAAAACCTGCGTCGCGAATCTTACCAGCAGTCGTGTACCTTACAGCGGCCAGGCCAGGGTCTCCAGCACTTATTAAGATCCCTCGATACCCACTGGCCTCCTCGACCGTCAATTGACCAGTGAGAAGTGACAGATCTCGCTCACGCTCGTACCTAGGGTGACAAGGGTAACTATTTCGGTCGAGGGTGTGCTGAGTGAGCACCATCTCATCTGAGATGCAGAGTTGAGGCGACGACGTCACCTGGCAAGCTCTGTTGCGTATGTAGGAGGTGCTGGGCTGGCTACGCATGTCAGCGACGCTATAGGCAGCGTATGAAGTTATGTCAGGAAAAGGTTACAGATGTAGCCAAATCGTGCCTTGACCAGGGGATATTTGCCTCGAATCCAAACAGAAGCACCTAAAGCACCTAAAGCTTCTCACAGCACCAACCCCCTTCCTCTTTCATCCACTATGTAGCATTGAGCCTTAAAGCCGACATCGAGCAACAAAGTCACGTACTGTTATCAATATGTAACGTAAGCCGAGTGGTTTATCCCTACATATACCTGCATGGGCATTTTTGAGTGCTGGTGCTAGCCATCCATGGGGCGGGGTCTTGTAGTCACCTGCCTTGCCTCGGCGTCTGCCGTGCGCTCCGAGTCATGATGTCTAGCCTCGGCTCTATCGTCGGTGTCCGTCCACCCCGATTCACCCCCTCGAAGGGCCGATCGGGTACCCGCGATCTCAGACGCGCAGCCTCGGAGGATCAGTTCGTGCAACGGCTCGCCCTCTTCGACCTGGATAACACCCTAGTAAACCTTGACGAGGCGTTCCGGGTATGGGTTGAGGAGTTCGCCGACGAGCATGCCTTAGGAGCCGAAGCGGTTGACTGGTTGGTCGCTCTCGACCGGGAGGGCGTTCCACACCGTGAGGTGTTCTTCGCCAAGGTCCGTGAGCACTTCACGCTGCCTGAGCCGATCGAGGAACTGTGGCGCCGCTACCGAAGGCGCATGCCGGATCTCGTGCGCTGTCGGCCCAAAGTCCTGCACGGCCTGGCTCAGCTACGGGCGAGCGGGTGGCGCGTTGCGATCGTGACTAATGGGACGGCGGACAACCAGCTCGGGAAGATTCAGCAGACCGGGTTGGCCGAGGCGGTAGACGCCTACGCGCTGTCGGGAGCCGAAGGCATCCGAAAACCCGACGTCGCTCTGTTCGAGATCGCAGCCAAGCGCTGCGGTATGACCCTCGCCGGGGGCGGTTGGGTAATCGGTGACAACCTCACCGCCGACATCGCCGGCGGACGCGCCGCGGGTCTCCGGACCATCTGGATCGACGGAGGAACTTGGCCCGGTGTCGACCACCAGGCCGACCATGTGGTCACGGATGTACTCCAGGCCATTGAAATTTTGCAGGCGAGGGGGGATGACGACAGCTCGGTATGGCAGCGGTGACAGCAACGTCGGCCACCAGGGCATGCGGAGCAGCCGTCGGCGAGACGTCCAATATGCGGGCAATGATCAAGAGGCGGGACGATAGCCACAGGGACGTTTCGGCAGGTCAGAAGGAGATGCCGCAGTGAGAGACACTGCTCTCCTAAAGCGGGTGCCGCAGGTTCGAATCCTGCCGGGGGCACCTAGTTGACCTTGTGATTCGGCATCTGACCAGGGAGTTTCCCCTGGTGCAGCTCCCGCCCATATGCAGCCGTAGGCCACCGAAAGCAGCCGTGAATCGCTGTTCACGGAATATGCACGGGATGATCTTGTGTGAGCTTGTCCAGGTCAAACCGGCGATGAGGCGCATCGAGCGGCCACGAGAGGCCGCGGCCCTGCCATCCGATTCGTGATCGTCTTGCCTTGACGCCCGCTACCTTTTCACTGGCATGAGTGACGAGCAGAACGAGGGTGACGATGGTCAAGTCAGTCACACTGAGGTCGCTTGGTTGGACGAGGGCGGTGCCCTGGGAGAAGCGTGGAGCCTGACGTTTGTCCGGGGTATCGACGAGGTCGAGGTACTTCGGCGACTAGACGCGTGCCGGCGCGGAACCATACGAATATCGACGCCCGCACCAAGCGCGGGTTTTACTACTCTGGCATGCCGTGGAGGCCCGTTCGGCGGTTATCAGGTAAACACCTCGAACGGCAAAGAAGACATATGTTGTTCTCGCCTGAAAGGCACCTTCTGCGGGGCCACCGCGCTACTCCTCCGTTTCCGGTCGTCCCATTCCTGCCGTTACCGCCCGTTCCGGCGCCTGCCGCGCGCTCTGGCCGGCTGGCCCGCCCGGCCGGCCGGCCTCGCGGCGGGCGTGAATAAGCTGGATCAGGAGGTGAGGCCGTGATGGCTGAGCGATCTCAGGACGCCGCGTTCTCCTCCTCGGAGCGGGCGGCCATGCGAGACCTTCTCGCCGCCGACCGCGAGCGCACCATGTCGCGCGTCGCCTCGCTGACGCGCGACTGGAACGACATCGTCGAATCCTCGGCCCTGGTGGCCACCGACGACGAGCACGACCCCGAGGGGTCCTCCACCGCCTTCGAGCGAGCCCACATCCAATCCCTGCTCGACCAGGCGGCGACCCACCTCACCGACCTCGACCAGGCCCTCGTACGCCTGCGCGACGGCACGTACGGGCTGTGCGAGGTCTGCGGCCGCCCCATCGCCCTCGAACGCCTGAAGGCCCGCCCCGCCGCCACCACCTGCATCGCCTGCGCCAGCACCAGTCGCTGACCTGGGCCCGCGATGGCAAGGGACCGTAGCCGTCGCTCAGGCCGGGCCGAGGCCGGCATCGTGGACGAGGATGGCGTCCTGGACGCGGTTGGTGAGGTCCAGCTTGGCCAGCACCCGGCTGACCTCCCCTACCCCAAGGTCAAGTCGTGGAAGTGAGCACGCGGAGGGCCTTATGAAGGCGGCGCTGCGTATATATCCGACTGTGGCACAATGTCGCGATGCGTTTCCATGCCGACCTTCATATGCATTCAAAGTACTCGCGAGCCTGTAGCAAGGACAGCGACCTGAAGCATCTGACCTGGTGGGCACTGGGCAAAGGCGTCACGTTGTTGGGCACCGGCGACTTCACGCATCCGGCCTGGTTCGAGCAGCTCCGCGAGAACCTCGTCCCGGCCGAGCCTGGGCTGTTCCGGTTGGGTGCGGAGCTTGATCGGGACATCTCCCGTACGCTGCGGGGCAGCCTGGCCGCCGCGCAGGTGCGGTTCATGCTTTCTGTGGAAATATCAACTGAGCATTTTTCATCCTGCTTCGCGTAGCTGAAGGACGAGGATGGCTTTGACTAGCTGACCTGCGCGAAGGGGGCAACAGCGTAGTTTGCGCAGGATCCTCCAGCTCTTCAACTGCGCATTCGCTCGCTCACCAGGTCCACGCAGCTTGGCGTGAGCGGAGTTGGCGTTCTTCTGGGATGCCGGTTTGCCCCGTCCCTTGTACGGCACCAGGACGCGCTTACCTGCGCCGATATACGCCTTATCGGCCAGGATGATCAGACCGGCGGCCTCCAGTCGGCGGATGATGCCCCAGATGCGGGCCGCTCGCAGGTCGTGCACCGATCCGGGCAGTGAACCGGATGTCCATAAGGGTGTGCCGTCTGGGGCGCTTATGACCTGGATGTTCATGCCGCTACTTCTCGATACTCGACGCGCTGCGCACCGGAAACGGGCACGCCGGGACGATCGAGTTCTTTCCCGAGGAGGGGAAGTACCACGTCGACGGGCACCGCAGGTGCGGCGTCCGGATGGACCTGTGCCGCTCGAAATTAGAGTCGGGTCTTTGACCTGGGAGTTTGTCGGTTGATCTATGCGGCCTCGTACTCGTTGATGAGGCCGCCGAGTACAGGTCTTCGTTTGATCCGCCGGTCGGTCAGGTCGACGATGGGCGTGGGCTCGTCGGGTCCGCGTCTGGATGCCGCCAGGTTGCGGGCCTGCTGAGCCACCCACGGACCTGTCGGAGTCGCCGTTACGCCGGCGACGTGCAGCTTCCTGGTTCGGTGCTCCATGAAGACCAGGACATATAGGCGTTACAGCAGCACCGTATCGACGTGCAGGAAATCGCAGGAGATGATCCGGTGGGCCTGGGCGGACAGAAACTCACCCCAGGTCGGGCCGTGCCGCCGGGGGCGTCGAGACCGCACCCGACTGGCGCGAAAACCTCGCAGGACGCCTCATGGAGCGCACACCGGTAGCTTCGGGTTGTCGTTGGTGCGCACGCCGGGGAGCCAGGCGTGACTGTTCGGCACATCGTCGAGCCGGACCCGGAACCAGCGGGTCGTGCCGACGCCCGTCTCATCCTCGACCCGTTCGCCGTCGTAGAGGACGCAGTCGGCGCTCAGGACGTCGCCGTGCCACACGCGATGGGACACCACGTTGTCGAACTCGTACGTCAGTCGGGGATCGACGGCCAGCCCCAGGCTGCACGCGGGCACCCGCCCGGGCCGGGTGCTGCAGTCGCCTTCGACGTTGAAGACCCGGATCGGGACGGCCGCGTGAGGGGTCTCGTCCGGCCTGCTCCGCAGCGCGAGAACTCCGGCGACCCCGGCCGCCACCAGCAGCACGGCCGCGACCACCACGACGGCGATGACCCGCGTACGCGGCGGCCGGGACACGGACGCCTCCTCGCCGCCCTCAGTTGGCGCCAGCAGGGGCATGGAACGGGTGATGTCGACGACCGCCCAGAGTTTGCGTAGCTCGCGTAACTCCTCGTCGCTCGCCCCGCACGCGCGGGCAAAAGCGTGGACCGTTTCATAACTCGCTGGGAAACTGGCCCCTGAATAGTACCGGTGCAGGCTGGACCGGCTTATTCCGCTGCGCCGTGCGAGCGATTCGAAACTGCTTCCCGAACGGTCCTTGAGCACACGGAGCCTGGCCGTCAAACGCTCGGCCTCAGCTGGGGTCTTCATCGCGTTTCCTTCCGGTGCGAGGACAGGCCGCGGACCGGCCATCCCGCCGAGCGGCGCGTGTCCCGCCCGCGTCCCGGCAGGACGGCACATTCGCAGCTCATGGTGGATGGAGATGTCCCAGCATCCCATCCCGCAGCCTTCTCTTGCTAGAGGCCGACATCGGATGCGAGCATCCTGCCTGTGCCCCGGCATGACAGCCGGGAAATGCGTCCTGAAAATCCCTGCGGCTCCATGGCCCGGCGAAAGTCAGACACGCGGCGGAGAGGCCGGCCAACCCGCCGGCACCCCGGCCCGACACGAATCCGAATTCATCGCACGTGAATTCACCCCTCCCGAAGGAGAACGATGAAATCCATCCGTAGGCTCGTCTCCGCTTCCCTGGCCACGGCGCTGGTCACCGGCGCCCTGACCGCCGCCCTGTCCTCTCCCGCGAGCGCCGACGCGGCCAACTGCACCAACGGCGCGAACGGGTTCACCAATATCCCCTACAACAAGACCGGCACGCCCGTGAGCGGGAAGACCGCCGATCTCGGTGGCAGCAGGCGCGTGGAGTTGCACAAGGGGATCATCAACGGTGTCGAGCACGGATGGGCCATCATCATGGGCGCCACCCAGGCCGGCGACCTGGTCTGGATGGACTGGACCTCGACCTACGCCAACGGTTGGGTGCAGTGCGGCCCGTTCACCGTGCAAGGCAACAGCTCAGTCAACACGAGCGCGGCCAAGAACACGAGCCCGGCGGCCGGCTACTGGTTCCGCGCCTGCGGCAGGAGGGTGGGCGGGCCATCGGTATGCGGCGACTGGTGGTAGCCGCCTCGTCATGACGGCCACGGCGGCCGGGGACGCATGGGGGCTGTGGGCCATACTGCTGGCGTGGTCGTCGCGGGCGCTACGAGCCGACCGCCTGGTCCAAGATGATCGACATCGACCGGTCAGCTGAGGCCAACGCGATCGAGCATCTTCTGGAGGAAGCGACCGCGGCCGTCCCTGCTGTGGCGTTCTATCTGCTTTCCAATTTCGAGGCCTCGGGTCCGCGCAGCGAGTCCCCAAATAGGCCTGCGTAACGATGGCTACTGTTTGTGTTCGCAGAAAGACGTAAGGGCCCCGGCATCGCCGGGGCCTCTCCAGGAAACTCTTTGGATCACTAGGCCAGAGCGACCATGATCTTCACGTTGGCCTGCAAACCCTGTCCCTCGACGCACTTGGCATACACCCGCTGGAGCACTTCAACACTGTGACGATGACGAAGCGCGACCTGGAGGCCGGGGGGCCTCGGCTGATCGACCGAAGCGGCGGCACATCTTCCGCTCTTGCAGGCAGTGGTACAGGCAGCCGAGCATTCGGTTGAAGGTGTTACGCAGCGCCGCTGGAATGCCGATCACCGTCGGCCCGCCGGCGGTCGTAGTGCGCTCGGGGACCCGGGGCACGCAAGGCGGCGAAGGCCCAGACGTAGCCGGCCGCGGCCGAGCGCTGGTTCTTCACCTTGCGATGGTTGACAACCAGGCTCTTGCCGGAGGCGCGGGTGATGGGTGCCGAGCCGGCATAAGCCTTCAGGGCGCGGGCGTCGGCGAAGCGGGGGCGGTCGTCGCCGAGTTCGGCGAGCACGCGGGCGCCGGTGAGGTCGGCCAGGCCGGGAAGCTGGTGATGATGGCGGCGTCAGGGTGCTGGTGGAAGGCCTCGCTGGTGGCTTCGGCAAGGGCGTCGGCGGGTGGTGAGGTTGGCGGCCGCGCCCGGCGTGGGCGCCGCTGGGAGTACGGCGCGGGCCTCGCGGGAGGTCAGGCCGATGTTCTTGACGTGGAAGTCCTTCAGCGCTGAGGGGAAATACTCCCGCAGCAGGGAGCGGAGCTGGTTGGCCGGCTGCTGGCGGTTCCATACCGCGTCCTGCTGGGCGCGGGCCAGCACGGCGATCGCCTGGACCAGCTCGGAGTCCTGTGGCAGTGGCCGGTGGTGGGCGGCGTCGACGCGCAGGATGTCGGCCAGGGTCATGGCGTCGCGTGGTCGGACTTGGCTCGTGCGACGGTGTGGCGTTCGCGGTAGCGAGCCACGGCCAGCGGGTTGATCGCATACACCTTTCGGCCGGTGGCGCGCAGGCAGGACACCAGCAGGCCACGGCCGGTTTCGATCGCGACCGGGATCGGGTTGTCGGCGTCGTCACCGTGTTCGGCCAGCAGCTCGACCAGGACCCGCCACCCGTGGGCGTCGTCGCTGATCCGCCGTTTGGCCAGCAGCTTGCCGCCCTCGTCGACCAGGGCGACGTCGTGATGCTTCTCCGCCCAATCGATGCCGCACGTCACCGTCACCGGCGCCTCCTTCGGGTGTTGTTTGAGCAGGTGAGCCGCGCAGGGGCACGCCACGCCCCAATGAGAGAGCTCGACGGCTCGACATCCGATCAGCAGTTCGTGGCCCCAGCCGGCCGCAGGCCCGCACGCTGCGCAAGGGCTCGAAGGCCCTGGTAGATACGAGCGGTGTTTCCTGCGGCTGGCTCATGCCACGATCTTGGCGAAAAGGTACGACTGGTGGGTGGTGATCGAAAGGGACCGAGGCGCACGGCCTTAGCAGAGGGCTCCAGGCCCGGTATCGACACAGGCGTTCACTCGGTCCCCGTCGACCGCCACCCGCCAGGCCTCGCCCCCGTCAGCACGGCCTGCGGTGAGGAGTCAAGCTCCGGTTCGAATCGAGGCTTCAGGGACCAGTACCCGAGTAGGCGAACTCGGGGTCGTACGGAGTCATTAGGTTCGAATCCTGCCGGGGGCACTCTCCGATCAGCCAAAATAGGCATCTGCCTGTTCACGTACAGGGAGATGGTGTGCGGGTGATCAAGCCCTGCGCCTGGGGCGGGTGGGATCCATGTGACAACAGACGGCCACTTCGTAATCCTTCGATTCGCTCATATCAACATGAAGGGGACGAGTGGCCGTCAATGACATCGTGCCTGTTGCCGGGAAGTACTTGGAAGACCGTCTGGATCGACGCCGTTGACCCAGACGGTGCGCGAGGGCGGCCGGACGGTGAATGTGCACGCCTTGGTCGCCACCGCTGTCAAACGCCGACGGTCACCGGGAGATCCTCGGCCTGGAGGTGGTGTCGTCCAAGGACGGGCCGGCAGGCTGGCGCCTCACCGAGTGCCGCAAGAAGACAGACTCGGCGAATAGGACAAACGATGCTAAAGCGAACATTGAGGCTATTGCCTCCTAATAGTCCCCGGATTGCGAGTGGCCTTCTCAAACACCGCCTCCCCGGACGCGGCCCGATGTTCTCAACGCCGGCCGAGTTCAGTGCGTAGCGTGCGGGCGCGGCAACACTTTCCATGCTGGGCCTTTCAAGGGCGGGTAATGACGTTTTCTCGATCATGTGGAGTCGTTCCGTGTAGAGGTTGATCTGTCGCAAGACACTCTTCTGCCGGCGGCTCCACGCCTGTTTCGGGCCACTCTGATACTCGAATTCGATCTGTCCGGATCTCTTTCGTCGAGAAAACCCCAACGCCTCCCAAAGCCCGAAGCATGTCGCGATGCCCGTACTACTAGATCTACGAATGTAGTACCCGTATCATGGAAATATCGGCAACAAACGCGTTGCGTTAGGAGAATGGTGAAAGGCTGGGGGGACGGTTGGAAGCCCAGATACTCGGGCCGCTGAGTATCAGCGACGGCCATCGAACGATTCCCGTGAACTCCGGCCGTCAGCGCGCGCTACTGGCCGCGCTCTTGGCAAAACCGAACCAGCCTCTGTCGGTGGAACACCTGATCGAGGTCCTCTGGGGCAGATACCCTCCGGACAACGCCAGAGTCGCTCTGCGCACCTATGTGATGCGGCTGCGTCAAGCACTGGGCGACGAACTGGGCGGCAGGATCGTAACCCGACCACAGGGCTACCAGATCAGAGCCGAGGTGCATGAGGTAGACCTGCTGATGTTTCAACGGCACGCGATGAGCGCGAGGTCCGCCGTACGGGAGGGCGACTGGAGGGCGGCCGCAGGCGAGCTGCAGCGAGCGCTTGGGCTTTGGTCTGGCGAGCCATTCACCGAGGTGCCGTCCGCAAGCCTTCGGGAGCGCGAGCTGCCCCACCTCGAGCAGCTTCATCAGCGGACTCTGGAGCTGCATTACGAGACCCAGCTCGCGCTCGGGCATCACGATGACATCGTGTTGGAGCTCGAGCGTGCTGTCGAGTCACATCCGTTCCGTGAGCGGTTCTGGGCTCAGTTGATGACGGCCCTCTACCGCAGTAGGCGTAAGGGTGACGCTCTCGCCGCCTTCCAGAGGATTCGCCGCGAGCTCATCAAGGAGCTGGGAAGCGAGCCGGGGCTCGAACTGCAGCAACTGCATCTGGCGATACTCAAGAACGACGAAACCCTGGTCGCGCCGCAAGCCAGTGAGGAACCAGAAGTCCGACAGCAGGCGATCGAGTCGCCCACGATGGTACCCCGGCAGCTGCCCGCAGCCCCGTATCACTTCACAGGACGAGTCGACGGGCTAAGAGTACTCAACCGAGTGCTGAGTCAGACCCAGCGAGAGGACAGGACGGCTGCCTCCATCGTGGTGATCGGCGGCATCGGGGGCATCGGCAAGACTGCTTTGGCCGTGCACTGGGCACATCAAGTGGCAGATCTGTTCCCTGACGGCCAGCTCTTCCTCAACCTCCGAGGCTTCGAGACCTCGGACAATCCGATCGAGCCGGAGACCGCGCTCCGGTCCATGCTCAACGCGCTCCGCGTTCCGGAAAGTCAGATCCCGGCACAGCTCGAGGCGCAGGCGGCCCTGTTCCGAAGTGCGCTCGCGGGCAAACGGGTGCTGTTGATTCTCGACAACGTCAGGGACACCGAGCAGGTACTTCCCCTGATCCCCGCTTCGTCTGGCTGCCTGACTGTCATTTCCAGCCGCAACCAACTGACCGGTCTCCTGGTCAGTACCGGCGCTCAGTCGATCAGGTTGGGACCGTTGCGGATGGACGAGACGGCCAAGTTGATCGAGGAATTCGTCGGGGACGAGCGGGTCAAGGCTGAGCCCGAGGCGATATCCACGATGGTTGCGATGTCAGAGTGCATTCCGCTTGCGGCCAGCATCCTGGCCTCGATGACCCTCAGCCAGCCGTCGTTGCGACTCGCGGACTTCGTTGAGATGTTCGAGGAGACGCTGAGCCCGCTGGACCGGTTGGAAACCGGCGACACCGCGACCAGCATGCGGTCCCTGCTCCATGGCTCCTACCGGCACCTGACTGACGATGGACGTAGGCTGTTGCGCTTCTTCGGCCTCCATCATGGAAATCAGGTGACCACTGCGGCGGCGGCCAGTCTCGCTGGGATGTCCCTGGCGAACACGCAAAAGGCTCTCACCGACCTGGCGAGAAACCACCTGGTGGAGAATGTGAGACCGGGGCAGTACTCGACGCACGACCTGGTCCGCAGCTTCGCCGCGGAGGTCGTGAACCAGGAGGAGCTGGAGGCCGACCGACGGTTGGCCTCCAACCGTGTGCTGGATTACTACCTCCACAACGTCCACAGAGCTGTGGGACTGCTCATGCCCGCCCGCCGCCTCACCCCGCTGCCCACCCTGCAGCGCGGAGTGCTCACGACCCATTTCCAAACGGTGGCCGAGGCCGAAGCTTGGTTCGAGGACAACCGGGGCTCGATCATCGCAGCACTTCTCAAGGCACAGGACGACGGCTTCCCCAACCACACGTGGCGGATCGTCGAGGGGTTCGCTCCCTTCCTGGAACGGCTCGGCCATTGGCACGACTGGTATCGGGTGGCCAAGAACACGGTCGATGCGACATGTGCCCTTGGCGATCCGTACGCTGAGGCCATCGCTCGGCTGGAGTTCGGGAGTGCCGCCGACTTGCTGGATCCCGCAGGCGAAGGCGCCGAGCCAGAACTGGTCCGCGCGCTCGCCCTGTTCGAAGAGATCGGCGACATCAGCGGACAGGCCAGGACCCATCACCGTCTCAGCCTGTACAGCGGTAGACGTCACCGTAAGCACGAGTGCCGGCACCACGCCGAGTGGGCATTCGATCTGCACACCAAGGACGACAACCCGGTCGGGCAGGCCGAGGCGCGCAATGCGTTGGGTTGGTACTTCGCATCGTTCGGCGATTACGACACGGCTGTGTCGGCCTGCCGCGAGGCGCTGACCCTCAATCGCGAAATCGGCAACCTGGCCGGCGAGGCCGACGTATGGGACAGCCTCGCCTACGCTTACCAGAGCAGCGGCGACCTTGATGCGGCTGAGGAATGCTATCGGCAGGTGATTCCCATGGGCGAGCGGCTTCCCCGGCTTGGGCACCGCTATAGCCAGGCCGAGACCTTTAGCAGGTACGGCGACCTTAGACAAGAGCTTGGGGATACAGTCGGGGCGCTGCGGCTCTGGCGCAAGGCCCAGGAACTCCTAGAAGAGCTCAACCACCCATTGCGCGACGCGGTTCATCAGAAGATCCATTCCAGGCTCGGCCAGTGAACGTCACCTATTCTTGCCGATGGCATACCAAGCGGGGACGAGGGCCAGCACGGAGATCGCGCCCATGATGATCCAGGCAGGCTTGCCGAGGCTGCTCCAAAGGACGACGCCGATAGCGGGGCCGACAGCGGTTCCAATACCGAACATCGCGTGGGTGGCACCCTGATAGCGCCCGCTGCTCTCAGGGGGCGCGGCGAGGGCGGGGTAGGCGAACATCGACGGCCCCTGGATGATCTCGGCGAGTGTCCAGAGCAGAGTGCCGATGACGAACACCGCCAGTCCGCCAGGCAGCGCGTATACGGCCATACCGGCACCCAGCAAGAAGAAGCCGACTGTCACCACCCGTCGCATCCGCCACATCTGGACGATCTTGGTCATCAGCAGCTCGAAGCAGATCACAATCGCACCGTTGATCGCGAGCATGACTCCGTACCAGAAGGTGCCGAAGCCCGCCTCGCGGATGGCAAGAGGAAGGGTGCTCATGTACTGGATGTACACCGCCGAGTTGAGCATCACAGCGAACATGAAGGCGACGAAGCGGCGGTCACGCAGGACCACCAAGTACCCACCTGTATGGCTGACAGGGGTGGCACCTGATGCGACGGTTCCGCGCGGCAAGGCCACCAGGACGATCACGGCGTAACAGAGGGCGGCGGCGGCCTCACCGTAGAACAGCAGATCGTAGGAGACTGCGGCCAGTGCCGTTCCGAGCAGCGGAGCGGCGGTGGTGCCCAGATTGAGCGCCAGCCGGTACATCGCGGTGATCATCACCTGCCGGTCGCTCGAGATCAGCGCGGCGATGTATGAGGAGGCTGCCGGCCGGTAGACCTGGCTGATCATCCCGACCAGAGCCACCGCCGCCAGTATCCCCGCGTACCAGCGGATGTGCAGAACAGCCACGAGAAGTACGGCAGTTCCCACCATTCCCAAAACGATGGTCATCCGGGCGCCGATGCGGTCGGCCAGCGTGCCGCCGATCAGCACGCCCGCAACGGAGCCGGCACCGTAGACGCCTAGTGCTATGCCTCCTTGGACCCCTGTGAAACCACGGGTGGTCATGAAAAGGATGAGGAAGACCTGGACGAACGAACCCAGCTTGTTGACCAGAACACCGAAGAGAAGCGCCTTCACGGCGAACGGCGACTCGTTGAAGGTCGCGAGTACACCGACTTTCCCGGCGTGGGTCTGAGGGGCGTGGGTGGTCACCGGACCTCTGTCCTTTCCCTGATCCGCAATGCTTTGGCCGCCTGGTCGAGGGCGGCCACGCACTCTTGCCCGGTCGGGGCGACCGCGGTGGCGTACGCGATCCGGCCCATCAGCAGGCCGCGCGGTGGTGGGGAGACCGTGGCGCCGGGCATGACGACGGCGACCGCTCGGTCGATTTCGGCCGGCAGCGCCGCAGCGTCGAACTTCACGCTGTCGATAACGGTGTCGTCATGCTCGGGATAGAAGAACCGGATCGCCGCCACCAGGTCGCGTTGCACTTCGAGCGCTGGCTCGGCGCCGGTGGCCAGCGCGGCGAGGGCCAGGCCAGGGTCGATCCCTGAGGCGGCCATCCCAAGATAAGGGATCATGTCACCCCCGAGCCGGGCGTTCACCTCGATGACCTTCGGGATCGGGTCGAGTTTCAGCTCGGCGTGAGTCCAGCCGTGGGTGAAGCCGAGCGCAGTGTGGGTGTCCTGGAGCAAGGTGAGGAAAGCGGGGTCGCGCAGCAGCGGGTCATGGTTCGTGACCACATGGCCGGTCTCCTCGAAGTAGGGCGGGTAGCCGGTCTGTTTGCGGCCGACGAACAGCGGTGTCACGCGCCCGCCGACGACTACGGAGTCCACACTCACTTCGGGTCCGGCGAGATACTCCTCAACCAGGACTGACTGGTCGAACTCGGGCATATGTGCCACGGTCGCCTGGTCAGCGAAGGCGAAGGATTCGGCCATCTTCTCGGCAGAGCGCACCAGCGACACGCCATAACTGGCCGCTGCGGCCCGGGGCTTGACCACCACCGGATAGCCGATGTTCTCGGCCGCGGCCAAGGCCTCTTCGAGGGTCCCGGCCAGAGCGAACTCCGGCTGTGCGAGCCCGGCCAGGGCCAGGGCGGAGCGGCCCTGGTATTTGTCGCGGCAGCGCCACACCGCCTCGGCAGGAGTATGTGGAAGGCCGAGGCTCTCGGCGACGCACGCTGCCTGGTGGACCCGGGATTCGTCCCAGCAGACCACGCCACTGACCGGCTCACGCGCGTTCAGCTCGGCGGCCGCCACGGCGAGTGTGTCGGTGTCGGTCGCCGCGACGACGGTGCTGCCGACCAGGTAAGGATCTTCCCAGGTGGTCGGGGTCAGAGTGAACAGATGGATCCGGTAGCGGGCACTGATGCTCGCCAGTAGGTACTCACGGTAATTCTGAAGGCCCGTCACGATCAGGATGAGCAGGGGCCGTTGTCCTTTGGCGTGAATGGTGACTCTCCAGGGGACGATCGACTGCTAAGTGAATAATCATCCCGTGCCATCCGTATCACGCAGGTATCGCCGGTGGTCGGTCGGTAGCGGCTGGTCCTGCGGTCCAGGTGAAGCGGAGCCCCTGCCGTCCTGTACTGATCTGGTGCGCCATCTGCGCGATACTGCTGCGCTACTCCACGGAGGGATGTTGTTCACCCAGCAAAGATTCAGGACGGGTGGACAGTGATCCTCACGGGTACCGAGATTGCGCGGGAATGGGCGAACGGTCGTATCACGATCGACCCCTTCACTCCCGAGCAGGTGAATCCGAACAGCTACAACTTCCGGCTCGGTCGGACGCTATGCGTCTATCGGGACATGCCATTGGATGCTCGGCACGGCAACGAGTGCGACGAGATCGAGATTCCCGACGAGGGATATGTCCTTGAGCCTGGCCGGCTGTATCTTGCGCATACGATCGAGGTCCTGGGCAGCGAGTATTATGCGCCGACCTTCGCCGCACGCTCATCGGTGGCAAGGCTAGGGCTGTTCATCAACCTGTCGGCGAGTCTGGGCGACATCGGGTACAAGGGCCAATGGACGCTCCAGCTTTACTCCATGAACGCGGTCCGGGTCTATCCGGGCATCAACATCGGTCAGATGATGTGGTGGCGACCGCAGGGAGATATCGAACTCTACGACGGTAAGTACCAGGGCGCGACCGGACCCCGAAGCAGCGACATCCACAAGGACTTCCACAAGCAGTTCGCCCGGCAGCGCTTCATCGGCCTGGGGGCGAGCGTCGACCCCGCTAGGACAGGACCGAAGTTCGCCGCTCTGGCGGCGAACAGTCGCCGCTTCCGAGTCCCCAACGCGTTCTGCATCTCAGCCGAGGAGTTCGACGGAGCGCTCAGTGACGACCAGCGCCGCGGGTTGGCCGCGGCCTTCAACGACCTTCGAGCCACAGTGGGAGCATTCCTCACGGACTCCCTGATGGACATCCAAAAGATCGTGTCCGGGGTGCACCTGACCGAACAGGCCCGGCAATTGCTGGCAGTCCGGATCGCCGACATGTTCGGCGACGACGAGAGCGTCGAGTTCGCCGTCCGCTCCTCCGGCCTCGACGAGGACACCGCCGGCTCGAGCCTGGCCGGGATCCATACCACGGTCCTGGGTGTACAGGGCGTTGATGCGGTGGCCCAGGCGGTCGAGCAATGCTGGCGCTCCTACTACGGGGCCTCGGCTGTGGCGGCCCGGGTCCGCGCGGGCGACTTCTCCCATACACCCAGGCTGGCCGTCATCGTCCAGAGGATGATCCGGCCTGAGCTGGCCGGGGTCGCCTTCTCCGACCCCGAGGACGGGGTCGTGATCGAATACGTCGAAGGCTTGGCCGACTCTCTGGTCGCCGGGGTTGCCGTGCCGGTCCTTGCCAAATCGGCAGAGCTCACCGGTGATGTCCCTGCGCTGGCCGAGGTCGTGCGGTTGGTACAGGCACTCCGCGCGGCCGAGGGCTATGACGTGGACGTCGAGTGGGCCGCCGACGCTGACGGGGTGCACCTCATCCAGGTCCGGCCGCAGACCGCCGCGTCCCAGCAGAACACCAGCCATGACGAGCCGGTTGCTGATGCCTACAGACTCTACTTCGACGAGATACCCGCCTCCGTCGATCTCGGTGAGGTCTCCGCGGTCTATGGCGGCTATGCGGCCAAGCGTGGGCCGGCGCACAGGCTGGCCGTCGAATGCGGTGTCGGCGTCGGCCACGGCTGGGTCGTCCACTTCAACGGGCGCGGCCTGTGCGCCGCGGAGACCGGTGGTCGACTGCGTGAGGTCATCGACGAGGGTTGCGCCGACGAGTGCGTATTGGACTTCGGTGACACCCTCCGGCAGATCGTGGTGCACAAGGCGGAACTTCTCAGCCGACTCGCCGAGACCACCGGAGCGGGACCGGACTCCACCCGGCTGCACACAGTGATCGTTCGGGACTACCTTCGGGGCGATCTGGGAATCATCTCCCGGCGCGTGGGCGACGACTTCATCGTCGAGTACACCCCTGAGGGCCTCATGGCACTCAATCGCGGCACCTCGGGCGCCGCGGCGGTGATGATACGTAACGGACAGGTCGACCCGGCCGACAGCCCGATCAACGCCCATGTAGGCGAGCTCGCCGAGTTCACCAGGGCCATGAGTGACCGGTACGGACCGATGACTCTTGAGTGGGTGCGACAGTCGGGGAAGCTGTTCTTCGTCGATTACTCGCTGCTGGGCGGGGACGCCCTGAACTCCGCCGACGCGCGTGTGATCTCGGCGGGAACCGCCGCAGGGCCGCTGCTCGCCCTGGACGAAGACGAAGTGCTCAGCCGGCTGTCGATCGGGCCGGCAGTCAGTGTTGACAGGTCGCAGGACCTGTCCGGCCACGAAGGGCTCCGGGAGATCATCGCGCGAGTCCGGGCCTGCTCGGAGCCACCGATCGTCCGGGCCTCTCGCCCGTACGCCGTGCTCTCGGTCCTTATCGGTGACGTCGCAGGGTTCGTCTTCGATCAGGGCTCCACCCTTGGCCACCTGGCCATCCTGCTGCGGGAGGCGGGCCTGCCAGCGGTGGCGGCCCAGGGCCTGCCCAGCGAAGGACATGCGGTAATCAGCAGTGGGACCGTCACTGTGACGGGCGGAAAGTGACTGACGTGACAGAGAATAACTGCTGGCTGGTCCTGGGCGGGTTGCACGTCCTCAACGGAACGGCTCCGCTGCGCGCGGACGAGCCGCTCATCCTGATTCCGCTGGAGCTGCGGGCCCCGGGCAACACCCTCGTGCTGCGCTGGTCCGACCTCGGCCCGGTCGAGCTGATCGCTGGTGACCGCCGGGTCACATCTGAGGGGGTCGCCCTGTTCCCCGGCATGCGGCCGAGCCAGGAGGTCCGGAGCCTGCTGGGAGACGGCCCGATCGTCCCACTGTTCTGCCTGAGCGACACCGGCGACGGGCTGCACGTGTACTCCCAGATCCGATTCCTTGAGGAAGACGCGTGCTTCATCCGGATCACCTCGAGTCCGCTGGCCGAACCTGCCGATTCGCTGCGCTGGCTGCCCGAGGCAGCCCGGCTCCACAGTGAGCAGGCGCTGTTCCTCAACAACCACCAGCGGTACTACCGCAAGTGCTTCGTCGGCCAGGAGCTCGAGTACAAGTACACACTCACTCCCCCAGTGGACATATGGACCGCCAACCTGGACCTCTATCGGAGCCTGCTAGCGGGCGACCTACCCGGCTACGTCATGGAGTACCGCGATGAGTTCCAAGCGTGGGACTACCTGAACCACCTGTACGAGATCACCGCGCCCGCGGCAGAGCTGGGGTACGTCTCCTTCATCCCCACTACCGACGGAAAGCACCTGGTCAAGCGCAAGTGGTACGCCGAGGACTCCTTCGAGCGCAGGGAGAGCCACACCTACGGTGTCGAGGTCGAGCAGTTCGGCGACTACATCACCGACGTGCTAGGCCTTGAGGCGGTCCGGCTCCCCTCCTTCCGCCGGGTCCGTTACGACGTCAACTTCGAGTCGGTAACCACCGGACACGTATACGGGATCTTCTTCGACCACTGCAGCCTGTTGGACGCCCCCGACGTCGTCTTGCACCAGTGCGAACTGGAGTACCTGCGCAGCCGTACCGCGATCGCTGCGGACGAGGCCGCTGTCCTGGATGAGATGGCGGAGATCGCACAGTGGCTGGAAGGGTTCCTTCGAGCCCGCGGCCTGAACGACCAGCGTGGCTTCTACTCAAAGAGGACCTTCCTGAAGGACTCTGTGTCCGCCCGCCCCGAGCTGGCCCTGGTGGTGCGCTGAGGTGGGCACGATCCTGCTCGACCTGGAAGGAACGCTTTACGCCGAGGGTGAGCCCATCCCGGGCGCGACGGCAGCGGTCGCCGCGCTGCGTGAGCAAGGCCACGTGCTGCGGTTCCTGACCAACACCGACTCCAAACCTCTGGTCCGAGTCGCCGCAGACCTGGAGGGCTTCGGGCTGAGGATCCGTCAGGAGGAGCTGTTCACACCGGTGGTCGCCGCTCAACGGCTGCTCGAGGCGGTTGGAGGGAACGCTTATCTAGTCGTTGCTGAGGCTCTGCGCACTGAGTTCAAAGCCGTAGCCTGCGCTCCCTGCACGCATGTGCTGGTGGGGGACTGCCGCGACACCCTGGACTACAGCCTTCTCGATGGAGCGTTCCGCGCGCTCCGCGCGGGAGCGCAGTTGGTGGCGCTGCAGCGCGGCCGCTATTTCAAGCGCGCAGACGGCGATCACCTTGATACCGGGGCGGTCGTCGCCGCGCTGGAGTACGCCGCGGGCTGTCAGGCCGTCGTCGTCGGCAAGCCGTCGGCCGAGTTCTTCACCCTGGCCGCTGATTCGGCCGGGACCCCGGTCACCGGTTGCGTCGTCGTCGGGGATGATGCCACCACCGACATCGCCGGAGGCCGCGCGGCCGGGGCTGTCACCGTCCAGGTACGGACTGGTAAGTTCGCCGATCAACAAGCCGAAGGGCTGACCGGCGGTGCTTCGTACACCATCGACTCGATCGTGGACCTGCCCGATCTGATGGCCGGGCCGCGATGACGGTCTACTGGGTGGTCTGGGATGCCGCAGCGGCCTGGATCGTCGACCGGCTGGAGGCCGAGGGGTCGCTGCCGGCGGTACGGAGGCTGCGGGCAACGGGGAGCTTCGCCGCCGCGAGGCCACCGCGCCCCAACTGTCAGACCCCGCCCTCCCTCGCGACTCTCTTCACGGGGACAGGGACGGAGCGGCACGGCGTGACCGGCTTTCCCGTTCCGGACCGGGACGGGCCGATCACCGGGATGAGCTCGGGTTTTGGGCCCCAATTCCCGCTGATGCCGCCGGTCTGGGCGGAGCTCGGTCTGCGGACGGCCTTCGTGCACGTCCCATGGGTGTTCGACGCTGATGGTGCCGTGGCGCCTTGGGTCGACGCCGCTGTCGAGGCTTTCAGCAGGCGAATCTTGCGCCCTGGCCATCTGCGGGTCCCCACCGGAGCAAAGGTGCAATGGCAGGGGCACATGCTTGAAGCCGTGCCGGGCGGGCTGCTGTTCGACGGCCGACTGGTGCGCCCGGCCGAGGGGTGGGTCGAGCGCCGGTTCTCTGACGGTCTCGGCACCTGGATTCGTTGTCTGGAGCAGCCTGGCGGCGATCGGTTGTTCGCCCATACCGGCCTCTACCACGCCCGTTTCGCGGGAGCGGACCTGGCTCTGGTCGAGGCGATGCGCACCGCTCCGGTCTTCGCTGGGGAGAGCGTCGGTCCCTCCTACCGGACTGGGACGTTCGGTCCCCGTCTGGTCGATGGGGGCGATGGCTCGGCGGAGGAGGTCTTCATCTCTGCGGTCCAGTGCGCGGCGCGGGCGTTCATCGGGGCGGCAGAGCGGACGCTGGCCGGCCATGAAGCCGATCTCGTCGTTCTTTATCTTCCGATCACCGACGATGTCGGGCACGAGTTCATCGGCTGGTGCGACGAGCGCAGCGGGGTGTTCCGCCCCGAAAGCGCCCCTGCCCTGTGGGAGCTCGTGCGCCAGGCCTACGGCTGGGCTGATCAGTTCCTCGGGCGGGTGCTGGACCGTGCCGACCAGAACGACACCGTGATCCTCAGCGCCGACCACGGCATCGTGGGATGCGCGAAACTGGTCCACCTCAACGAGCCCCTGGTCGAGGCGGGACTGGCCGTGTGGGACGCGGCGGGTGCCCTGGACCCTGCCCGGTCCAGCGTGGTCTACCACCCTGCCAACAATGGCTCGCTCTGCGTCAACACCAGGGACCGCCCTTACGGGGTCGTCCCACCGCAAGAGGCTGGACCTGCCATGGCCAAGGCGATGGCCGTGCTCCAAGAGGTGATCGACCCCGACACCGGTCGGCCAGTCGTCGCCCGGTTCCTGGACCAGCATGGCGTGCCGCTGTCAGACGGAGCCGTTCCTTCCGTCATCTTCGTCGAGTTGCACCACGACTACCAGCCGACCGCCGCGCCGGCCGGGGCCGGTCCTGTGGTGCGGCCGGCGGTCAAGCCGGGTGCCCACGTGGTCAACAACGGCGATGACCGGCTACTGGCCACCTTCGCGGTTGCGGGCCCCGGCATCGAAGCCCGCTGTCACCTGGGCGAAGTCGATAACACGTTCGCGGCTCAGTTGGTGCGACGGCGATTTCTCAGCTCCCTCCAGAAAGTCGATTCATGAATCTCTCCACGACGCGGCTAGCCGAGCAGAGGCACGCCAACGTCACAACCTTCCTGCGGAGCAGGCGGCTGGATCCGGCGGCGCTCGGCGCGCTCATGACTGAGCGGGTCGGCCCCGGACAGCTCCTGATCACCAGCTCGCCGGTGCACGGTCTCGCCAACGCGACCAGCGACCTGGACTTCATTCGAATCCAGGACGAACCCATGGAAGGCGCCCGGATCTCCACCAAGATCTTCGAGTGGGGTGAACATCTGGAGGTCGTCTCATTCTCCGCCGCGGAGCTGGCTGCCAACCTCAAGGAGCTCACAGACCTGGCCATTCGTCCCCCAGAAGAGATCGTCAAGGCCTTCCGGAGCTGGGACAAGCATCGGGAACCTCGGCGCAAACAGACCGAGCGCATCATCAATGGCGTGACTCTCGATGGGCAGATGCCTTATGTCGCCGCGCTGCCGGCACTGGCGGCCGTGTGGAGCCGGGCGGCACTGCAGAACTCGATCGAGCAGGCGGTTCATCTCGCCCTGGCCGAAGCCGCCGGCGAGCTGCGCGGCCGGGTCGGCTATGCGATCAACACGCTCCTGTTCCTGATGGACGCGATCCTCTCCCACCACAATGACGTCTACACCACCCGGAAGTGGTACCTGCTCAGGTGGACTCGGCTCGTCGCAGAGCAGGGCTGGGCGGATGCCTCGTTCGCCGCGCTCGGTGCGGAGGTGGAGCGGCTGCGTGTGACAGTGGCCTCCGCCCTGACCCGGCCGGATGCCCGGATCGCCGCCGACTACCTCGCCTTGGTGGGGGAAGCGGCAGCCCTCACCGCGCGGACCCATTCGGTCAGTGTCGCCTTCGACCCGGCCGATCGCGCGGACCGGTATGCCTTCCTGCCCGGCGCGGAGCTGCTGCTGACGTCGGACGGTGCAATGCCTGCTTCTGGCCAGGCTCCGGCTGGACCGTACGCCCTCACCGAGTTGAGGGACGTCCCCGGAGGCGAAGCCGGAGTGCTGCTGCGCGCCCTGCGGGGTGGCGCCTTGGCCCAGCGGATCGACTACACCGGAGGAACGAGCGCATGAAAGCAGCGGACATCCCGGTTTTCCCCCAGGTCAGGGCTGGGCATGCACGGCCCATCACGGCGGCGGTAGAGGCCTGGATCCAGGCCGCCTGGCTGATGCTGGCCGAGGGCCGCTCCTATATCGAGGACATTGAGGGCGGGACTGATCAGCCGCAGATGCAGAGTGCCGTCAAGCTGCGACTGCTGGAGCAACTCGTCGACGTAGACAACCGGCTCGCAGGACGAGTCCCCGTGGCCGACGCGCACTGCCTCGCGCTCGGATTGGAGTACGGGCTGCAGGAGGTCGCGCAGGCCGCTGGGACCGACCTCATCGAGATCTTCGCCCTGGCGGAGGAGTTCGGCGGCCCCGGCTCCCATGACGAGATCTTCGTGTTCTGGGAGCGGCTGCTTGAAGCGTTCCCTGGCAAGCTGCCTGACCGTCTGATCGCGCAGGGTCAGCGCGACATGCTGGTGACCCTGCGCTCTTGGGCTGCGCTCTCCCGTGCGGCCGGTCTTGACATCGGCTTCCTCACCCCGTTCATGAAGGAGGCGTGATGCCGCAGATTTCCGCTACGGCCTTCGTCCCCTCGTCAGCGGCCGAACTCCGCCAGATCGTACGGGAGGGTACCGGCCTGCCGACGATCGCGCCTCATGTGCTCGAGGTCGAGCCGCAATCGGACGGGACAGCCCGTTGGAGCGTTCTGCTCAACGGAAGCCGGGTGGGCTGGACTCAGCGGGAGGCCACTACCTCAGGCCAACGGCTGGTCTTCGAACAGACCCAAGGCGACTTCGACTCCTTGGCCGTGACTTGGACGTTCGCCCCGGACTGCGCCGGCACCTGGGTCGGACTGAGCATCGCTTTTCATCTCGGGATCGACGGGCTGGCCCCGCTGCTGGACCCCATCTGGGCGCAGTCGCTACGCGCTCACGCAGACCTCCTGCTGTCCGCCCTCGCCTCTGCCAAGGAACCCAATGACCATGATTGACCTCGACTTCCTGAACACCGTGATCCGGTTCGAGATAGCACCCGACGCTGAACCCGCCTTCCAGCCGATCCGCCGCTTCTTCCGGCATCTGCTGGTGCCGGTCTCGGACCGGTCGGCCACGTTCACGATCAAGGTGGACGCGTACGATCCCGAAGCTGACGTTGACCGGCAGATCTGGGACACCGAGCAGTCGGTGATCCGCCGCAGCAACGCGGCGGAGTTCAACTTCGACGCCCATGTGGTAGAGGAGGGCGACCGCCGCCTCTACGTCAACCGCACCACTTTGGTGGACGTCCCGAAGGACGCCCGGTCGGACGGGCTGTTCCGGCTGCGGATCACTGCGGGCTCCGCCATCCAGGTCATTGACTTCCTGCGTGATCTGATCATCCGGAACGAAGAGGACCTCGGCACCGTGGTTCTGCATGCCTCCGGGCTGGTCCGAGGCAGTGAAGCCGTGATCATCGCCGGGGCGAAGGGCGCGGGTAAAACGACGACCATGCTGTCGGCGCTGCGCCGTCCCGGTTGGTCGTACTTCACCGGTGACAAGGTGTTCTGCCGCCGCGTTGGCGAGACGATCGAGGTCTACCCGTGGCGCGACTACCCGTACGTCGGTGTCGGCACTATCCGAGCCGACGCCCGGCTGGAACGGCTGGTCCGCGAACAGGTCGACCCCGGAATCGGTGAGCGGGCCGCGACCGACAAACTGCTCATCGATCCGGACCTCTTCGAGGGCTGGCTGGGGGTTGAGTTCTCGGCACAGCCGCGGCGGCTCGCAGCGATCCTGTTGCCCGAGGTCCGCCCCGGCGAGCCGCTCACTACCTGGCAGCTGCGGTCAGAGGCCGAGCGCTGGGCCCACCTTAACAAGATCGTTGACCGTCAGGTGGACACCACGTTCTTCACCTGGCAGTCCCACCTGGTACCGGACTATCGCGCGTTCTACCGATCGCTCGCCGACCTCCGGGAGGTTCTTCCGTCGGTGGCGATGGTCCGACTGCGTGGCACCCTCGATGTGGACCCTGACCGGGTACTGCGCGGCGGAGGCCTTCGGGTCGCCGTGATCGGCCTGGCGGGCAGCGGGAAGTCGACGACCGCGTCCTTGCTGGAGGAAGCAGCGACCGCCGCAGGTCTCAGCCACGCCAGGGTCAAACTGGCGAAGCCCTTGTACGACCTGCAGGACTCGGTGTATCTGGCTGCGGGCCGGGCAGTGGGCCCCGGAGCGCAAGACCAGATCCTGATGGAGGACCTGGCCGACAACCTACGCCGGATCAACCCGCGTGCTTTCATCGATGACTTCACGGTCAGGCTGAGCAACGTCGACGCGGACGTGATCGTCAATGACGACTTGCGCGACCCAGAGGTGGACGCCGTCGCCCTACGTTCCTTGGGCTTCCGGGTGTTGCGGGTTCGCTGCGATGAGGACCTGCGGCAGAAGCGATTAGTCGAACGGGGGGACCCGACACGCGCCGATCGCTCGACCAGCCGGCTGGACGAGATCGAGGCGGACCTGGAGCTGGACAACAGCGGTGATCTGGACGGGCATCGTGCCGCCGTGCGCGACCTCCTGGAGGGCTGGCTGTGATCCTCACCGGCGCGCAGATCCTGGCCGAGGTCGAGGCCGGCCGTATCCACATCGATGACTTCGACGCCGAAAGGCTTGAGCCCAACAGCTACGGCTTCCGGCTGGCGGAGGACATCCTGACCTACGAGAAGGAGGTCATCGACTGCTACGAACTACCGGAGGCCGTGCACACCGCCATGGGCTCGGACGGGATGGTTCTCGAACCCGGCCGGCTCTATCTCGGTAGCACGATGGAGGCGATGGGCAGCCCCCACCACGCGGCCACGCTCTACGCCTGCCGGTCGACCTCGACTCTTGGCATCTGGATCCAGTACTCGGCGCCGCTGGGACACAGCGGCGCGGTCTTCCCCTGGACGCTTGAGATCAAGGTTGCCCATCCCGTCCGGGTCTACCCCGGAATGATCATCGGAAAGCTCGCCTTCTGGGCGATGCAGGGTTCCGCGATCAACTACGACGGCAAGTACACCGGGTCTTCCTCGGCTGTGGCGTCCCGGTTCAGCCTCGATTTCCGGAGACCGTAGTGAGCATCACCGACGGTGACCTGTTCCGCATCCTGGCTGCGTTGGCGATCCTGCTGGGCTCAGCCAACCTGTTCGCGCGCGTGTTCAAACGGTTCCGCCAGCCCCCAGTGATCGGGGAGATCCTCGGCGGCCTCCTGCTTGGGCCGACGCTCTTCGGCATCTTCGCTCCTGAAGCACAGGCATGGCTGTTTCCCCGGACCGGAGCGGTCGGCAGCGGGCTCGGCCTGGTCAGTCAGATTGGAATGCTGCTGCTGATGTTCCTTGCCGGCGCGGAGATGAGGACAGTGTTCTCTCGCCGCGACGGCCGAACGGTCGGCATGATCGCGGTAACCGGGATGGTGGTACCTCTGGCCGGGGGCGTGCTGTTCACGTGGTCCCTGGACGGCTCCGGACTCGTCGGCCCGGCAAACGACAGCACTGCGCTGGGGCTGGTGCTGATCAGCTCGCTCGCGGTCACCAGCATTCCCGTGATCGCGCGGATCATGCTCGATCTGGGCATCATGCAAACGGTATTCGCACGAGTTGTTCTGTCGGTCGCCGTGCTGGAGGACATCGTGCTGAATGTCCTACTCGCCGTCGCGCTCGGCATGGTGAGTCATGCGAAGCAGGACGCATTCGGTCTGTCCACGGTCTTGCCGATTTCCTCCACCACCGAGTCGATCGCTTACCACACGCTTGCCTCGATCGGATTCCTGCTGCTGGCGTACGGGGTCAGCAAGGTACCTCGGCCAACTCGCCGGCTCGTGTCCGACCGCGCCGCTGACCAGGTGGCGATCCGGGTCGTGCTCACGCTGGGCGTGGCCGCTTCATGTGTCCTGCTCGGGCTGGCGCCGATCTTCGGTGCATTCGCGGTCGGACTGCTGACGGACCTGCCTCGCACAGGATCGGAATCCATGACGGCGATCCGCTCCTTCGCCTCCGGGTTCTTCATTCCCATTTACTTCGCGATAGTCGGCCTCAAGCTCGATCTGGTGCACGGGTTCGCCTTGTGGTTCACCATCGGGTTCATCCTGCTCGCCTGCGCACTGAAGATCGCCGGAGTCTTTGTCGGGGCGCGGCTGGCCGGGAGCCCCGCACAGAACGCGATCAACTTGGCGGTCGCGATGAACGCGCGCGGCGGCCCAGGGATCGTCATGGCGACACTCGCCTTTGACGCGGGGATCGTCAGCCAGCAGTTGTTCACCACCTTGGTACTCACCGCGATCGCCACCTCACTTCTCGCCGGCTCCTGGCTTGAGCGTGCACTGGCTCGGGGGCAGCTCATGCCCAAGGCCGCGGAGTCCGACCCTGCCCTGGTGTCATCCGCATCGTGACCTGCGAGGTAGAGCGTGAAGTACATCTTCGTTACGGGCGGGGTCGTCTCCTCCCTGGGCAAGGGGCTGACCGGCGCGAGCCTTGGGACGCTGTTGGCCGCCAGAACGGTGCGGGTCACCATGCAGAAGCTCGACCCTTACCTCAACGTCGACCCAGGCACCATGAACCCGCTACAGCACGGCGAGGTCTTCGTCACCGAGGACGGTGCCGAGGCCGACCTGGACATCGGCCACTATGAACGATTCCTCGATGTCGACCTCAGCGCAGTCGCCTCCATCACGACGGGAAAGATCTATTCGGAGGTACTCGCACGAGAGAGACGTGGTGGCTATCTGGGGGAGACCGTCCAGGTCATCCCGCATATCACCGAGGAGATCAAGGCGAACATCCGGCGGGCGGCGCACGACGTCGATGTCGTCATCACCGAGGTCGGCGGTACCGTCGGTGACATCGAGTCGCTCCCTTTTCTGGAGGCAATCCGGCAGTTGCGGCACGAGGAAGGTCCGGGGAACGTCTTCCACCTCCATGTCTCGCTTGTCCCCCACCTGGGCACCTCCCAGGAACTGAAGACCAAGCCGACCCAGCACTCGGTAGCGGCCCTGCGCAGCCTGGGCATCCGGCCGGACGCGTTGGTACTGAGGGCCGATCGCGCCATCCCCGACAAGGTCAAGCAGAAGATCGCTGCAGCCTGCGACGTGGAAACAGATGCGGTGGTCGCTGCCATCGACGCCGCCTCCATCTACGACATCCCCTGTGCGCTGCACGCCGAGGGACTGGACAGTGTTGTCATTGGCAAGCTGGGCCTGGTCGCGGGCGAGATCGACTGGACCCGATGGGATGATCTGGTCGGGCGGGTTCACCACCCGCTCCACGAGGTCACCGTCGCCGTGGTCGGCAAGTACGTCGAGCTGCCGGACGCCTATCTTTCGGTCGCTGAGGCGCTGCGGGCCGGTGGCTTCGCGCACCAGGCCCGGGTGCACCTCCACTGGGTGGACGCGGAGGCCTGCCTGCCCAGCCCCAAGACCGTGCTGCACGATGCGGATGCGATCGTCATACCCGGCGGATTCGGTGACCGGGGCGTCGCCGGGAAGATCGCGGCCGTGACATATGCCCGCGAGCAGCAGGTTCCGATGCTGGGTCTCTGCCTCGGCCTGCAATGCGTCGTGATCGAGGCGGCCAGATCGCTGGCAGGAATGCCTGACGCGGACTCCACCGAGTTCCGTCCTGACACCCCGCACCCAGTGATCTCTACGATGGCCGACCAGGTCGCCGCAGTCTCTGGCGAAGCCGACCTGGGCGGTTCCATGCGGCTCGGGGGTTACCTGGCGGTGCTGGCAGAGGGCACGTTGGTCCACGAACTGTATGGGACCACCGTCGTACGCGAACGCCATCGGCACAGGTACGAGGTGACCAATCAATATCGCGAGGAACTGGCCCAGCGCGCCGGCCTGGTGTTTTCCGGCACCTCCCCCGACGGGAACTTGGTCGAGTTCGTCGAGTACTCCCGCGCGATTCACCCATTCCTCGTCGCCACCCAGGCACACCCGGAGTTTCGTTCCCGCCCCACCCGGCCACATCCGCTGTTCTCCGGACTCATCGGAGCGGCGCTGAACAGGAGAAACCTGTGACCCCACAGCCTGTCGTCGCGATTGTCGACGCGTACTCGACCGCCCGTTTCCTAGCGCCCCTCTTCCACGAGCGGGATTTCCGGACTCTGCATGTTCAAAGCACACCAGAACCGCCCGCGATCTTCGCCTCCCGCTACCAGCCAAACGACTTCTACGAGCACATCGTGCACCGCGGAGACCTGGAGGAGACACTCCAACGGGTCGCCGCACATGGCCCGTACGTTGTCATCGCCGGGGCCGAGAGCGGCGTCGAGCTCGCGGACCAGCTCAGTGACCGGCTGGGTCTTCGCACCAACGGAGCCGCTCTCAGCTCCGCCCGCCGCGATAAGTACCAGATGGTCGAGACGGTGAAGGCGGCGGGCGTCGCGGCCGCCGAGCAGGTGCGGGCGACCGACGAGCAGACGTTGCTCGACTGGTACGAGAAGGTCGGCGGCAGAGTAGTGATCAAGCCGCTGCGCAGCGCGCTCAACGATGGGGTCTCCTTCTGCGACTCCGCCGACGAGGTGATCGCGGCCTTCCGGTCACTCGCCGGTTCATACAGCGCCTTCACCCAGGTGAACGACGGGGTCGTGGCCCAGGAGTACCTGCGCGGCACCGAGTACTACGTCAACTCGGTCAGCATGGACGGGATCCACTACATCTGCGATATCTGGGAGACCCAGCACCTCGACATCAACGGAGTCAAGGATCTGCTCGGCGGGTCTGTGCTGATGCCCCGAAGGGGGCCGGAGCAGGACTCGCTGGCCGCATACGCCGCCGAGGTCCTGAACGCGCTGGGGGTGCGCAACGGCGGCGCACACACAGAGTTGAAGCTCACCCCGGACGGTCCGCGGCTGATCGAGACCGGCATCCGGATTTGCGGCTCTGACCTGCCCGTGCTCACGGGCAAGGCGATCGGTGAGTCGCAACTGGAGTGGACCGTTGACGCATACGTCGACCAGGACCGCTTTAGAGAGAGGGCGATTCGCGATTACGAGATCTCGCGCCACGCCACCTGCATCAACATGATCTCACCTAGGTCGGGTGCGCTAGCCGCATACCCGCGGATGGCCGAGCTGGAAGCCCTGGAGAGCTTCGACGAGGCCCTGATCCGGACCCGGGTAGGCGACAGGCTGCATCGCTCGATCAACGACATGACCTACCCCATGCTGGTCCATCTGGTCCACGAGCTGCCGGGGGTCGTCCAGCGGGACTATCACACGGCCCGTTACCTCGACGGGGAAGGCTTCTATGAGGTCGTCAACTGAGCGGGTCACTCGTATCGCCCACATCAGCGACCTGCATATAGACGCGGACGGGCGCCATGGTGCCCGGGCGTCCCGGGTAGTTGAGTATCTGCGGCGGCGGGCGGAGCACCTGGCGGGGGTGGTCATCACTGGTGACCTGACCCAGGACGGGCTCGACCGCGAATACGAGGCGCTCGCGGAGGTACTTGATCCGCTGTCGGGGGTGCTGCCGGTCTTCGTCTGCCCTGGCAACCACGATGACCGAGTCCTGATCCGCCGGATGCTGCTGAACCAACCAGGGGGCGGTCCGGTCAACCAGGTAGTCAGGGTCGGCGAGCTCACCGTGCTTCTCTGCGACGCTGTCGTGCCGGGCAGGTCGAGAGGCGAGCTCGGAGCGGCAACGCTCGAATGGCTCGCAGAGGCGTTGCGCGGGTCCAGGGGGCCGACCGTGGTCGCCTTCCACCAGCCTCCGCTCGCGCTCGGCGTCTCCAGCCTGGACGGCTCCCGACTCACCGATTCTCAGGCACTCGCCGACGTGCTGGCCGACCACCCCCAAGTGGTCGGGATCTTGTGTGGCCATGTCCATACGGCCGTGCGTACCGAGTTCGCCGGGATCCCGTTGATCATGGCGCCCAGCACGGCCTATGCCTGGAAACTCCCGCTGGACCGAGCCGATCCTGATCATGGGGTCACTGAACCGTTGGTGGTCTTGCACGAATTCTGGGACGACCGCCTGTTCACCTATTTCCAACCATGCCCTGACTACAAGATGGAGCAATTCTGATGGGCGTCATCAAGCGCGACGAGTACGACGAAGCGCTCTTCGAAGATCTGTCGGCGATCAACGACGGCGGCGTAGATGCCACCGAGAGCGCAGTGATCCGGCGGCTCGCCGGAAACTGGCACCGCCGCGCGAGTGTCAAGCGTGACGAACTCCGCTTGGAGGACCTGTACGAGCTGGACCGCCCTGACTATCCGGAGAGCATCCTTCCGTTCCGCGACCATCCGACCTGGCTTGCTCTCGACCCGGCTAAGCGCAGCGACGTGCTCACCTGGGCGATCATCGCCTTCAACCGGAAGACGATCGTGACCGAAGAGGCGATCGCCAACCCGGCCTTCGGGTTGGTCATCAGCGGGGAGTTCCCTGCCCTGTCCGGTGACGAGTTGGAGACGTGCCTCACTCAGGCGATGGTCGACGAGCAGTACCACACGCTCATGCACATGAACGCGAGTGCCGTTACGCGAAAGCTGCGCGGAAAACCATACCCGGATAACGCGCTGCCGCTGCCGCTGCACTCGCGGCGCCACCAGGAGTTATGGGAAGGGTCTGCCGAGCGCTGGCAGCGCAGCCTGACGACCCTTGCCTTCGCGACCATCGCCGAGATCGGCATCGGCCCGTACCTCGACACGATCGCTGACGACCCCGGCATCCAGCCCGTGCACAGCGCCACCGCTCGGCTACACGCCCGTGATGAATACTGCCACTCGGCTATCGCGGCCGAGTTGGCCAAGAAGGTCTATCCGAGCCTCGACCCAGCGCAGCAGCGATTCTTCACCCGCTCGGCCTTCGATGCCCTGACCGCTTACACGACCGCTGACTACGGCACGTGGGAGCGCATCATGGACCTGGTGGGCGTGGCGGAGGGGCGCAGCATGCTGGAAGACTGCAAGAGCCCCGGCCGCAGCCGCCTGTTCAGCGACTTCAGTGGGATTCACTCGCTGTTCTCGGAGATGGGCGTCCTCGAGGAGATCGACTTCGATTGGTCAGTCGTCCAGACCCATCGGTAAACCCGCAGGGCTCTCGCGAGCCAGGTATCTCCGCGATTCAGGAGGCTGACCGGCGGGCGAAGATCGACGCGGAGCTTCGGCGCACGGATGCAGGAGGAGACCCCGGCGGGCGTTGGCCGACCTGCCGGCCACGGTCATCACCACGTATGCGGCGGTGATCGCGGGGAACGGGGAGGCTGCGGCGGCCGGTCTTGAACAGATCACCGCACAGGCGGGTGCGCCCGCCGTGCGGCCAAGACCCTGGCAGCGCCTTCCCGGTCCGGTCCGGTCCGGGCACGGCGGGGACGGGCGACCGGTCCGCGCCGCGCCCCTGGCCGCCTTGTGCACCGCGCTGGAGTGCAGCCCCAACGACCTGTTCGAGGTTGACACCCCCGTCGAGCAGCCCGTCCGGCCACCGCAGCCGACAGCCGAGCCGAAGACCGTCTCCAGCGGGGGCCGGTCCATGCCACCGCTGTGACCTGAGCGGGAGGGCTCGTCCTTGCTGTACAGCAGCCTGGTACAGCAACGCCGACGTGCAACAGCACGCGTCGACAGCCTCCAGCTGCCACTTGACCAGGAGGAAGGCCTCTCTGCGTTGTGACTGGCTCCTGTTTGCAAGCAGGCACTCACGTTCATGACGACGACTCAATAGGCTGACTCGACGTGCAACGACTTGCGCTCTTCGATCTGGACAACACACTCGTGAACCTCGATGAGGCTTTCCGCGTATGGACCACGGAGTTCGTTGACGAGCACGGCCTTGGGCGGGAGGCGGTTGATCGGTTGATCGCTCTCGACCAGGACGGCGTTCCACACCGTGCGGTGTTCTTCGCTAAGGTCCGGGAGCACTTCAGGCTGCCTGAGCCTGTCGAGGAGCTGTGGCGCCGATACCGGACGCGCATGCCGCATCTCGTGCGCTGTCGACCCGAAGTCCTGGACGGCCTGGCCGGGCTACGGGCGAGCGAGTGGCGTGTTGCGATCGTGACTAATGGGACGGCGGACAACCAGCTCGGGAAGATTCAGCAGACCGGATTGGCCAAGGTGGTGTCGACCACCAGTCCGACCACGCGGTCACGGATGTACTTCAGGCCATTGAGATCTTGCAGGCGACGGGAGATGACGACGGTCCGGTATGGCACATGTGACAGCAACGTCGGCCGCCGAGGCATACGGAACAGCCATAGGCGAGACGCCCAATATGCGGGCAATGATCAAGAGCCGGGACGACAACCACAGGTGCGTTTCGGCAGGTCAAAGGGAGTTCCGCCAGCGTCACCGCCCGTTGGCGAAGCAGCGGTAGAGCGCCAGGTCGGACGGGTCGGACACCGATCGGCGGACCAGCACGCAGCGACGGGAGCTGTCGCGCGCAGCCTGCCATCGCCGCCCCCGCGCTGCCAGCGATCCCCGACCACCCAGTTCTTCAACGTGCTCGAACAGATCCCCAGATCCCGGGCTACCTGCGCGATCGGCTTGCCGGTCTCCCGGACCAGCCGGACCGCACCCTGCCTCTGAAGTCCTGGTCGAACTTCCTGCGCATCTCTGCCATCGACTGCCTCCCTCAAGGCGATATGGCCACGCTACGAGGGGAAACGCACACCCGGAACCGTCATCCCGTAGAGGGACGCAGGACGATCTTGTCGTAGTGATTAGCGAAGAAGGAGACGAAGGCCAGTGCTTCGGGGATCACACCCATTTCGTTGCTGTGTGCGGTCAGCAGCGCGGTGGCGTTGTTGCCGCGGGTGGCGTACACGGTGAAGGCACGGTTCGCCGGTAGGCCCCGGACGTCGATGTCCACTTCATCGACTCCGCGAAGTGCCCGGATTTGGGCGTTCCCCGCCGCCCCGGGGACTCCTTGCACTTCGATGGGGTGGTTTTCGATGCGCATGCCCAAGCCCTGCTGACCGAGGTGTGCGGTGCTGCCTGGGCTGGTGCGGGCGACGTAGACCAACGCCATCGGGGACTGACCAATGCGCAGGGTATCGATCACTTTCATGGATCTGGTGTCGATCACGTCGACTGCGTCGGAGTACTGCAGCGCCACGTACATGCGGGTGTTGTCCGGGCTGGGCCAGATACCGTGCGGACCGAGACCGTGGTTTTGGATGCGATTGACCAGAGTCGGTGGGCCGCCGGTGGTCGAGCGCCGATAGACGAGGGTCTGACCGAGGTCGCCCACGGTCATGTAGGCATAGTTCACGCCATCGACCGTGACGAAGTTAGGGTGGTTGGTCCGCGGGCCGGTGTTCAAGACGGCCTCAACCTTGTACGTCTGCGCGTTGACCACGGCGGTGGTATAGCCGTTGTCCGGCATGCCCAACCAGATCTCTTTGCCGTCGGGGGAGATCGCCTCGTCGGAGGAACCACCAGCAACGTTCGGTACCGTGACGTGCTGGATGATCTTGCGGCTGGGCACATCGATGACATCGAAGGCTTCGGCCCGCAGATGGTTCACGTAGGCCCGCCTGCCATCGGGGCTGAAGACCACCTTCGATGGGCCGTCTTCGGAGTGGATGCGGGCGATGACCCGGTCATGGCGCCAGTCGATGACCGCGACGGTGTCCACGCCTCGCTCGGCGACCCACAGTTCGTTTCCATCAGCGGAGAAGAATCCTTCGTGTGGGGCGCGGTCAAGGTAGATGGTGTGCGCGACGGCGTTGGTGGCGGTATCGATGACGTGGACGGCGTTGGTGGTGACGTCGACGACGTCGAGGTATCTGCCATCGCGCGAGAAACCGAGGCCGTGGACGTCGATTTCCCCGTCGTACATCGCGCCAAGAATATCCGCGTCGACGTCCATGCGCGGTTTGCCCAGTGCGATCGTGCCCAGCACCGTGTCGGTCTTCGGATTGATCACACTAACCGTGTTGGAATCTTGGTCGGCGGTATACACCCGGTCATTCGCCGAGATCGGCTGCGCGCCAGGCAACGCCGGCGCCTGTGTCACGCCAACCACCGCACTCTGCTGGGCGGCCAGCGACCGCGGCGCGCAGGCAGCCGTCAGGGTTGCCACGATCGTTAGCAACGCAATAACGACCGTTCTACTGTGCGGACCTTGGGACGAGCACATACGTACCCCCCGAGAAAATCTCTCGACTACGTATCCCCCGAGAAACCAGCCCACCCACGACTATCGCGCCGATAGCGACATCATTATGCTAGGTGTGGTTTCTTATATCGTACCTTGCCCGGGCCGGGTTACTCGCGAATGGCACCTTCCCCACCAATGCCGACGGCATCGCCGTCGGTGGCATCCGTACAACAACGCGTGGCGTGAAGACCCGCTGATCCTCCGATGCGGAGACCGTGCCTTTTGCTGATTTGGCGATTCATTACCCCCCGCTGCCCCCGCACGGCATCCACGGTTAGACGGGGACGAAACCTAAACTCGCCGAGGCCCGGGGATGACTCCCCAGCCCTGCAGGGTCCGCTGTGATCACTCACTGAGAGCGCTCATGATCTTTCTATTCGCTTGGTGTGTCTGCCCATCGATGCACTTGGCGTAGGCGCGCTGGAGCACCTCGACGCTGTGCCCCCGCGCGCTTCGCGACCTCGGTAGCGGGGACGCCGGCCGCCAGCCACAGCGAAGACCGCGGCATGCCGAAGTCTGTACGCCGTAGCCGCCAAGGCCCGCACCTCTTTCCAGAAGCGGGAGATTGCCAAGGCAGTGTAGAGACCGCCCTTGCTTGTGGCGGAGAGCCTGCCGTCGTCGGCCAAACCGTACTTCTCGATGCGCTCCCGCAGGATCGTCACCAGAGCCGGAGGGATCGGAACCGGGCGCGTGTCCTTCTCCGGACGATGCTTCAGGCCCCGATCGTCGTGCGCTTCCCCGGAGTCCGTGTAGGTACGGGGGTCGACCTCTTCGACCGTGTCCGGGGGCGTCCACTTGACCCCGTCAAGCGGGTTGGTCTCTAACATCTTGTCTTCCACGGCTAGTTCCAGCAGTGTGATGGAAGACCTCCTGCTTGTGTCTGCGTTCGTGTTCGGCGGGGGTGAGTTGCCCGTTCGAGGAGTGGCGGCGGCGTGGGTAGTAGAACCCTCGATGTAGCCGAACACCGCTCGTTCTGCCTGTGACCTGATGTGGAAGGCCCTCTGGTCGATCACCGACGCTGGCCCGCTCGCTGCGCTCAGACCAGCCCCATCGAGTCGATGATCTCCATCTGCCGTTATCACGCCACCAATGTCAGGAACTGGAAGGACGGCACGATGGGCTGCGTTGGTGCGTGGCCGGCGTGACCGAGGCCACCAAGCAGTTCCGCACATCCCGGAGGCGACACCACGTCCCGATGGGGGCGTCCGTTTGGATACGCGGAGCTACTTCCTGGCACCGCTCGCGGCGCCTTCGAGGCCGGTGTCGAGGATGTCCAGGGCCCGAGAGACCGTCTCGCTCAGGGTCGCGGTGATCTGGTCCGGCGGCTGGCCTTCGCTCCGTAGCCGGGTCGCCTCGTTGATCATGGCGCTGACGGTGGTCATGATGAACGCGGCGAGCGCGCGCGCCGCGACGGCTCCCAGGTGCGCGGGCACCCGGTCGGACAGGATCGCCGCCAGGTCGTCCTGGTAACGGCTGCCGCGCAACCGCAACGCGTCCAGCAGCGCCGGACTGTTCTGGATGACGGCGGCGACGCCGGCGAGCCGCTCGTCGGCCGCGGTACGCGGGTCCTCGTGCTCCGGCGCCTCCGGCACCTCGGCCAGTCCGGCGAGCATGCGCGGCAACTCCTCCTTGAGGAACTCCGGCAGCGGAGTGCTCAGTGGGAGTTGGGCGATCAGGTCGATCAGGTCGGCCTCCACCGGGCGGTGCCAGGCGAGGAGGAGGTCCTCCTTGGCCGGGAAGTGGTTCACAACGGTCTGCTTGGCGACATCCGCGGCCGCGGCGATGTCGGCGATGGTCACGGCGTCGTAGCCCTGCTCGCTGAACAGGGTGAGGGCCGTGTTGGCGATTCGCTCGCGGGTCTCGCGGCGCCGCCGTTCGTGCCGGTTCGGTGTGGTTTCCTCGATCACCATAGTAGTACCGTACCATTATTAGTACGGTACTACTATTGGTACCGTACTAATGTCGACCCACTACAGAAGATGACGAGGATCGCGATCGACCACGCCAGAGCGGCCGTCATCGCGTGCCGCCGTGGCCATGCGTCCTGCGCCGCGGCGACGCGGGTTTCGAGCAGGTCGCGACTGGCGGCTGGACACCCGCCTTAAGGCCGTTGCTCCGCAGGTGTGATCCGTCGCAGCAGATAGGTGTCCATGATCCATCCTTTGCGGGCGCGGGCTTCGGCGCGCAGCTCGCGGATGCGGTCCGCGACCTCGCGTACCGGCCCGGCCACGAGGATCTCGTCGGGGGTGCCCAGGTAGGCGCCCCAGTAGATGTGGAAGTCGTCGTCCAGATCGGCGAAGGCACAGTGGGCGTCAAGCATGACGACGATGTCGTCGGCCGCCACGGCTCCCTCCTGGGCCAGGCGGCGGCCGGTGGTGATGTGGACCGGCCGGGCGACCCGGGTCAGGCTGGTGCGGTGGCGCGCGGTCAGCGCGGACACGCTGCTGATGCCGGGAACGACCTCGTACTCGAAGGAGACGCCACCACGGTCGAGGATCTCCTCGATGATGGCCAGCGTGCTGTCGTACAGGCCGGGATCTCCCCAGACGAGGAACGCTCCGGTCTGCCCGTCGCCCAGTTCGTCCTGGATGAGCCGCTGGTAGATCTGAGCCCGGCGGGTGCGCCAGTCTTCGACGGCGGCGGTGTAGGCGGGCGTGGTCCGATCGCGCTCGGGGTCACGGGCTTCGACGATCCGGTACGGCCGGCGTGCGTGCTCCTCGATGAGGTCCTGCCGCAGTCGGATCAGATCATGCTTGGCCTCGCTCTTGTCCAGGATGAAGAACACATCGGCGCGCGCGATGGCCTTGGCCCCTTGGAAGGTGAGGTGGCCGGGGTCGCCGGCGCCGATGCCGATGATGAGGATGCGCTTCACCCGCAAGATTCTGCCTCCTGCGGTCCGGGAAGGGCGCGTTGGGCGTCCCCTCGGTGCCGACCGACCGGACAAGCCGCCAGAGGACTCGTGAACGAAGGGCGGGGGGCAAAGACCTTGATCGGTCTTCTCGCCGAGCCCTCGGCTGACGGTATGTCGGTTGTGTCCGTCAACGGCGGGGCTCAGTCCCGACACTGCCTGCCCGCCCTGCCCGCCCTGTTCCGCACCGCCCGGATGGCCCGCCTGCTCGACGGCCCCGACGAGCTGCACATCACCACCGTGGCCCGCCGCGTGCTCCGCTGAGCATCCCGAGCGGCCATACCTTGATCGACGACGGCCGTACGGGCCGTGACCCCCACCGGTCACGGCCCGTACGGCTTCGAGTGATCATTCGATTTTCTGGGTGCGTGAGCCTCAGACGGCGGGGATGGTGGGCGTCGCGTCGACGGACGGGATCTTCTGGAGGTCGGCGCTCACCGCCTCGTCATCCTTCTGCGGCTCAGCGGCGTTCTCCTGCGACTCCGCGGCGTTCTCCTGCGGCTCCGTGACGTTCTCCTGCGGCTCCGCGGCGTTCCCGGGGAGGGAGGCCTTGTCGTCCTTCGCCGCGGCCTCGGGCTGGTGAGCGGCGTCCGCGGGCGCCACGACCGCGACGTCCCCGAGGCTCGGTGCGTCCTGCGGGGACACCGCGGAAGGCGTCACGGAGGCCGTCTCCGCACCGGGGACGGCGGGGGTCCCGGGGTCGTCGACGGGCAGGCCGGGGAGGCCCGGCGTGGAGTCGACGCCGGGCGCCGGGTCGGCGGCGGGAGCAGGGGCGTCCGGCAGGTTCGTCCCGATGTGCTGGATGTCGGTGATCAGGTCCTTGCTGGGGTCCTGCGTGGTCACGCTCGGCACCTGAAGATCGGCCGGCGGGTCGGTGACCGCGGGCGCGGTGATCGACGGGTCCTTCGAGGTCAGCGGGTCGCCGGCCACCGGCGCGGTGCTCGACGGGGTCAGCGGGCCACTGACCGCCGGCGCCGTGCTCGACGACTCCTGTGAGGCCAGCGGGTCGTCACCGCCGGGCACCGCCGCGGCCGCGCCGCCCATCCCCAGCCAGACGCCGCCCACGGTGACGGCGGCCAGCGCGAGGACGCCCCGGATGCTGCTTGAAGTGCGCATGAAAACTCCCCGAATACGTTTTGGGATGTGAACGAGCACTGAAGGTAGCCCTCGACAGTTCGCCTTCGGCGGGTCGATCACCCAATGCTGGTCAGTTCCTTACCGGGAGGAGCGCGGGGCGTCGTTAACCAATGTGGCACCAGCCCAAAACGCGGGTGATAACAGAGCCAGGGAGGCCGGGAGGGATCTGCCCCCGAGGTGCTGTCCCGGGATCTGGGCGCTACGAGGAATTCGATGCGAGATCGGGCGGGGTCCAGCCGGAGCGGCGACATCCTCAGCAGCGGTCTGCTCGGAATCGGCCTGGTGTGTCCTGCGGCGATCACTGCTTGCCATTCCTTGACCCGCTCGCGCCCAGAACCATGATCGACGGCTGGATAGCGTTGACAGCAGTCACAATCAGTGACTGCACTCGGACAGGAGGATACAAGGATGATTCGCCGACTACTTCTGGTCAGTTCTGCCTGTGCCGCTCTCGCCGTCGTGGCGCCGGTCGCCGCTTCGGCGGACGCGTCGGCTCCGCACCATCCAGTCACAGTCACGCAGGCCCACCAGGGTGGCGACTGGGGCCACTCCGGCGGCGGCCCGAGGGGCGGCCACTGGGGAGGCGGCGGCGGTTGGGGCCGTCCCTGGGGCGGCGGTTTCGGCATCCGTCCGTGGGGCGGCGGCTACTGGGGAGGCGGCTACTGGGGAGGCTACGTGGGCGGTCCCTACGTGCCCGCCGGTTACCTGCCTGCCGGCTACCTGCCTGCTGGTTACCTGGCCAGCGGGTACCTCGCCGGTGGTTATGTGGCCAGTGGTTACCTGCCCGGCGGCGCGCTCGTCGCCAACGGCCTCGGCCTCGCCAGCGCCTGCGGCGTCTGCGGCTGATCCGGAACTGGTCACGAGGTGGCGGCCCGACGACGAACACCTCAGGGCAGAGCCCGTCGGGTAGGCGACCTGTGACCGGTTACACGCGAAAGTGATCGCGCCGAGGACGGCGCGCTCACAGTCAAGCTCGGAGGTCCCGAGCCGGTTTATTGGGTCTCGTTTGTCAGCGAATTTTGCTGACAGGCGAGACCCAGCACGCCCGCGCCTCACTGTCGCACCGAATGCCTGCGCCTCTCATACCCCCGTAGACGCGAACTCTCACGAGTGACGCTCCCCCCGCTTTCCCCCGCCTGACCGGATCGCCTTCTTGGTGTGCCGCCCCCCGACCCCCCGGCAGCCGGGCACCCGAAGACCCCCGTGCCGAGAACTCATCGCCGGCGACTGGGCCGTGCCCATCGCACCGGCCGGCGTCCGAACGACCAGATCGCGCCCCCGCCAGCCGACCACGGACCTGGTTCGCGAGCCGATGACCCCGAGGTCCGATGACCCCGAGATCCGACGGCCCTGACCGAGTGCGTTCGGTCCTCGCGGACCGCCGCGAGAAACCCCCCGTCCGAAAATCGGGCAAATGCTGCTAAAATCACTATGCGGCGACCCATGCCCCAATGGACGCCGATTACCGGTTACCTTCTCAAATACCGCCTCCCCAGACGTGGGCGGGGTTCTGGCTTCCATCTTGTTGACAGGACGACTACTGGTTTACAGAGGATTGCTCCCTGTCGTCAGGATCTAGCGGGCATCATGAGGGCAGTCACGATGAAAAAGTCGAGGAGCTGACAACCAAATGCCAGCATGGCGCGTGACAGCCGATCCGCCCCCCACCCCCCTGAGCGACCGCATCCGCGACCATGTCAAGGACAAGGACCCCAGCATCCGGACGCTGGCGTTGCGGTCGGTGGATCCTGTCACCGGCCAGCATCTGACCGCGCAGTGGATCACCGATGTGCTGAGCGGCCGGGTGCCCCGGATGCCCGACCTGTGGCGCCTGGACGCCCTGGCGACGGGCCTCGGCCTGGACCCCGACAGCGTGAAGGCGATGGCCATCACTCAGTGGATCGGATGGGACATCGCCGACGTCCGGACCGGCGCGGGAGAACGCCTGCTGTTCCGGGTGCCCAAGGACTACACCCCTGAGCAGTGCGCACGCCTGGCCGGCGAGCTCAACCGGGCGATCAGCGCGGCGGAGTCCGAGACCAATGGGGATGAAGAGAAACGGTCGTTTTCCTGATACACCATCGCCACTAGGCCGGATGCGTCAAGCTTTCCTGATACACGAGCGGGCCGCACGCCGCGCAAACGCTCAGGAAGTAACCGGCAGAGAGGCTACGGTGGATGGGATGATCCGTCCGTCAGCGCCGTCAGAACCATCGGTGGAGTACCGCCGCATTCCACTGCCGCACGGTTGCCCAGGCGTTATCAACCGCATTTCCCCAGGACACCGGATCGTCGCCTATGTCAATGAGACGCAGTTCGATCCCGAGTTAAAGCTCCCTATGGACCAGATCAGCGTGCGAGCGCTCAGCCTGCTCCAACCCGTGGAAGAGACGCGCCCGGTGCCGGCGCTCCGCGTCCGCGTCCGGCGAAGCGGAGACCTCGGACATGAGCTCGCGGTCGTCGAGATCGCACCAGAAGGGATCACCATCGGGGTCGACAAGACCCTCCTGTCGGAGGACTTGGCGAGTTTTCTGAGCGACGCGGGCACCAGGATCTCCCGTGACTTCATCCGCCGGATGACTTGACGGCTCCGACGACGTACGCACCGACCCATCACAGCCCGCCGGTGGAAGCCTGGCAACGTCGCACCCGGCCACTCAGCTCGAATCCAATCGCTTATTCGTCGTCGCGCGCGTTGCGGCAGGGGAAATAGACGAGGCTGAGAATCCGTGAACGACACTGTTTATGACCGTACGCTGCCGAAAACCATCAGTTCTGCCTGAACCGAGGCGTACGCGTCCATCAGACCCGGGCGGCTCATCCCTCCCTGTCGCTGTGGAGCTCCGCCGCGCTGATCGCCCGGTTGAGCTCGCCGGCCAGGCGTGCGCACTGCTCAGGGGTGTAGTCCTTGGGCACCCGGAACAGCAGGCGTTCTCCCGCGCCGGTCCGGACGTCGGCGATGTCCCATCCGATCCACTGAGTGATGGCCATCGCCTTCACGCTGTCGGGGTCCAGGCCGAGGCCCGTCGCCAGGGCATCCAGGCGCCACAGGTCGGGCATCCGGGGCACCCGGCCGCTCAGCACGTCGGTGATCCACTGCGCGGTCAGATGCTGGCCGGTGACAGGATCCACCGACCGCAACGCCAGCGTCCGGATGCTGGGGTCCTTGTCCTTGACATGGTCGCGGATGCGGTCGCTCAGAGGGGTGGGGGACGGATCGGCTGTCACGCCCCATGACGGCATTTGGTTGTCAGCTCCTCGATTTCTCTTCGGCATGATCGCATCAATGATGGCTGCTAGAGCCTCATGCCGAGGAGCAATCCTCTGTGAAACCAGGAGCCGTTCTGTCAACAAGATGGAAGCCAGGACGACTCCCACGTGCATGGAACCTTCCAAATTCCCCTGCGCTCGCTTGCCCATTCGATTAGAGTCCAACCTGCAGTCGAGTTGTCAGCAAAATATGACGACGTAGGATCCGTCGGAGAGGTTGACGATGGCCGGTAAGCCACAGATGCATTTGCGGAGCGCAGCTCTCTTGCGCGCCCTGATGTCCGGACATCGCAGCCCCAGCGTGGCCGAGTTCGCTCGCCGCGCGGCCCTCACCAGGCAGTGCATCGACGGGTTGCTCAAGCGAGGCACATGCCGTCGCACCACGGCGGACGCCGTCGCGGCGGCAGCGGGCGTACACACTCTCGATCTGTTCGACTTCAGATTGTCAGCAAAATCTGCTGACAATCAAGAAGGCGACAATGCCCGCCGTGCGCGTACCTGATTCGAGAGTCCGTGCTTTTGATCCTCGGACGGGGATCTCGGCGACGGCCGGGATACGTGCTCGACGCTACGTCGGCTAGGCGGCGCCTGGCGCCGTTCCGCAAGTCTCATCCTCAAGAAAAGGAGTCGTCTCTTGACGATGCAAAGAACTCTCGTCACTGGGTTCCTCGCCGCGTCCGCCCTGGTCGTCACCGCGGCTGTGGCCACCACGCCCGCAAGCGCGGCGACCACGGCCGCGGCGCACACGGCCGGGAGCGCTCTCCACGGGAGCGCGTCGAGCCAGGGGGCGCACAGCGGCCCCCGCGAGCACGGCCCGAACGGCCGCGGGTACGGCGGGCGCGGTTTCGCGCACGTCATGCGTGGTCACAGGTGGGACCCGCCCGGCAACCGGTACGTCCTGGGCGGTCGCACCTACGTCCTGCCCGGCTGTCAGTCCATCGTGAACGAGGGCGTGTACATCGCCCCCGGCTGCGCGCAGACCACTCCCGTCTACATCCTGGACGGCCGCCAGTACGCCCTGCCCGGTGACTGGTGCGACCAGCCCACCGGCCTCGGCCTGCCCGGCCGCTGGTACGGCCTGCGTGGTCACCGGTACGACCCTCCGGGCAACCGGTACGTCCTGGGCGGTCGCACGTACGTCCTGCCCGGCTGCCAGTCCATCGTGAACGGGGGCGTGTACGTCGCTCCCGGTTGCGGGCAGACCCGTCCGGTGTACTACGTGGGCGCTCGTCAGTACGACCTGCCGGGTGACTGGTGCGACCAGCCCGTCGGCCTGCCCGGACGCTGGTACGGCCAGCGCGGCGACCACAACGGCGGCGGAAACGGCCACAACAGCGGCGGCAACGGCGGCCAGCACGGCGGTGGCAACGGCGCCGGAAACAACGGCGGCGGCGACCACAACGGTGGCGGCCAGAACGGTGGCGACCACAACGGTGGCGGCCACAATGGCGGCGGAAACGGTGGTGGCGGGGGCCAGCACCGCTGACGGAGCCCGCGTTAGCCGGTGATGTCGCCGCCGACCGTCCGGATGTCGGTGTGTCCGGACGGTGAACGTCCCCGCAAGCTCGGGGGCGGGGAGGCACACGCCGCGACAGAGCGGCTGCGATGGGGGATCGCAGCCGCTCTCTCCGCCGGTCCTGCCCGGGGACCGTCGGCACCTCCGCGACTCCGCGGCATTCGACGACAGAGCCTCATCCGCCGGCGACAGACTCCCGGAAGCGGGCTCCTGCGATGAAGGAAGTCACGATGAACGTGCACTGGTGGATCGCGGGCACACTCCTGCTGGCACTGCTCGCGGCATCGGCTTGGCCCCCCTGGCAGAACATCCTGACCCGATACGAGCGACCCCGCCTACTCGGCAGCGTTATCGAGATCGCCCCGGACGACGTCACTCCTTACACCCTCACCAGGGTCACCGCCGGATGGTGTGTCGTACCGGCCGCACAAGGAGACCACATGGACAGCAACACGTGGGACTGGCATGTCCCTGGCTATACCGAGATTCGCGATCTCGGCACGGGCGCGTCAGGACGCGTCGTCATGGCGTGCGACGACATCGGCAGTGTGCTCGTCGCCATCAAATACCTCTCCAGCGACCTCCGCGCCGACCCTGCCTTCATCTCTCGGTTCCGGCACGAGGCTCCTGCGCTCGGACTGCTCGACGGTACGTTCACGGTGCGTTTCCACGAGTACTTCGAGAGCGCCCAAGGCCACGCCGCCGTCGTCATGGAACTGGTGGACGGCGTCTCCCTCCGGACCCTGTTGCGCTCCGAGGAACCGACGGGGCCGGAGGTCGCGCTCGTCCTGCTGAAGAGATCCCTCTCAGGGCTGGCCGCCGCGCACGCCAACGGCATCGTGCACAGGGACGTCAAGCCGGAGAACATCCTCGTGACGGGCGGCGGCGAGAGCAAGCTGGGCGACTTCGGCATCGCCGTCCACTCCGGGGACGGCATCGCCGGGGCCGGCACACCCCCCTACATGGCGCCCGAGCAGTGGTCGGGGTCACCGGCGTCGCCCGCGACCGACCTCTACGCCGCCGGCGTCGTGTTCTTCGAGTGTCTCACCGGCATCAGGCCCTTCCACGCGCGCAGCATCGCGGCGCTCGCCCACCTGCACCAGACCGCCGAACCTCCGATCAGGCAGGTTCCCCCCGCGTTGCGGACCCTTGCCGGGCGCGGCCTGGCCAAGCGGGCCGCGGATCGGCCGGAGAGCGCCGAGGCGTTCCTCGCGGAGCTGGAGTCGGTCGCGCGCGACGGGTACGGCTCCGGCTGGGAGGAGCGCGGCCGACGCAGGCTCGCGAGCCTCACCGGTCTGCTCGCTGACCATGAGCCCTCGCCCCGCGCCTTCCCTGCCGGCGTGACGCCGCCCAGGCCTCGACTCGCGAGGTCACCGGCCTTCAAGATGGCGAGCGGCGTCCTCGGCTGCGCGATGGCCGTCGCCGTGACCACCGTGGTGGTGAGATCGCTCGGCGACACCGACCTCCAGGCGAACACGACCTCGCTCACGCCGCGGTCGCCGTCCTCGGACACCGGACTCGACGGCGGCCCTCCGGATTCCGGCGACCGGGCCGACCTCGGCGGCACGGCCGGCCGGCCCGCGGCGGGCAGCACTCCTCCTGCGGCGGAGGAGGACCTCCCCGGTGGGCTCGACGCCTCGAAGAGACCCGGCACGATGAGGCGTGTCGCGCGGAAGCCGTCGCACGCCTCCATGTCCGATCCGGACAAGTCCCATCCCCTCTGCGCCGACGGGCAGGGGCACCCCAGGACACCCGCGCCGAGTCCCACACCGAACCCGTCACCGGACCCCGCGCCGAGCTCCGTACCGGCGCCCAGCGTGATCATCGCGCCGGCCGAGACGGCGTCGGCGGAACCGACCGCTCTCGCGGGCGATGAAGTCCCCGAGTAGGTGGCCGACCGTCCGCCGGTTCCAGGTCTGGCCGGAACGACCATCGTTGGGAGGGTGAGACATGGTCGAGGACGTACGGCGCGCACTGATGGAGGGGCGGTGGCCGGTGCCTTCGGCGGGGTCTGTGGTCACCGACTGGCCGGCCCGGTTGCCGTTCCACGTCGTGGACGGCGACGGGGAGGAACTCACGCCTGTGAGCGCCTACCTGCGCGATCTGATGCTCGGGAATGCCAGTCCCCTGACGTGCCGAAGCTACGCGTTCGGCCTCCTGCGGTGGTACCGGCTGCTGTGGTGCCTTGAGATCGGCTGGGAGGAGGCGACCCGGGCCGAGGTCGCGACGCTGGTCGCCTGGCTGCGGACCGCACGCGACCCACAGAGGAAACATCGGCGGTCCGAGCCGGGTCCCGCGGGATCGGTGAACCTCAGGACCGGCGAGCCGTCACCGCGAGAGGGGTACGCGCCGAGGACGATCAATCACGCGTTGACCGTCGTTCATGGCTTCTACTCCTTCCATGGCCGGTCCGGAAACGGTCCGGTGACCAACCCGGTTCCCGACTCCGCCCAGCGATGGCAGGTGCTGGCCCCCGGTCAGTCCCTGGAACCGGTCCCGATCGTCCAGCGGGCCCCGCTGCGGCGGCAGGTGGCGGGGCGAGCGCCACGGCCGATCCCCGACACGCTGTGGGACGAGCTTTTCGCGGCGATGGGCGGCGATCGTGATCGCGCTCTGCTGGCGTTCTACGTCAGCACCGGAGCTCGGGTGAGCGAACTTCTCAGGCTGACCTTGGAGGACGTCGACTGGGGCGGTCAGCTCATCTATGTCGTCCCCATGAGAACCAAGCTCCGCCAGCCGATCCCGGCCTCTCCGGACGCCTTCCGCTACCTGGGCCGATATCTGGCGAACGACGGGCTTCCCGCCCCGGGACAGCCGATCTGGCGGAGCCGTCGCGGCGAGTCCCGGCCGATGACGTACTGGGCGATACAACGGGTGCTGCGGCGCGCCAACGAACGGCTGGGCACCACGTGGACCTGGCACGACGTCCATCACACGGCCCTCACCAGGATGGCCGGCGGCGAGCGCCTCACCGCTGCCGAAGCACAGACCAGCGCGTCACGCGAAAAAGTTTCGGGACGAGAGCCGGAACAGACAGGGTAGTCGCCCTTCGACTGCGAAGAGGCGAAACTTTCAAATCCCCGCCTTGTGCATATTCCCTAGTCAAGGCTAATCAGAGCGCCTTTGACTCCGAAATGTTTCAGCTCAATCGTTGACACATTTCATTGGGTTTCTCACACTGGGTGCGGTCGACAAGCGGTGGCCGGAGAAAAGAGCCGAGCGTCGGAGCGGTATCGGGCGCTCTGCACGATCTTGCTCGACGCCTGACGTACTCGGCGTCCGTGAATCATCGATCGGCGTTTCCATCACGCTGCCCGGAAGGAGAGCCCTGATGATCAACAGATTGGGCCGCTCTGAGATCCGTTCGACGGTCGTCGCGCTGGTGGCGGCGGCGACGCTCGCGGCCACTGGAGCGGTATCGGTAGTGGTCGCCGAGGCCGCCGCGCCTCTTGCGGCCGGTGTCGAAGACGACGGTGCCAACTGCGCGGTGCCCGGCCTGCCCGACCAAGGATCCCTGCCCACCAACGCCAAGCTTCCCGATCCCTTCAAGAAGCTGGACGGCACACGCATCTCCACCAAGTCCGACTGGCGGTGCCGGCGGGAAGAGATCAAGAAGCTGGCGGAGAAGTTCGTCTACGGCGAGAAACCCGCGAAGCCGGCGAGTGTCACCGGCACCGTCTCCAGCACCAATATCACGGTGAACGTGTCGAACAACGGCAAGAGCTCCAGCTTCTCGGCGAGCGTCCAACTGCCCAGTGGCACCGGTCCCTTCCCGGCCGTGGTCGTGCTCGGCGGATTCGGCGCCGACACCGCCGCCATCAGAGCGGCCGGTGCCGCCGTCATCAACTACGACCCCTACGCGGTCGGCAAAGAGGGCACGCCACGCAACAACAAGCAAGGCGCGTTCTACAGCATCTACGGCTCCTCCAGCAGCACCGGGCTGCTCATGGCCTGGGCCTGGGGCGTCAGCCGGATCATCGACGTCATCGAACAGTCCAACGGCACCATCCTCAAGGCCGACGCGACCGGCGTCACCGGGTGCTCGCGATTCGGAAAGGGCGCCTTCGTGATCGGGGCGTTCGACCAGCGCATCGCTTTGACCATGCCCATCGAGTCGGGTAGCGCCGGTGTCCCCATCTTCCGCGGGATTCCCGGGGAAGGGGCCCAGAGCCTGAGCAGTGCCTACGGAGAGCAACCATGGCTGGGCGACGCGTTCGGCTCCTTCACGGGCAGCCCCACCAGACTGCCGGTGGACACCCATGAAATGGTCGCCATGGTCGCACCACGAGGACTGTTCATCATGGACAATCCCCACATCGCCAACCTGGGTCCCAAGTCCGCCAGCGTGGCGGCCCTGGGCGGCGCGGAGGTCTACAAGGCGCTCGGCGCGGGAGACAACATCACCTACTGGTCCGACATCCAGGACGGCAACCACTGCGCCAACAGGCCCGAATGGCGGACCCCTCTGCAGCAGACCATCCAGAAGTTCTTGCTGAAGACGGGCAACGCTCCCGGCGCGATCAGGATCTCGTCCAAGGCTCAGGGCAATTTGTCCGAGTGGAGAGACTGGCAGACTCCGGTCCTCAACGACTCCAGCCCGACCCCCACGCCAACCGGCCCCACTCCGACCCCGACCCCGACCCCGACGCCCACCCCGACCATCACCCCGACGCCGACGCCCACCGCGACGCCCGTACCCGGTGGATGCGCGGCCACGATCCAGACGGTGAACTCCTGGTCCGGCGGCTTCCAGTCCACCGTCACCGTCACCGCCGGCGACAGCGCCATCAACGGCTGGACGGTCAACTGGAGCTGGCCCGGATCCCAGGCCATCACCCAGCTGTGGAGCGGCATCCGCTCCGGCTCCGGAGCGAACGTCACCGTCCGCAACGAATCCTGGAACGGCAAGCTCTCCGGCAACGCCGCCACCACCTTCGGCTTCACCGCCAACGGCACCGCCGCCACACCGTCCCTCACCTGCACCGCCTCCTGACCGGCTCTGTGGGCTCAGGCGCGCTCTCCGTCGGCCAAGAAGGCCGTCAGTGCGGGGGCCAGGGCTTCGGCGGCGACATCGTGGGTCTGGTCGGACAGTTCCATCAGGCTCGCCGAGGAGAGAAGGTCGGAGACCGCGCGGGCGGCGTTCACCAGCCAGGGTTCGGTCGCCCCGCCGTACATCACGAGAGTGGGGACGGAGATGGAGGACCAGCGGTCGCGCGGGAGGGGGCGGCCGGTCATCGTGTCCGCCATGAAGCGGCCGTCGTAGGCGAGGGTGGGGGCGACTTTCTGCAGCTCGGGCCAGATCGGAGCGGCCTTCATCCCGGCGACGAACTCCGCGGGGATGCCGCACGGCCCGGTGAAGAACAGCTCCAGGGCCTCGCCACGCCGTCCCTCGGCCAGGTACGCGTCAAGGCGTTCCAGGTAGTCGCCGGGCACGGCCGGGCGGGCGTCGTCGACCACGAACGGGGGCTCGTACAGGGCCAGCCGGGTGATGGGCAGCCCGGCGGCGGCAGCGTCCATGGCCAGCACCGCGCCCGAGGAGAAGCCGCAGACGTTGGCCGTTCCGCCCGACTCGGCGATGAGCGCCGCCAGGTCCTCGATCTCGCGCTCCACGCTGAAGGGGACGGTGTCGCCGCTACCTCCGCGACCCCTGCGGTCGTACGCGTAGACCGTGTGGGTCGCGCCGAGCAGGCCGCCGAGCTGGGCTCCGAGCGAGATGAACTCCCGGTGTCCGGTGGCGCCGTACACGAGGATCAACGGCGTCCCCTCACCGTGCCGTTCGAAGGCGATGGGGGTGCCGTCCTTGGAGGTGATGGTGTTCATGGCTGATCTCCAGGCTTTCTCAGGGTTACTTGGGGACGTAGGTCAGCGCGATCACGCCGGAGTCGAGAGCGCGGCTCTCGGCCAGCTCCAGCGCCGTCTGGTCGGGCGATTCGGGGAACAGGCGCGCACCCGATCCGAGGACGACGGGGAAGACCATGAGCCGCAGCTCGTCCACGAGGCCCCGTTTCAAGAGCTCCTGGGCGAGCGAGCGGCTGCCGTGGACGAAGAGGTGGCGGTCGCCATCCTGGCGTTTGAGCGCCTCGACCTCGCTGGTCAGGTCGCCCTTGAGGAGGGTGGCGTTCCAGTTCAGCGGCTCGCGCAGCGTGCTGGACACCACGTACTTGGGCAGCTCGTTCATGCGGTCGGCGAACTCGCCCGTCACCCCGGGCCAGGCGGCGGCGAACCCCTCGTAGGTGACACGCCCGAGCAGCAGGGCAGAGGTCTCAAGCAGTTCCTTGTAACGGTAGGTGTCATGCTCGGGGGCGAAGCGCTCCAGCACCCAGCCGGCGTGCCGGAAACCCGGCTCTCCCCCCGGAGCCTGCATCACTCCGTCAAGTGAGACGAACTCGGACACGATCAGCTTCCTCATGATGACCTCCTCGTTGAAGACCGGCAGTGGAGGAGCGGGCGAGCCGATCGGCGTTCTCCGTACGGCATCGAACTCCAGCGCTCCAGCCGGAACTCCGTCGAACTGTCGCAGGGCGGTGCCTGGCCGGAGCCGGGCATGATGGCTGCGACTGGGAGGTTAGGCGCGGACAAGCGCTCAGGTCTTGTACAGAAGCGACAGTGGCTCCGACGGATCGCGACCGCTCAACTGCGTGACGTTCCGCCCGATAAAACGGGTCAGCGACCGCGCCAGGTGCGGTTGGTCGAAGTATCCGAGCCGATGGACCAGGTCGTGGGCCGGCACACCCTCCTGGATCAGGACCGTCGCCTGCCTGGCACGATTGATCTGCCGGATCGCGCCGCGGGTGAGTCCGGTCGCCGCCACGAAGCGCCGCTGGATGGTGCGTTCGGACACGTCCGGCGACGCGCCGCCGAGCACGGCGGCGACGATCGGGTCACAGACCAGAACGCCCTCACGCACCAGCCGCCGTACGAACACCTCGGCATTGTCGTAGTCGGGAAGGCGCCAGGCCGAACCCTTCAGCCAGAACGATCTGCGCGTGGCATCGGGGATCTCCGCGAAGCCGTCGACGAGCCGATTGATCGGAAGGTGCGGGATCGAGGTGCCGAGTGAGAACGTGATCCCCAAGAACGTCGCGTCTTCGGGGACGGGGGCCGCGCTCGCCCTCGACTCCGGCCCCTGAACGACCACGTTCACCTGACCGCGGTGCTCCCAGAAGACCAGGTCCCAATGCGCCGTCGCGATCGACGTCATCCGGTCGACGTCATGGCTGCTGCTCCGCCACACCCGCTCTATGTACGGTGAATCGGACGGCCGGCTCTCGACCTCCAAACCCATCCGAGTCGTTCCCCTCACGCTATCGGCGCTGTCGGCGCCGCCGAGCAGGCGGCGTGGCACGAGAGACCCCCTACCGCGGCTCGGACCTGACGCCACCCCGCGGAAGGCGGACCACCGGCCGCACCTCCCAGTTCGCTTTCAAACCCTACGTCGGCGACGCCCGTCATTGGCAGTGCTCAGTGCTTCCTGCCTGCGGGCAGTGCGAAACCGAGCCGGGCGGACTCGACTCCCGCGTCGTCAGCGCCTACGCGGTCCTGTTCGCGGGGTTCCTCGTGGTCGGGGGCCGGCTGTCGGACCGGGTCGGGGCCAGGCGGCTGTTCGTCGCGGCCTCGCCCGGAAATCGCCCTAGACCGACAAATTATTTAAAGATCACAATGTTCATGATAAATCGGCGAATCCACGCCAATAGGTCAACAATAACGACCGTGTTTCGCGAAAGCGAGTGGTAGTCGAGCGGATTCATCGGAAACGATCAGGACGGCGGCGCGGACGTGTGTTCGCGCCGCCGTCCTGACTGTTTCCTGACCTCGGCGATGCCGTCGCCACCGGTGAAAAGCGGCCCCTGAATGCGATGATCTCGGTAGGTCGAGAGGCCTGTGCACGAGATGTCCCATGAATTCACGGAATCTACGGAATCTCCGGTGGATTCAGCCGGGAGCTCAAGAAGGGAATTCGAGGTTCATGAAGATCCGAATAGCGTTTGTCGCCACGGCCATCGTGGCCGGGCTGTCGTTCTATGGATCGGCCGCGTCGGCTGACGCGGCTCACTTCACATCGACCGGCTCGGCGACACAGGCCGAGGCCGCCACTACGTCCACGAGTTCCGCGTCGGAGCTCGCGTGCTCGCGAGTCGGATGCGGCGACGTGACGTGTCCGCCGGGTTACACCTGCGTGTACTCGCCCAAGCAGTGCTTCACGACGCCCTGCCCGCAGTACGACTGCGTCCCCATCAACGGCGGAACCCCCAGCGGCTGGCCGTACCCGCCGAACTACGTGGTCAACCCGTACCCGTACCCGTATCAATATCCGTATCCGTACACCTACCCGTACCCGCGTCCGCGCCCGTACCCATACCCGCATCCGTACCCGCACCCGCGTCCCGGCCCTCACCCTGGGCCCCACCCCGGCCCGCGTCCTCTGCACCAGGAGCCCGTCCAGGCTGGGCTGGGCGGCCCGGCACCGGTGATCGCCGGTCAGATCCCCGGGCTCGGCGCCCAGGCACCGAGCCCGAATCTGGGAACGGGACCGCTTACCAACGGACCCCTTGGGCGCTAGCCCTTAGGTGATCGAGCATTCTTGACGCCGGTACCGTCGGCCACCCGGCCGGCCGTACCGGCTGACACGCGAAAAGGCGACGCTGCCACGGGCCGAAGTCCGGGGAGCGCCGCCTTTCTCGCTATGACGCGAGTCAGAGGCCGAGGCCAAGACCCAGGCCGAGGCCGAGGCCGAGGCCGCGGCCGCCGCCGCCGCCCACGCCGACTCCGTACCCGACGCCGCCGCCGTACCCGCTGCCGTAACCGGCGCCGTAGCCGTAGCCGCCGCCGTAACCGGCGCCGTACCCGAGACCGTAGCCGCCGCCGTACCCGAGGCCGTACCCGAGGCCGTACCCGGCGCCGTAGCCGAGGCCGTAGCCCCCGCCGAGGCCGTAGCCCCCGCCGAGGCCGCACCCGGCACCGACGACCGCGGGAACGATCGCGGTGGGAACGACGGCCGGGCCACAGGGGCAGCAGTCGGCCTTGGCGCTCTTGGCGATCTTCGCTGGCTTGGCCGCGTCGGCGGAGGCCATGGCGGCGGGAGCGATGACGGCCATGCCGGCGCATGCCGAAATGACCAGAAGACGGCGAATCATGTGTGACTTCTCCCTGTACGAATCATCGCCGCAGATGTCCACTCACAGACCTTCCGCTCAGCGATGATTACTGAATGTGACCGCTCAGAGAGTACCCAATGGCTGAACACGGATAAGGGCGGAGAACAGTCAGACAGCGGCAATGATTATGAGCACACGATCAAATGATTCTGAGTTAACAGCAATGTCGATCCGTACGTTTTACACCGGATCCGTACCTGCATTTTTGCCCGGTCCAAGGGATGCGGACCCACCCGCTCGATGACCTGAGCGGGCAGGACACCCTGGGGCGTACGGGAGGTCACCTCGGCGGCGCGGACTTTGCCTGGGCGGACGGCCACGAGGTGTGGACCAGTCCTCCGCTCTTCACCAGGCGATGGATTTTTCGGACGACAGCCGTTAATCGCCATCCGGCCATCCGAGTTCGTGTGACGCGGCCCACATAACACGCCGGCATGTTTAGGGCGGTCTCGTGGGGCACGTTCCCCGGCGTTCAAGGTGCCATCGCACGTTCCGATTTCCCGCCCCAGCAGAGGGGGTAACACCGATGGAAGCACGTCAGCCGTCGTCCAAGCTGCGAGACATCGCGAGCGGTAGCCGCTCGTACGAACCTCTGGCCTCCCGCAACGAGATCCGCGAAATGGCGTCGGGATGGGGCCCGGGGGACACCAACGAGCGGAAATGGCCCTACAAGGGCTAGCCCGAGCTTCTTCCTGGCAGGGAAGCCGTCCCCGGCGGCCGGATCCTCGTCATGAGCGGGAGCCGGCCGCCGCTCCATGCCCAGACCTACCGCCGCTCCGTGCCCAGACATATCAGTAAAGAACTGCAGGTCATATCGAGAAACATGCCGTGCGGCCAGGCGCGCGATACCGACCGGAGAACACCGGTAACGTGCGTTTACCTGGGTCCGCGCCCTTGCTCCGCAGGTGACGGCGGTGCATTACAAGCGCGATGGTAGGAAATTGCCGGAATGGGCGTCCTAGATGGAATATGTCGCCTTTTTCATGACTTGTGGTGTTAACCGAGGAGTCATGATCGTTGGCGAGGCTACGAGCGTCCCACACCGTTGATCGCCTTGGGAGCTCCCGTGTCGCACCTCGACCGAAGATCGTTCCTCGTGACAGGACTGGCCGCCGGCGCTGTCGCCACCATCCCCGCGACCACCGCACTCGCCGAACCCGACCCCGCCGCCGAGACCGCGCAGAGCCTGGCCGGAAGGGGCCTGCGCACCGACCCGTTCACGCTCGGCGTCGCCTCCGGCGATCCCGACCCCACCGGCTTCGTCATCTGGACACGCCTGGCCCCGCAACCGCTCGCCGAGGACGGCCTCGGCGGCATGCCCTCGCGCCCGTTCCCCGTGCTGTGGCAGGTGTACGCCGACGCGCGGTGCCGGCGCGTGGTGCGCGCGGGTGTGGCGGTGGCCGCGCCCGAATGGGGTCACAGCGTCCACGTGGAGGTGGACGGCCTGTCCCCCGACCGCGAGTACTGGTACCGCTTCCGCGTCGGACCATACGTCTCGCCCGCGGGCCGGACCAGGACCGCGCCGCACCCGCAGTCCTACGTCGGGGCGCTGGCCATGGCCTTCGTCTCGTGCGCCCAGTATGAGCACGGGTACTTCACCTCGTACCGGCGCCTGGCGGAGGACCGCCCGGACCTCGTCCTGCACCTGGGCGACTACCAGTACGAGTACACCAAGAACACCTACACCATCCCCGGCGGCAACGTCCGCGACCACGAGGGCCCCGAGACCGAGACGCTGGCCGGCTACCGGCAGCGGCACGCGCAGTACAAGGCCGACCCCGACCTGCAGGCCGCGCACGCCGCGGCGCCCTGGCTGGTCGTCTGGGACGACCACGAGGTGGACAACAACTGGGCCGACGAGGTGCCCGAGAAGCCCGAGCCGAACTTCCTCGCCCGCCGCGAGGCCGCCTTCCGCGCGTACTACGAGAACATGCCCCTGCGCCGCGCCTCCATCCCGCGCGGCATCGACATGCAGCTCTACCGGCGGATCCGGTGGGGGCGGCTGGCCACCTTCCACATGCTCGACACCCGGCAGTACCGCGACGACCAGGGGTGCGGCGACGGCTACGACGACTGCCCGGCGGCCGTGGACCCGGCCCGCTCGATCACCGGGGCCGCGCAGGAGGAGTGGCTGCTGAACGGCTTCCGCGAGTCCCGCGCCCAGTGGGACATCATCGGCCAGCAGGTCTTCTTCGCCCAGCGCGACAACAACGCCGGGCCCGCCAAGGTGACCAGCCAGGACGCCTGGGACGGCTACGTCGCCTCCCGTCAGCGGATCACCCAGGGATGGGTGGACGCGAAGGTGCGCAACCCCGTCGTGCTCACCGGCGACGTCCACGCGCACTGGGCCAGTGACCTGAAACTCGACTACGACGACCCGACCGGGCCCTCGGTCGGATCGGAGCTGGTCGCCACCTCGATCAGCACCGGCGGCAACGGAGCGGACTCCGACCCGGCCGCGCACCCGTACCTCGCCATCAACCCGCACCTGAAGTTCTACAACAACCAGCGGGGCTACGTGATGACGAAGATCGAGCGCGACCTCATGACCGCCGACTTCCGGGTGCTGCCGCACGTCCAGACGCCCGGGTCCGAGGCGTACACCAGGGCCACCTTCGTCATCGAGGACCGGGTGCCCGGCGTGCGGCAGACCTACCTGCGCCCGCTCGACCCCTCGCTCCGTACGGCCCAACCGATCACCGTCGAGGAGACCGTGGAGCTGGAGACCAAGCGCCCCTGACCTGCACACAGCTCAGCGGATCCCCCGGCGCTCGCCGGGGGATCCGCCCTGCGGGGCGGCGGTCAGCCGGTCGCCGCGGCCCCTTCGGGAGCGTCATTGTCGAGCCAGATCGGGCTCCAGTCGCTCAGCTCGTGGTAGCGGCGCAGCTCGGCCATCCCGCTGAGCCAGCCCATCCAGCCCGCGTAGGGAGGGCGCTCGGTGTCGAACCCGCTCTGGATGAAGGTGAGCCGCGTCCCTCCGCCGGAGTCCTCCAGCTCCCAGGTCGTGATGCCGGTCTCCGCCCAGTCGGTGGACAGCCTGCGCCCGGGATCGAGGTCGATGATCTTCGCGGCTTGACCGGCCTCGAAGCCTCCCATGGCGAAGCGCCCGCCGACGTACGGCTCGATCTCGACGCGGTAGCCGAACCACCTGGTGACCTGCTCGGAGTCGACGAGCGAGCCGAACACCGCCTCGCGTGGGGCGTCGATGGACGACCACCCTCGTAGCTCTGAAGAGGTGAAGTCGCACTTCGGCGTGAGCTCTCGGCCTTCCAGATAATCGACGAGGTTGGCGGTGGCCAGGTACCAGAACGTCTGCAGGACGCCTCGAATGGTCCTGCCGGTCATCGCGTCCTGCAAGTCGAAGTGGCTCTGGGACAGCGTCAGGATGGTCGATCCGGAACTCTCCTCCGAAAGGCGGATCTCCGTGGTGGTTTCCTCACCGCCCAGCAGCCAGGAGAACCGCAGCGTGGTGTCGTCGACGTGGAGCAGGCGCTGCCGGCCCCGCTCGCCGTCGGGGGTGTAGCGTCCCCAGAACTCGTACCGGTGGGGCAGGTCGACCTCGGCGTGCTCGGCCAGCCAGGTACGCAGCGCCTGGGGGTCGGTCAGCGCGTAATGGACCTCCTTGAGTGGCACGGCCACCCGGGCGCGCAGCGTCATCGGTTCACTCACGGGGCTCTCCCTTGGGGTAACAGGCCACGGCCAGCTTGAACGCGTCGCCTTCGGCGCCGCCGTAGCGGGTGAAAAGGTCTTGCAGCGTGCTCCGCAGATCGTTGAGGAACTCCTGGCGGCGCTCGGGCGGCACGCGGATCTCCCCCGACACCCCCACAGAGGGCAACTCGGGCCGGGCGCGGTCGAGCCCGGCGATGTCGGCCTGGACCTCCTCCATCAGGTCAAGGAGGTAGCCGAGGCTCAGCTCGTCCCGCGTCGCGCGCAGGCCGATGCGGCCGACCAGGCCCGGCGACAGCCAGTACGAACGGGCGCCGGCCTGATAGATGCCCTCGTTGATGCCGCGCACCCGGCGCTCGGACACCTGCTCCACCAGGCTCGCCTCCACCAGGCGCTTGACGTGGTAGTAGACGCGCTGCGGCGTCTGCTCCAGCCGTGCCGCCACCTCACCGCACGTGCGCGGCTCGGCGAGCTGCCGCAACACCTCTATGCGCTGCGGCTTGAGCAGGGCTTCGGCCTGCTCGATCTGCTCCAGGTACAGGATGTCTCTCATCGCAAAAACAATTTTGTACGTAAACCAGATTTTTGTCAAAGGTCTGCCGCGCACACGGAAGGAGCCGGGCCGCCACGGGTGGTTCCGTGGCTGCCCGGCTCCTGTTGGGGGGTGAGGGGGATCAGTCGATGGCGGTCAGGACGGGGTGGTCGTCCTTGGCGGGAGCGTGGTCGTTGTGGGTGGTGGTCGCGGCGGCCGGGGTGGGCTGGTGGGCGGGTGCGGTCTGGTCGGTGACGGAGGGGGGCTCCTCGTCGGTGGGCTGGTCGGGGGTGGTGGGCTGGTTGGTGTTGCGCAGGATGGTGGCGGAGATGACGGCCAGGGCGATGAAGATGGCGGCGCCGACGGCGGCGACGGTGTTGAGGCCGGTGGTGTAGGCGGTCTGGGCCGTGGTGACCAGGTCGGTGGCGAGTCGCCCGGTGAGGTTCTGGGCGGTGGCCAGGGCGGCGGTGATGCTCTCTGTGGCGGTGTGGGCGGCGGTGGCGGGCAGGTTCGCGGGCAGGTCGCCGGCGAGGTCGGTGCGGTAGACGAAGGTGGCCAGGCTGCCCAGGGCGGCGACACCCATGGCGACGCCGAACTCGCCGCTGGTCTGGCTGATGGAGGCGACCGAGCCGGCCTTGTGCGGGGGTACGGCGCCCATGACGAGGTTCATGGTCAGGGACATGGGGAAGGCGATGCCGAAGGAGGCGAGGACCAGGCCGGTGATGAGGTAGGGCAGGCCACCGGTGACGGGGACCTGGGTGTGGATGATCAGGCCGGCCGCGGCCACGATCAGACCGGCGGCGATGACGTAGGCGGGGCGGATGGCGCGGGCCAGGGCGGGGGCGGCCATGGAGCCGACGACCATGGCGATGTTCTGGGGAAGGAGCCACAGGCCGGCGTTCATCGGGCCGAGGCCCTGGACCGTTTGCAGGTAGAGGCTGGACAGCAGGGTGGTGCCGGCCATGACGATGCCGGCCAGGAGCCCGACGCCCATGGCGGAGCTGAAGAACCGGTTGGCGAACAGCCGCACGTCCAGCAGGGGGCTTTGCAGGGTGCGCTGGCGCAGGGTGAACACGATGCCGATGGCGATGCCGGCGGCCAGGGCGACCAGGGGGGCGGGGTGGGCGCCGGTACGGGCGAGCTCCTTGAGGCCGTAGATGGCGGGCAGGATCGCGGCCAGGGACAGGGCGACGCTGGCGAGGTCGAGGCGTCCGGGGTTGGGGTCACGGTACTCGGGCAGCAGGCGGGGGCCGACGACGAGCAGCATGATCATGACAGGGACGCCGAGCAGGAACGCCGAGCCCCACCAGAAGTGCTCCAGCAGCAGGCCGCCGACCAGGGGTCCGAGGGTCATGCCGCCCATGAAGCAGGCGAACCACACCCCGATGGCCGAGCCCATCTCCTTGGGGTCTTTGAACATGTTGCGGATCAGGGCCATGGTGGAGGGCATCAAGGTGGCGCCTGCGACGCCGAGCAGGGCGCGGGAGGCGATGAGCATCTGCGGGTTGACCGAGTACGCGGCCAGGATGGAGGCGACGCCGAAGGCGCCCGCGCCGATGAGCAGGAGCTTGCGGCGGCCGATGCGGTCTCCCAGGGTGCCCATGGTGACCAGGAACCCGGCCAGCATGAACGAGTAGATGTCCAGGATCCACAGCTGCTGGGTGGAGTCGGCGCCGAGGCTTGCGCTCAGGTGCGGCAGGGCCAGGTACAGCACGCTGATGTCCAGCGACAACAGCAGGGTGGGCAGAGCCAGCACCGCCAGCCCGATCCATTCGCGCCGCCCGGCCCGTGAACCCGGGCCGGTCTCGAGGTTCGCATTCATCGCACATTCCTTCGTGATCGGTGGTCCGCGACACAGCGGGTCGTGACGCAGGCGGACTGCGCCTTGCCCTGCTATCCGGCCGATGGGGTGGACGCGCGGCTTCGTGGCGCCGTCGCCCCGTCCGGCCGTTGATCTTCGTTGATCGGTTCGCCGTTCTCCGCGCCGGACCGCGACCGCTTCCGGTCTCCGATCCGCGCCACTTCGAACATGTGAATACCGTCCCACCGACAAACTTATTTGTCAAGGCGATTTTTGTCTTCGGCGCGCGGCATAGCCAGACGGGGCCGACGTGTGCCGATTTGGGGGCGCGCTGTGGCTGCCGTACGGGGTGGGCGACGCGCGGATGGGGTTCGCCCACATGGCTGTCGGCGCCCTCGCACAGGCGAAGGGCGCCGACAGGTTCGGGCCGACTACCAGGAAGCCGTGGGGTACCAGCCGTAGCCGAACATTGCGGGCAGCCGCACGTCCCAGTACAGGAAGGTGAACGTCCCCGCGACGATGAACGCCACGGCGGTCACCGTGGCCAGACGGGCCGGCCTGGCCGTCAGCCACCGCGCGAACCGGCCCTTGGCCGCCAGCATGAGCAGGGCGAACAGCACCGCCATGACCACGACGTTGCCGAGGGACTGCAGGATGAACACGGCCGCGCCGTAGAAGGGGTTGTGGGTCTCGGCGGCGTAGGTGAACAGCTTGTGGAACAGCGGGTACGGCCGGCCGATGAGGAACCCGCCGACCAGCGCGCCGAGGACCACCAGCCGGGCGTTCGGGAAGCGCTGTTCCAGCCGCGCCAGCGGGTCGGGCAGGAGCCGGAGCGCGGCCAGGCCGAGCCAGATGAACGCGAGCCCGATGATCCCGAAGACCACGCTGGCCTGGAGCAGCCGTACGGGCAGCCCGTCGCCCACGGTGGCGGTGGAGAGCTGCGGTAGCCGTTCTCCGAAGAGGGCGCCGATCGCGCCGTACAGCCCGCTGACCACGATCATGCCGAGTGCGAGCCTGCTGAGCGGGCGCAACGTCTCGCGGAGGCGGCTCCGCCACGATTCGCCCTGCCGTACGAGCGGCACCACGGCGCCGAAGGCGGCGACGTTGCAGGCGGTGAACGTCCCGGCGAGTCCGGAGACGAACGCGAAGACGGCTCCCGCCACGACCCCCGTGATCGCGGTGCCCTTGGCATCGTGACCGAGCAGCGTGTTGGCGACGTTGTCCCCGATCACGCTGTCCACGAAGTGGAACGACCACAGGGAGGCGGCGACCGCGCCGGCGAGGACACTGAGGAGGACGAGGCGGGCTCGGCGGCTGGGAACAGTGGAGGGCAGGGGTTCGTGACGGCTCTCGGCGGCATCGGTAAGCGTCATGGCACATCCTCGCGAAAGCGTGAAATCGGGGACATGTGCGTGATAGGTGGCCACCTACGACACGACTTTGAGGCAGCGATCTACGACGGTCAAGGGGGCGTCCGGCACTCGACGCACCCGTAGGGGGGCCTGTTCCAGCTCTCACTGCTCGGGCGGCGGATCGGTGAGCCCGCCGTCCACCCGATCACGCACGGCCGACGCGTATGGTTGGAGAAGACGGTCCGCATCGGCGCTCCCGGCCGGAAGGGGGTGACGGGCATGGAATTACGTCAACTCCGCTACTTCGTCACCCTGGCCGAGGAGCTCCATTTCGGCCGGGCCGCCGCGCGCGAGCACATCGTGCAGTCGGCGCTGAGCCAGCAGGTGCAGCGTCTGGAGCGCGAGCTGGAGGTGCGGCTGCTCGACCGCAGCACCCACCACGTCGAGCTCACGGCCGCCGGCGCCGCGTTCCTGGTGGAGGCCCGGCAGATCCTCGACAATGTCGGCCGCGCCGCGCAGGCGGCCCGTACCGCCGCCGCCTCCGCGCCCACCCTGCGGGCGGGCATCATCGACGCCGGCTACGACTCGATGCCGCAGATCCTGCGTGCGGTCCAGCAGCGCCATCCGGGGCTGACGATCCACCAGGTGGAGATCGGCACGCCCGAGCAGTACCGGCAACTGGCCGACGGCCGCCTGGACATCGGCATCGGCCGGGCGTCCCTGACGCCCCCCGGCGTGGCCTCCGAGCTGGTCAGGCTCGACCCGCTGGGCGTGCTGATCCCCGAAAGCCACCGCTTCGCCGGCCAGGAGGGCGTGCCCGTCGCCGCGCTCGCCGACGAGGCCCTGCTTCTCGGGGAGGACACCCGGACACCGGAGTTCAACCAGTTCGTCGTAGAACTGTGCCGCTCGGCCGGGTTCGCGCCCACGGTCTACGAGGGCACCGTCGAGAGCAACCGCGCGGCGGCCGACCTCGTGCTCCAGGGGCGGTGTGTCCTCTGCGTCCCCTCCTCCTCGCGCACGTCCAACCGGCCCGGCACGATCTGGAAGCCTCTGACCGAACCGGCCGCGCGCTATCCCTGGTCGCTCCTGTGGCGGTCCGGCGATCCGTCCGCCCACATCACGGCGGTGATCGAGAGCGCCAGGCATCTGGCAGACCGGCTCGGATGGCTGGCGACCGCCGACCTGTCCGCCGACTGATCTCCCCGGCGGCGGTCATCGGTTCTCGTGATGGCCGCTTCTCGTATTGATCGTTTCCCCGCGGCCGGAGATGGGCTTCACTGGGAGCAGGGCCTGCGAGCCGTCGGCCGCGTCCACCCGATAGGAGGTCCTCATGGACCTGTCCACCCACGTGCTGTCCGACCGGACCGTCTGCCGAGTATCCGGAAAAGTCGACATCTTCACGACGTACGCGCTCCGCGAGTACCTCCTGGCCGCCTTGGACCGGCCGGGACGCAGGCTTCTCGTCGACCTGTCCGGGGTCACATTCGTCGACTCCAGCGGGCTGGGCGTCCTGGTCTTCATCAGGCGCATGGCCATGCGGCGCGGCGGGACGCTACTCCTGCTCGCCCCGACGCGGTACCTGCGCCGGTTGCTGACGGCCAGCGGCCTCGCGGCCACCTTCGCCGTCAGCCCCCGTCTTGTGAACCCCCCGTCAGGCCGAACCGGCGCTCGTGACCCCATGAGAAGCCTCTGATCCCGCCAGTACGGCCTCGGCGGACTCACCCCGTCCACGGCCTCGCAGGTGGCCACCGGCGGGCGACAGGCTCAGCCGTACGGGAGGGGCTTCGGCGGCGGGCCCGGCGGAGGCGGCGGCCTGCGGCCCTTCTCCTCGTCTCGCCCTGACCGCGCCGTGCGGACGCAGGCCCGGCGCGTGGTCCCAGCCGGTGAGGACGAGCAGGCGGCGAACATACGGGGGCGCGGAGAGCAACGTCAGGCCACGGCCGCCTTGGAGCCGGGAGGCGGCGGCGACCAGGGCGCGCAACCCGCCGACGTCGACGAACCCCACACCGCCGAGGTCGACGTACAAGGCGCCGCCGTCCCTCGTCGCCGACGCCAGAGCGTCAGCGAGGACGGGGAGGGTGGTGTGGTCGACGTCGCCTTCGAGCCGCAGGCTCTGCCTGGCCCTGAGCCAGAAGATCCTCAGGCGGCCCTCGCCGAACTCGACGATCGGGTCGGAGCGTTCCGTCCTGTCCATGCCCACTCCTACGGGCTCGCCGTACGGGGGGCCGCAGGAAATCCATACGGCACGGAGACAGGTTCTTTCTCATTGAGAACCGTCTCGATGAACCGATCGTCCTCCTGAGAGGGCGCATGGCGAAACAGCCGACCTCAGCAGGACTCATCTCCATTCCAGATGACCGATCAGGGCCCGTAGCAGTGGCCGGAGTACGCTGAGAGGGACGCCGACACTCCGCAGGGTCTATCTCGTTTGGACGGGGAATCATGGCGGACACCGAGCCCACGTGCGAGTTGCATCTTCGAATGGCGGGCCAGGCCCATGACCAGATGCTGCGCCTGCACGGTGCCCGGCCCACCGAGGACGATGTCGCGGCCTGGATGCAGGAGGGCGCGGTGATCCGGCTCCAGGTCACGGAAACGGCCAATCGGGCCCCGCACACCATGCTGGTGAACTTCGGCAGCGTGGTCTTCGCCTGGCTCTGTCCGTACAAGTCCAGCGGAGGCGTCTCACTGTAAGGCCGGCGGAACGGCGGGCGGCCCACCCCTCGTGAGGGTCGCTCCGTTGGGGCCGGCCGTCCGGCGCACCCCCGCACCCCTATCGGGCGCTAGGGGTACACCACCGGCTTTTCTGGCCTGACGACCGACCGCCCGGGGCGCCCAGGCCGAGCGTCGGATGGGGGCTGACCGGATGGTGTCCGGCTATTTGAGCATTTATCGCGAGATCATCAGCCGAGTTTAAGCAGGTCAACCCTGGTGCCGACATGACCCGGAGCCCCATGCGACCGCTCCCGAAACCGTGCCCTCAGGCCCTGGCGGACGTGGCCGAAAAAGCGCTATCGAGGGCCCGTGGTGGGCGAGAAGCGTATCGATAACGAGCGGATAGCGACCCCTAATAGCTTCGTTTTTGCGAGCAGGAAAACGGCACGGACGTGAGCCACAGGCCACAGACGAGGGGTCAGCTGAAATGATGGAGTACATCAAGGCCACCGCCGCCCGGATCATCGTCGTCACGATCATCGCCGCTGGCGGCGCCGCGGCCCTCAGCACCGCCGCGACGGCCGAGACCGCCCCCGTCACCATCGTGCCCACCGCGACCTCCACGCTGGTCCCGGCCTCGGCGACCCCGCCGGTGTCCGTGATGTACGGCAACACCCCCTGGGGCTGAGCCCCAGCCGAAAGTGGGGAAAGCTACGTGCGGCCGGAGCGTGACGCTCCGGCCGCTTTCGCGTTCATGGGCGGTTGATTACCCGGAAGAATCATGGGCGAGAGATATCGGGGAAACTCTCCGGCGGCCCCTATAGGGCCCCCCTAGTGCCCGGCGTGACCAAGATTCAGGCACTCCCTACCCGGGGGGTGTGAAAGCGGATTTTCACCCGGTGTTCGAGGATCATGAATTTCACAGTCAGGCGAATGGCCGGATCCGGCCTGACCTTGACGCCGCCCCCTCCCTCGCCACCGGGCGGATGCGGCGGCTACCTGAGGGTGGAGGAGATCACCTTGGGCTTTGCGCCGCGGCCGGAGTGCCGCTCGCGCTCGACGGTGCCGCGGCGGACGCGGCACCAGCGGGAACGGTGATGCCGGACAGGACCAGTGTGACCAGCGCAACGCCGGGGGCGACTCGCACGGGCCGATGCTACAGCGCGGGGGTTCACGGCCGGCAGGAGACGGCGACGCGGTCCCAGGAGTTGTTGGCGTATCCCTTGGGGTTCCACAGGTGGCCGGGGTACTCGGGCTGGGTCGCGCCGGTGGTGTCCCAGGCCCGCGCGGTGATCGCGGCCTCTCCTTCGGGAAGGTCGACCGTGATGCGCCAGTGCTGCCAGGCCCAGGGGCCGTCGGGCGGGTCCAGGCTCGCCTGCAGCCAGGTGCGGCCCTCGTCGAGGGAGACATCCATGCGGGCCACGGCGCGGTCGTCCCCCGCGTACGCGTAGCCGGTGACCTCGACCGGACCGGGATGGAGCCGGTCGCCCTGGCCCGGTCGCAGGATGGCGCAGTTGAGGGCGACCGAGCTCAGGGAGATGCCGTCGCCGGGTTTGGCCCGGTCGGGGTCCGCCTCCGCGGGCAGGATCCGGTAGGCGACGGCCTGGAAGTAGTTGCAGGAGGGCTCGGCCTGGGCGGTGACGCGCTGGAGCCATTTGACGCTGCGGGCCCCGATCCAGCCGGGTACGACCGCGCGGACGGGGGCGCCGTGGGCCCGGGGCAGCGGCCGGCCGTTCATCGCCCAGGCCAGCAGCACCTCTCCGGCGGTGGCCTTGGCGACGGTGATGGACCCGCCGTACGGCTCGGGCGGACCCTTCTGCTCGGAGACGTCGGGGGCGGCGAAGGCAACGTGCGCGGCCTCGGGCCGCAGGCCGGCGGAGGCCAGCACGTCGGCCAGGCTCACCCCCGTCCAGCTCGCGGTGGAGGTGGCCCCCGGTCCCCACCGCTCCTCTCCGGGGATGTCCCGTACCGTGAGGAACCCGGCGCGGCGGTTGCCCGCGCACTGCAGGGTGGCCACGACGGTCCGTTCGGGGAAGGACGCGCGCAGCTCGTCCAGGGACAGCGTCAGCGGCCGGTCGACCAGGCCGTCCACCGTGAGCCGCCAGGCGGCGGCGTCCAGGTCGGGGATGGGGCCGTGGTTGCGGCAGTAGAAGGTGGCGATCGGCGTGATGGGCTCGCCGGCCAGGGCGCCCGGCGGTGGCTCGGCGTTGTACGGCCGCGCGGTGTGCACGACCATGTCATCCCTTTTATGCCATATGCCCACATTGTTCCGGTTACCCCTGGGCCGGGGTCGCGACACCTCGCGGTCTAGGAGTGCGCCTGGGCGAGCTGCCGCTCCGCGTCGGAGAGGTAGTCGCCGAGAAGCCGCTCGGCGCCCGGGGCGTCCCCGGCTTCGATCAGCTTGAGGATGTCGCGGTTGCGCCCCAGATAGGGCTCGTGGAAGGCGCGGGGATTGCTCATCGCGAGGAAGCTGAGGCGCAGCTCGGCGAGCACCTGCCGCATCATCTCGTCGAGCCGGGAGCTGCCGGCCAGCTCGACGATGGCCTGGTGGAAGAGCATGTTCGCGGTGCCGACGTCCTCCCAGCGGAGCTCGGCCGCCGCCCGCTCAGCGCCGTGGACCGCGTCGCGAAGGGCGGCGAGCACCTCGCCGGAAGGCGTGACCCCCTGCTCGCCGGAAAGCGCGAGCCCCTGACGGATCGCGGCGCACTCGATGAGGCGGCGGAGGCGGTAAAGGTCGGCCACGTCATCGGCGGTGAGTCGGCGGACGAAGACGCCGCGGTTGAGCTCGTGGACCAGCAGCCGCTCGTGGGACAGGAGGCGGAACGCCTCCCGCAGGGTGTTGCGCGAGACGCCGAGGGCCGCGCCGATCGACTCCTCCGACAGGCGGGCGCCGGGCTCGAACACGCCCTCGGTGATGCGCTGGCGCAGGATGGCCGCCACGCGCTCGGCCGTGCTGGTGCGCCCGAGCAGAACGCGATCTTGCTGGAGCAGCTCGGCCGCCCGCGCGCCGCCATCGGTCACGACCCGCTCAACCCCTTCGTCGCAGCGACAGAACGGAATCCTAACATGAGACTATTGTCATATCGTTGAACGATCCTTATGTTGAATATATCGGCTTCACCGGGAGCCACGAGACGATCGGGAGCGCCGCCCGGCCGGCCGGAGACCCGTCCCGGCGGCCGTCCTGAGCCCGGCTTGACGGAAACTCGGAGATCTCGGAAATCAGGAGTTCATCGTGTCTCGCGTGATCAGAACGATCGACCTCAACTCCGACCTGGGAGAGGGGTTCGGCCAGTGGGAGCTCGGCGACGACGAGGCGTTGCTGTCGGTCGTCACCAGCGCCAACGTCGCCTGCGGATTCCACGCGGGAGACCCGACGGTCATGCGCCGCACGTGTGAGACGGCGGTGGCGCGTGGGGTGACGATCGGCGCCCAGGTGGGCTATCGCGACCTGGCGGGCTTCGGGCGCCGCTTCATCGACGTGCCTCCCGAGGCGCTCGCCGACGAGATCGTCTACCAGATCGGCGCCCTGGACGCCTTCGCGCGCATGGCGGGCACCAGGGTCGCCTACGTCAAGCCGCACGGCGCGCTCTACAACGCGATCGTGCACCACGAGGAGCAGGCGGGCGCCGTCGTGGCCGCCGTCCGCGCGTACGATCCGGGCCTTCCGGTCCTCGGGCTGCCGGGCTCGGAGTGGCTGCGCCGGGCCGAGCGGGCGGGGCTGACCACGGTCGCCGAGTGCTTCGCGGACCGCGCCTACACCCCGCAGGGCACGCTCGTGCCGCGCGGCCGGCCGGGGGCGGTGCTGCACGACCCCGCGGAGGTGGCCGCGCGGTGCCTGCGATTGGCGCGGGGCGAGCCGATCGAGGCCGCCGACGGCACGCCGCTGTCCGTACGGGCCGAGTCGATCTGCGTCCACGGCGACAGCCCGGGCGCGGTGGCCATGGCCAGGGAAGTGCGCGCCACGCTCGCGGCCGCCGGCGTCGAGGTGGCGCCGTTCACGGGCGCGCCGGCGCCGCGCGGGAAGGGGGACCGATGAACCCGATGTTCCGCCGGTGCGGCGACCGGGCGCTGCTGGTGGAGGTGGGCGGCGTGGGAGAGGTGCTCGCGCTGTACGACGCGCTCGCCGCCGACCCGCCGAGCGGGGTCACCGACATCCTCCCGGCGGCCCGCACCCTGCTGGTCCGCTTCGAACGGCCCGCCCGTCACGACACGGTGGAGTCCGCCGTCCTTTCCGCCCGCCGCGCCGGCGGGCACCGGCCGGTGGCGGGCGAGGTGACGATCCCCGTCGTGTACGACGGCGCCGACCTGGCCGACGTGGCGTCGCTGACCGGGCTCTCCGAGCGCGCGGTGGTGCAGGCGCACACCGGGACGATGTGGACGGTCGGGTTCTCCGGGTTCGCCCCCGGCTTCGGCTACCTCGCCGGCGGCGACTCCCGGCTGCACGTGCCGCGCCGGGACGAGTCGCGCGTGCGGGTGCCCGCCGGATCGGTGGCGCTGGCGGCCGGGTTCAGCGCGGTCTATCCGCGCGAGTCGCCGGGCGGGTGGCAGCTCATCGGCCGCACCGACGTCCCGGTGTGGGACGTCGGTGCCGACCCTCCCGCCCTGCTGCGGCCGGGCATGCGCGTACGGTTCACCGAGGTGCTCCGTGCGTGAGCGGCGGCCTTCCCACGGTGAGCGGGCCTGTGTCACGGAGGTGCGGCGTGTTTGAGCGCAGGGTTCTGGAGGTGCTGGCCACCGGGCCGATGGCGACCGTGCAGGACCTCGGGCGTCCTGGCCGTGGCGACCTCGGCGTGGGCCGGTCCGGGGCCGCGGACCGGGGCGCGCTGCGGCTGGCCAACCGCCTGCTGGCCAACCCCGAAGGCGCGGCGGCGCTGGAGGTCACCCTGGGCGGGCTGAAGGTGCGGGCCCGAGGGAACCTGCTCGTCGCGCTCGCGGGGGCGGTCTGCCCGGCCACGATCACCGACGCCGCCGGTCGCACGCGGGGCATCGGCCACCAGGCCGTCGAACGCCTCCCCGACGGGGCGACGCTGCGGCTCGGCGTGCCGAGGCGCGGGCTGCGCACGTACGTCGCGGTCCGCGGCGGGCTGGACGTGCCCGAGGTGCTGGGGTCGCGGGCCACGGACGTCATGGCTGGGCTCGGCCCCGGGCGCCCGGCACCCGGCTCGCTCCTGCCGGTCGGGCCGCCGCCCATCGGGTTCCCCGTCGTCGACCTCGCGCCGGTGTTCGAACTCCATCCGCGCGAGCCGGTCCTGGAGATCCTGCCCGGCCCGCGCGATGACTGGTTCAGCGAGGAGGCACTGAAGAAACTGTGCTCGGAGCCGTACGAGGTGACCGGCGACAGCGACCGGGTGGGCATGCGGCTGCGCGGGCCGCGCCTTGAGCGGGTGCGGGAAGGCGAGCTGCCGCCCGAGGGGATGGTCCCCGGAGCCCTCCAGGTGCCGCCCTCCGGCAACCCGACGCTCTTCCTTGCCGACCATCCGGTGACGGGCGGCTACCCGGTGATCGCGGTGGTCCGCACGCGCGACGTCGACCGCGCGGCGCAGGCCCGGCCGGGCCAACTCATCCGCTTCCGGCTCGGCCGGGCATGAGCACGGGTGCCCCGCGGGCAGGCGCGTTCACCAGCCGAAGCCGGTGGAGTAGGTCACCTCGGCCAGCACATGCTGGCCGGTGGTGTTGGGGTGGAAGTAGTCCCAGGTGCTGATGTCGGAGAGGGCGAACGGGTAGCCGAACACGGCGCCTCCGTCGTAGCGGCACCCCGCCTGCTCGCCGCACACCCTGGCGAGCACCGCGTTGTAGTCGGCGACGCGCTGGCGCACCCGGTCGCGGCGGTCGTTGTCGGCCGCGTCGGTGGACCGGGGGCGCGCGAGCATCGACTGGCAGATGCCGAGCGCCGCCCACGCCGTACGGGCCGAGGAGCTGTCCTTTCCGACCTGCCACAGCCGCTTGATGTCGGGAACGCTGGCGACGAAGATCGACGAACCGGGGAGTCCCGTGGTGAGCGTCCGCATCGTCGTGCGGAAGCTGGACTCGAAGTCGGCCACCGAGGTCATGGCGGACTCCGACGACGCGCATGCGTCGTTGGCCCCGATCAGGATCGTCACGTACTCGGCCCCCTGGGAGACGGCCTGCTGGGCCTGGCCCGGCATGTCCGCGACCTTGGCTCCCGACTTGGCGTCGTTGTAGGCCACCAGGGAGGGGTTGACGGTGCGGATGCGCAGGTAGTGGCTCTTCACACTGTCGTACGACCCCGTGGACCAGGACCGCGACGGGCAGTCGACGTAGAAGCCGCAGGCGTTGAACCCGCGGGTGATGGAGTCGCCCATCGAGGCCATGGAGCCGGGGACCGGCGGGGCCGCCGCGATGGCCGAGGCCGGGACGGACGCGAACGCGACCGCGGCGAGGAGCAGGAGAGTGAGGGTACGGCTGCGGAATTCCAAGCTGGACTCCTGGGGGCTCCCCCGAAGCGAATCTGACGATCAGAATGTCAGCCAGCTTGGTCTGATTTACAACCTCACATTACAAGTTCCTGACCTGTTGGTAACATACGACCCGGTCATCACATTGGCGTTCGGACGCGCCTGCGGTGCGGCAGGCGCGTCCGCTCGCCGTGGACGGCCCGGCGTCGTGAACGGCCCCGGCCTGGTGGACGACCCCGGGGACGGTTCCGGCCGTTTCCGGGGCGGCGTCGTGGACGATTCCGGCTGTTCAGGGCCGCATGGTCGCCGCTATTTGAGGCCCGCGTCGAGTGCTGTGGTCAGCGTGCCGGGATCGCCGGACATCTCCCAGATCATCGCGCCGAGCAGGCCCTTGGTCCGCAGCCAGGCGGTCTTGCGGGCGATCGACCACGTGTCGTCGAAGCTCCACCACTGGCCGCCGTTGCCGGTGAAGCAGTACGTCGCCACCGACTGCGTGTCGTGCTGAACCGTGCATCCCGGCACGCCCGCCACCAGGTTGGCGTACCCGCGGGTACCCGCCTCCTCCGCGAACTGGCCGGGCGCCGCGCCGCTGGCCGCCTGCCACTCGCCCAGCTTCCCGCCGTCGGCGACCCCCTGCCAGCCGCGCCCGTAGTACGCGAGGCCGATGGTCAGCTTTCGGGGGTTGACCCCGGCCTGCAGGTAGAGGTTCACCGCGTTCTCGACGCTGAAGTGGAAGGAGTACGGGTCGTCGGTGTCGGCGTACAGGTTGCCCTGGTGGCCCGTCCTGTTGGGCTCCCAGGAGTTGTCGCTCCCGGCTCCGTGGAAGTCGTACCCCTGGATGTTGAAGATGTCCAGCGACTTGGCCACCTGGGGCAGGTCCCAGCCGGCGGCGATCTTCGCGGGGTCGGCCGGGGTGAAGGCTGTGAGCTGGTAGCGCTTGCCGGTCTCCTGGGTCAGCGCGTCGAGCTGCCTGCGGAACTCGGCGATGAGCAGCGTGTTGTTCGCCTTGTCGTTCGGGCTCACGTGGTTGCCGGGGTGGCCCTCGGCGCCCGGCCACTCCCAGTCGAGGTCGATCCCGTCGAAGATCCCTGCCGCGCTGCCGGGCCCGCCCGCGGCGTTGTAGACCGGCAGGTTTCCCTTGATGTACATGTCGACGCAGGAGCTCACGAACTTGCGCCGCGACGCGTCCGTGGCCGCCACGTCGGAGAAGTACTTCGAGTAGGTCCAGCCGCCCAGCGAGATCAGCACCTTGAGCTGCGGGTACTTGGCCTTGAGCTTGCGGAGCTGGTTGTAGTTGCCCCGCAGGTTCTCCCAGCCGGTGTCGGCGACGCCGTCCACCGACTGCGCCGCGCTCATCGGCCTGCCGTAGTCGGCGTCCGCGTCGCCCGCGCCGTCACCCTGGTTCGGGTCCTGCGGGTTCGCCGTGGTGCCCTTGGTCACCCCGTTGAGGCACGTCAAATTGACCGGGTCGATGTTGCCGAAGGCGTAGTTGAGGTGGGTCAGCTTGGCGGCGGCGCCGGTCGTGTCGAGGTTGCGGACGAAGTACTGCCGCCCGTAGATGCCCCACTGCACGAAGTACCCCACCCTGGCGTACCCGCTGCCGATGATGTCGGCCGTGCTCACCTTCAGCGCGGCGCTCGGCGCCGAGACGTTGTCGTAAAGGTCGCGCGCCCGCACGGTGAAGGTGTACTCGGTGGACGGCGACAGGCCGGTGACCGTCGCGGTGGTGCCGGTCACGGACGTCACCGGCGTCGTGCCCGTGTAGACGTCGTATCCCGCGACGCCCTTGTTGTCGGTGGAGGCGTCCCACGCGAGCGACACACTCGCGGAGCCCGTGCCGGTACCGCGCAGGTTCGCGGGCGTGGTCGGCGCCTGGGTGTCGTCGGCGGGGTCGCCGGTCGTCACCTTCAGCGCCGCGCTCGCCGGCGACAGGTTGCCCTTGCGGTCCCTGGTCCTGACGGTGAACGCGTACTCGGTCTTCGGGGTCAGGCCGGTGACCGTCGCGTTGGTCGTGGTGACCGTGGTGGCGAGGTCGGCGCCCTTGTAGACCTGGTAGCCGGTGATCGGCAGGCTCCCCGCGGTGGCGGCGTCCCACGCCAGCGACACGGTCTTGGTGGTCTTGACCGGTGAACGCAGGTTTCCGGGGGCGCCCGGGGGCGAGTCCGGCGATCCGTCGCACCTGACGTCGTTGACGCGGCAGCTCGCGGGCTCGGCCGCCGCCGAGCTGAGCGTGAACGCGGGGCTGTAGGGCTCGGTCGATCCGTGCGCCACCACCGTCGTGTTGTAGTAGAGCGGGCTCAGCGTCACCTGGCGCCCGCTCTGGCTCAGGGTGGCGTTCTGCGCACCGCTCGCGGTGACGCCCGCCGGGAGGTCGAAGGTGATCGACCAGCCGTTCAGCGCGGTATCGGTGTTGTTGCTGACCACGAATTTGGCCTGAGTGCCACTGGCCGAGTACGTGGCGGTCACCGGGGCCGCCGGTGGCGGCGGGTCGCCGCTGCCGTCGCAGTTCGCCCCGTTGATGGTGCAGCTCGTCGGCTGTACGGGCGAGCTGAGCGTGAAGGTGGGGCTGTACGGGTCGGTGTTCCCGTTCGCCCGCACGGTGGCGATGTAGTACGCGGGCGTGAGCGTGACCCGGGTCCCGCTCTGTGTCGTGGTGGCGTTCTGGGCGTTGCTGACGGTCACCCCGGCGGGGAGGTCGAACTGGATCGACCATCCGGTGACCGGCGTGCTCCCGGGATTGCTCACCACGAACTTGCCCTGACCGCCGGTCAGGGTGAACGCCGCGGTCAGTCGGACGGCGGCGTCGGCGGGAGCTGACAGGAAGGTCGACATGACCAGCATCAGCAGCACAGCAGCGAATCGGCGCATGTAGGAGCTCTTTTCTTTAGGAAAGTTTCCTAAGAGTTGGCCGGATCGTAACCCTGGCTCCTGGCGTCGGCAAGGCCCAATCCGGCCCGCCGCGCGCGCCGTCCCGTGATCGGCGAGGCGCGTGAATACCATTGACGATCGACGGCGTCACCAGGGCCGGGAGATCAGCGGCATGCCTGCCGGGAAAGGGGGGACCGATGATCCGTCGCTGGAATCCGCCCGGCGTGGCCCCGCCGCTCTCCCAGTACAGCCACCTGGTCTCTGTGCCGTCCGACCATGAGCTGGTGCTGATCGCCGGCCAGTTCGGGCTGCTGCCGGACGGCACCCTCGCGGGCGTGGACGCGGAGACCCAGAGCCGGCAGATCTTCGTCAACATCGAGACCCTCCTCGCGTCGATCGGCGCCGGGCCCGAGAACCTGGTGCGGCTGTTCACGATGGTCACGGGCTCCGAGCACCTGGAGGGCAGCCGCAGGGCACGTCACGAGGCGTTCGCCCGGTGGTACCCCGACGGCGACTACCCCACGAACTCGATCGCGGTGCTCGACGCGCTGAGCACCCGTGAGCTGAACGTCCAGATCGAGGGCCTGGCGGCCATACCCGCCCGTGTCGCCGCGGCCCGGACGGACGGCGTTCCCCTGGCGGAGGCCATGGAGTCCCTCTGACCGCGTCGCCTTACGCTGGCATTCGACAGGTTCCGAGTGGCGGGAGGCGCTATGTGGGCGGTGGACGCGGGGGTCCCGGCGTGACGGCCGATCCGGATCTGGTCGTCGCGGCCCTGGCCGACGTGTCGGCCATCGGGCCGTACTTCGCGGTCTCCACCGAGCCCGGCTGTGAGGACGACCCGTCCTGGCGGCCACTCGGCGAGCTCTCCTCCGACGTCGGGGCGCTGCGGGCGAGGGTCACCGACTTCGAACGGCGGCTCGGCACCGGCGAGCGCCGGGTCGCGGCCTCGATCCTGTTCCAGGGGCTGGCCGCGCGGCTGTGGTCTCCGGTCGTCGGGGCCGTCGCCGCCCACGGCCTGGTCCCCGTCGCCGCGTCGGCGCACCTACGCTGGCGGGCGGCCCCGACCGGACCGCTCCCCCTGTGGACGCCCCGCACGGCCGGCTGGACGACCGTACGGGACGGTGAGATGAGCGAGGTCGCCGCGGCGGTCTACCAGGCCGTCGTGGCCGAGCTGCTCTACCCGCTGGCGGGAGCCTTCCAGCGCGTCACGAAGATCGCACCCGCCCTGCTGTGGGGCAACGCCGCCTCCGCGCTGGCCGGAACGCTCCGTACCCTTCCTGCCGCGCGGCCGGACCTCGGGCCCCGCGCGGCGCGGCTGGTCGGCGAGCTGCTGCGGCGCGGCGCGCTGGCGGGCACGGGTGAGCCCGCGGAGCCCGCGCCGGGCCACCATTTCTTCGTCCGCACCAGTTGCTGCCTGTACTACCGCGTACCCGGCGGCGGGATGTGCGACGACTGCGCCCTGCTGGCTCCGGCGGTCCGCGAGAACCAGTGGGCGCGCACGACGCGGCAGGCGGGAGGCGCCCGGTGATGCGGCCGTCCCGGATCGTTCACGATGATCTCGGCCTTCCCGTCCGGCTTCCGGGCGAGGTGCGCCGGGTGGTGTCGCTGGTGCCCTCCCTGACGGAGTCGGTCGCGGCCACGGCGCCTGGCCTGCTGGCCGGGGCCACCGACTGGTGCTCCCACCCGGCCGGCCTCGACGTCACGCGGGTGCGCGGCACCAAGAACCCCGACGTGGACGCCATCGTGGCCCTCGGCCCCGATCTCGTGCTGGCCAACGAGGAGGAGAACCGCGTCCTTGATCTGGACGCGCTCCGGGCGGCCGGCGTGCCCGTATGGGTCACGGTCGTCCGAACGCTCGACGACGCGCTCGCCTCGCTCCGGCGGATGCTCGTCACCGCCATGGGACTGCCCGAGCCGGAGTGGCTCTCCGCCGCCGGGCGGGCGTGGTCCGCCGACCTCACGCGAGGCGAACGCCGTGCCGTGATCGCGGTCTGGCGCAAGCCGTGGATGGTCGTGGGACGGGACACCTTCACCGGCGACGTGCTCCAGCGCCTGGGCGTACGCAACATCTACGCCGCCCACGCCGAGCGCTATCCCCGCATCCCGCTGCCCGAGCTGCTGGCGGCCCGTCCCGATCTCGTCGTGCTGCCGGACGAGCCGTACCGGTTCACGCCCGACGACGGCCCCGGGTTCTTCCCCGGCGTCCCTGCCGCCCTGGTCAGCGGGCGGCACCTCACGTGGTACGGCCCGTCGCTCGCCGAGGCCCCCCGCGTGCTCGCCGACGCCCTCGCGGCGGCGGAGGCCCCCGAGTAGGCCCGGTGCAGGCCCTGAGCAGGCCCGGTGTGGGCCCGGCGTCGTCTGGGGTCCACTGCCGGAGCCATGGGTGATCTAATCTGGGTCGATGGCGCTCGCATATCTGGGTGACCTCGCCGGGCAGGGCTGGAAGCAGGTCGGAGAGCTCGCGCTGGCGTTCCTGCTCTCGGCCGCGATCGGCCTCGAAAGGGAGATCCGGCAGAAGAGCGCCGGGCTGCGCACCCACACTCTGGTGGGCTTCGCCGCCGCCCTCATCATGCTCGTGTCGAAATACGGCTTCGGTGACGTCATCGGGGACCACGTCGTCCTCGACCCGTCCCGGGTGGCCGCCCAGATCGTGTCCGGCATCGGCTTCATCGGCGCCGGTCTGATCTTCGTCCGGCAGGACGCGGTGCGCGGGCTCACCACCGCCGCGACGATCTGGCTCACCGCCGCCGTCGGGATGGCGGCGGGGGCGGGGCTGTGGCTGCTGGCCGCCATCGTGACGGTGGGGCACTTCGCGGCGGTGTTCGTCCTCACCCCGCTGGCCGCCAGGCTTCCGCGCTCGAAGTACGCCCCCTCGCGGCTCCACCTGACCTACCTCGACGGCCGGGGGGTGCTGCGGCGGGTGCTGGCGGAGTGTACGAGCCGGGGGTTCCACGTCACCCAGCTGTCCGTCGACCAGCGGGCCGATCACCAGGACCAGGCGACCGTCTCCCTGTGGCTGACCGTTCACGGTCCCGGCCCGATCTCTGAGCTGACCGCCGCGCTCGCCGAGATCGACGGCGTGCTCGCCGTGTCCGCCCAGGACTCCGACTCGGCGATGCCCTGACGAACCCGCCGGGCCGCGTGCTCTCGCACGGGGGAACCCTTAATCGATCATCGGTTTTCCCGCATCCGAGCCAGGGCACGTAGCGGCAATGATGCGCAACCTCGTCAAGGGCGCCGTCAGCGGCGTGCTCGCGACGGCCGCCATGAGTGCCGTGATGGTCGCCGGCGACCGGGCCGGGTTGATGGGGGAGCATCCGCCCAAGCGCATCGCCCGGGCGGTGCTCCCCGGCCCAAAGCACCGGCCCAAGTCCGGTGAGGCCGTGCTGGGCGCGGTCGCGCACTTCGGCTTCGGCGCCGTCTGCGGCGCGCTGTTCGCCGTCGTCGTGGACGGCCGCCGGCCCCGGCTGCCGCTGGGCGTCGTGTACGGCCTCGCGATCTGGGCCGTCAGCTACCAGGGATGGGTGCCCGGCCTGGGGATCCTCCCGCCGATCCACCGCGACAGGCCGGGACGTCAGACGGTCATGGCCGCGGGGCACACGGTGTACGGCACCGCCCTGGTGCTCGCGCTCAATCGTCTGCGTCCCGAGGGCCGGGCCCTCGCCCGCGTCTGACCTTTCCGAGACGGCGAGTCCCCGACCAGCCGCCATGTGGATCTCCTCCATGGCGCGTACCGCGACGAGATCGTCAAGACCACACCACATTGGGCCGTGAAGGCCCTGCCCACTGCTCGACCCGGGGGATACGACCATGACCAGCGACGACCGGACCGACAAGGACCGGCGGCTCGACGCCTACCGCGTCGACCAGCGGGGCTCCTTCCTTACTACCGACCAGGGCGTTCCGGTCGACGACACCGACAACTCGCTGAAGGCGGGCGAGCGCGGCCCGACGCTGATGGAGGACTTCCACTTCCGCGAGAAGATCACCCACTTCGACCACGAGCGGATCCCCGAGCGGGTGGTACACGCGAGGGGCTCCGGGGCCTACGGGTACTTCGAGCCCTATGACGGCTCGCTGGCCTCCCTCACCCGGGCGGAGTTCCTGACCACGCCCGGGTTGCGCACGCCGGTGTTCGTCCGTTTCTCCACCGTCGCCGGATCGCGCGGCTCTTCGGACACGGTGCGGGACGTGAGGGGCTTCGCGACGAAGTTCTACACGCGGCAGGGCAACTTCGACCTGGTCGGCAACAACTTCCCGGTGTTCTTCATCCAGGACGCCATCAAGTTCCCCGACTTCGTGCACGCGGTGAAGCCGGAGCAGCACAACGAGATCCCGCAGGCGTCCTCGGCGCACGACACGCTCTGGGACTTCGTACAGCTCCAGCCCGAGACGACCCACATGATGATGTGGCTGATGTCCGACCGGGCGATCCCCCGGAGCTTCCGCATGATGCAGGGCTTCGGCGTGCACACCTTCCGGCTGGTCAACGAGGACGGCCGGGCGACCTTCGTGAAGTTCCACTGGAAGCCCAAGCTCGGCAAGCACTCGCTCGTCTGGGACGAGGCCCAGAAGGTCGCCGGCAAGGACCCCGACTTCAACCGCCGGGACCTGTGGGAGTCGATCGAGCGTGGCGCCTACCCCGAGTGGGAATTCGGCCTCCAGCTCGTACCGGAGGAGGACGAGTTCTCCTTCGACTTCGACATCCTCGACGCGACCAAGATCATCCCCGAGGAGCAGGTGCCGGTCCGTCCCGTCGGGCGGCTCGTGCTCGACCGCAACCCCGACAACTTCTTCGCCGAGACCGAGCAGATCGCCTTCCACCTCGCCAACGTCGTGCCCGGAATCGACTTCACCAACGATCCGCTGCTGCAGGGACGCATCTTCTCCTACCTCGACACGCAGCTGATCAGGCTGGGCGGCCCGAACTTCCCGCAGATCCCGGTCAACCGGCCGATCGTCGAGGTGCACAACCACCACCGCGAGGGCTACCACCAGACGCAGATCAACAAGGGCCCGGCGGCCTACCACCCGAACTCCCTGGACGACGGCTGGCCGGAGCCGGCGGGTGACAAGGGCTACACCCACTACCAGGAGCGGGTCGACGGATACAAGATCCGCAAGCGCAGCGAGAGCTTCAGCGACCACTACAGCCAGGCCACCCTGTTCTGGAACAGCATGTCCGACTGGGAGCGCGAGCACATCGTCGCGGCCTTCCGCTTCGAGCTCGGCAAGGTCGACGCCCGCCACATCCAGGAAGGCGTCGTCCGCAACCTCAACGAGGTGGACCACGACCTGGCCGTACGGGTCGCCGCGGGCATCGGGGTGGACGCTCCGGGCCAGCCGCTCGCCCCCAACCACGGCCTCCGCTCCCCGGCGCTCAGCATGGACGACGAGCCGGCGGACACCATCGCCACCCGCAAGATCGCGCTCCTGGTGGCGGACGGTGTGGACGCCACCCACGTCGAGGCCCTCATGGCGGACCTCACGGCCAGGGGCGCCTTCTGCGAGACCCTCGCCGCGCACGGCGGGGCCGTACAGGGGACCGGCGGCGGGCTGGTCGCGGTTACCAGGGCGCTGCCGACCACGGCGTCCGTGCTGTTCGACGCCGTGGTGGTGCCGGGCGGCGAGGAGAGCGTACGGGCTCTCGCCGAAGACGGGGACGCGGTCCACTTCGTGGCCGAGGCATACAAGCACGGCAAGGCCGTCGGCGCGCTCGGCACCGGTGCCGAGCTGCTGGAGCCGGCCCACGTCACCTTCGATCACGACCAGGGGGTCCTCATCTCGGCGGGAGAGGACCTGGAGGGGTTCATCGCGTCCTTCGCGGCGGCCGTCGCCGCCCACCGCTTCCCCCGGCGTCCCACGCGTGCCGTACCGGCCTGAGCCGTCCGGCACGTCCCGGGCTCGGGCCGTACGGGCCTGAGCCTCGGGCCGTACGGGCCTGAGCCTCGCGCCGTACGGGCCTGAGCCTCGCGCCGTACGGGCCTGAGCCGACCCGGGTCGAGGCCGCCTCGCCACCCCTGTGCCTGCTCGGCCAACCCGCGAGCGCCGAACCGCCTGAGCGCGACCGGACGTAAGGACATCGGCAAGTGGTACACCGCCATGGCGAAGTACGGCGGCGCCACGAACCCCGGGACGGCCCGGCTCTACGCCGACACCGTCTACGACATGCCGGCCGGGGGCGTCCGCGCCGTGACGCGCGGCGGTGAGACCGTGACCGTGAAGGCGCAACCGGCGGCGCGCCCACCAACCCGTACACCCCCGAGCAGGTCTGCGGCAGCGGGTACGGCGTCATCGACTCGGCCGCGCTGGGGTCGTCCGGGACGGTTTACCTGCTGTACGACTCCCGCCATGCTGCTGACGACCATGTGCACGGTCCCGCTTCCATCCGGCGAGGCGATCCCGGTCCTCGGGCAGGGCACCTGGCGCATGGCCGAGCACTGCCGCACCACGCCGCCTACGAGGGCACGATCGCCGCCTGCCAGGGCAGCCTGAGCCGCCTGGGGACCGACCATCTCGATCTCTACCTGCTGCACTGGCGGGGGCCGATCCCGCTGGAGCAGACCCTCGCGGGCTTCGCCGAGCTCCTGCGCATGGGCCTGATCCGGCACTGGGGCGTGAGCAACTTCGACGAACCCGACATGCGCGATCTGTCGCAGCTTCCCGGCAGCGCCGGGGTCCAGACCGGCCAGGTCCTGTACAACCTCACGCGGCGGGGCATCGAGTGGGACCTGCTGCCCTGGTGCCAGGGGTACCGGATCCCGATCATGGCCTACTCGCCCATCGAGCAGGGCGAACTGCTCGACCATCCCGCGCTGCGCGGCGTCGCCGAACGGCATGACGCGACCCCGGCGCAGGTGGCGCTCGCCTGGGTGATCGGCCACGACAACGTCAACGCCATCCCCAAGATGGGGACACCGGGGCACGTCTACCAGAACCGCGCGGCCGTGGGAATCCGGCTCACGCCGAATGATCGGTACGTCCTGGACGAGGCCTTCCCTCCGCCGTTCCACAAGGCGCCCCTCGAAACGCACTGACGCACCCGAACTCTTGCGGTACTGCGGGCCCTGCGCTCATCGCCCGCCCGCCCGCTCACCGTGGGCCTGCTACCGCCCTGCCTGTTCACCGCCCGCCTGCTCTCGCTCGCCGAGCCGGCGTAGCAGTTCCTTGCGCCTGGCTTCCAGCGTCTCGGCGAACGCCTCTTGCTCCTCCGCCATCGTGATCAGCGTGGAGATCTCGGCCGAGTCGGTCGGGGAGTCGGAGCGCTCCCCGACGCGCTCACGCAGCTCCACCGCCGTCTGCCGCAGCCTCGTCAGGTCCTCCTCCACCATGCGGAGTTCCTCGCGTAGCGCCGCCTCGTCCTCGGTGGCCATCGGTACGAGTCCCCTTCCGATCTCGCCGTCCGCCTAGAGCAGCAACTCGAAGATCCGCTCGACCCGCTCCCAATCCCGGGTCTGCGGATTCTTCGTCTCCGGATTGAGGATCTTGAAGGCACGCGCGAGTGCCACCGTCAGTCCTCCTACCACCATGGGCAGCCGTTCCTCGGTCTCCTCGCTGAGGGTCACGTCGAGGGGCGGTCTGGCCGTCAGCCGATCGAGGATGGGACTCACCTCGATCTCCCGATCGAGATCGCGGAAGACGTACATGATCTCCTGCAGGCCCTTAGTGATGGGCAGGTCATGGGGCTCCAGGATGTCGCGGCGGTTCGCCTTCGCCGAAGCCTGGCCGATGACGAGCAGGTCGTAGACCTTCTGGTCGAGGAAGCCGTGGTAGCGCTTCAGGTCGTCCTTGTCGACGTCCAGTTCTGCGGCAGCGCGGAAGAAGCGCTCGAACTTGCTCACTTCGCCTACCACCATGTCGCGTCATCTCCTCCCATCCGTCTCCCGGCGGGCTGGCCGGACCAGGGCAGGCGAATGCGCCTCCTCGCATCCTCGCGAGCGGCGGGCCGCCTCACATCCCTTGGTCAGGTAGTCCACTCCGACCTGCGCCACCACCAGCACGCTGACCGCGACGCTCAACACCGGCATCAACAAGGTGCGGGCGACCGCGGAAATGACATGACGCCGTGCGAAAATGATCAGATGGGGAACGACACGGCGGTGCGCCGGCTCGACCTTGGGTACTTCGTCCGGCCCGCATCGGAGACAGGGGGCCCGCAGCCGAGGGTCGAGCCCGTCCTCGCCTATCTGGTGCGGCGCGACGAGGGGCTCATCCTCTTCGACACCGGTATCGGCGCCGCGGACCCTGAGACGGAGGCCCACTACCGGCCCAGGCGAAACGGTCTGGATGGCGCCCTGGCCGATGCCGGAGTCACCCTGGCGGACGTCTCCCTGGTCGTGAACTGCCACCTCCACTTCGACCACTGCGGAGGTAACCCCTCACTGGCCGGCACGCCGATCCTGGTGCAGGTCACGGAGCTGGCCACCGCTCGCGGAGGCGACTACACGATCAACGAGCTCGTCGACTTCCCCGGTGTGGTCTACGACGAGATCACCGGCGAGGCCGAGGTCTGGCCGGGAATCTGGATCATCCCGACTCCCGGGCATACCGCCGGGCACCAGTCGCTGGTGGTCCGGCAGAGCGACGGCACCGTCATCCTCGCCGGCCAGGCGCACGACTTCGCATCCGAATTCTCCTCCGACCACCTGGCCCGCCAGGCCACCCTCCACGGCCTGGCCCAGCCCCTCCCCACCTACCGACCCTGGCTGGACCGCCTGACCGCCTTCGACCCCCGAAGAATCCTCTTCGCCCACGACCCCTCAGTCTGGGAACCAACCAGAAACTGAGCTATTGAGGTCTTGCTCCTTCGACCCACCCATGACCAGGTACGGGTGAGTCACTTGCTGCCCACCCAGGCCGTCTCGTCCCAGCAGGGCCGGCCGGATCGTGGAGATGGACTCCGGGCACCACCCGTTCCTGTCCCGCCCCCAGGAGGTGGCCGCGCTCGTCCTGGACCTCCTGATGTCTCGCCCCAGTGATGGCCACAAGGGTGACGCGTTACGGATGGTGCGGTGGGGGCAGAGGGGGTGCGGCTGCGCTTGCCGGTCAGGGGGCTTGTTGGGTGGGTGAACTACCTCAAAACCGGTGAACGGCGGTGGGGAGCCGACTATGGTTCTGGACGACTGATCAAACGAGGAGTGGCAATGAGCGAGTACGCGGTGACCTTCGATTTGGTCGACGCCGACAAGGACGGGCTGATCTCGGCCGGGGAGCTGCTGCACCTCATGGAGGCGCTCGGCCAGCCGGTTACCGCCGAGGCCGCCGAGGCAGCGGTCGAGAAGCTCGACATCGATGGCGACGGGCGCATCTCGCTTGAGGAGTTCTCCCGCTACCTCAGCGCCACCAGCTAGTCCTTCCGGCGGGGCCGGATCGCCCGTGGGAAGGTGCGCCTAGGCGATGTACCGTGCCAGTTCCCACGGGTCGTGGGCGTTGAAGAGGCTCACCTCGTCGCCGTGCAGGCGCACCAGTTCGCGTAGGCGGGCGTCGTTGCCGAGCCGCAGTGACCTGTCCATCTCGGTGAGCTGCTGGAGTATTTCCATGCCCGGGTGGCCGTGCGGGTCGTCAGGGTCGACCTCGTCGTGGAAGTAGTAGGCGTCGCCGCAGTGCAGCAGCCACCGGTCGTCCTCGGGGACGGCGATCGCGCCGTGCCCGACGGTGTGCCCCCCCGAGCACGCCCGTCGCGCGATAGCCCGCATACTGCGCCTGGAGGCCCCGGCCGCACGGTCGTGACATGCGTGACATCGTCGCGACATCCGCTACTAACCTCCCGTCTAATACGTCACAATTGGACGGACTCCGACGGGAGGGCCAATTGGCGATCACATCAGACAGCGAGCTCTGGGCCGCCTTTCCGGCCGGTGTGGCGGGACGGCTCCGTCCCGTGATGAGCGATCTCGCCGATCAGATGATCTTCGAGATCCAGCGGCGGGTGCCCGAGTACGCCCGTCCCTCCGACGAGGTCTACATCAAGGTGCTGCGCATCGCCGTGGACGAGGCGCTCCAGCGGTTCCTCAGCCGCATCGAGCGGCCCCGCGACGCCTGGGACCCCGAGGTGTTCCGCGCGATCGGCCGCGGCGAGGCCGCCGAGGGCCGCAACCTCGAACCCTTCCAGACCGCCATGCGCCTCGGCGCGCGGGTGGCGTGGCACCGCCTGACGGAGCAGGCCGAGCGGCTCCGTCTCGATCCCGAGACCCTGTACGACCTGGGCGAGGCGATCTTCGTCTTCCTCGACCAGCTCGCCGACGCGGCGACCGACGGCTTCAACGAGGCCCGCGCCAACGCGGCGGGCGAGATCGAGCGCCGCCGCCACCGCCTGCTCGACCTGCTGCTCTCCCAGCCGCCCGCCTCCCCCGGCGCCATCGCCGACCTGGCCAAGACCGCCGGCTGGCGTCCGCCGAGGACCGTGGCCGGCGTCGCGCTGGAGGAACGCGGCGGCTACCGCGCGCCGTCGCTGCCTCCCGACGTGCTGGTCGGGCTGGAGCGGAGGCAGCCCTGCCTGATCGTCCCCGACCCCGAGGGACCGGGCCAGGCGCGAGCGCTGGAGACGGGACTGCGCGGCTGGCGGGCGGCCATCGGGCCCCCCGTGCCCCTGCTCCACGCCGCCACGTCACTGCGGTGGGCGATGGACGCGCTTGAGCTCGTCAAGCGCGGTGTGCTGCCCGGGTCGGAAAGGGTGCTGCGCTGCTCGGACCACATGGCCACGCTCATCGTGTTCAAGGACGAGGAGCTGGTGAAGGCCCTGTCCGAGGTACGGCTCGCGCCCCTCGCGCATCTGCGGCCGAGCCAGCAGGACCGGCTGGCGGAGACCCTGCTCGCCTGGCTCCGCCACGGCCGGGGTGCCGGGGAGGTCGCCGCCCGTCTCCACATCCACCCGCAGACGGTGCGCTACCGGCTGAGGCAGTTGGAGGAGCTGTACGGCGACCAGCTCGCCGACCCGGACATCCGCTTCGAGCTGGAGATCGTCCTGCGCGCCCGCCAGGCGCTCAACCCCTGACCACCGCGACCTAGATAGACGAGTCATTCCGAATGACCAGAGGTCGTAGGCGATCAGCGATCGTGTCACCCCTGGCTGGGTTGTCCGTCCTATGGGTGGTAGAGCTCTTGGGCGCGGGCGGCGTCGATGGGCCGGTCCTGGGGCAGGTGCAAGAAGTGGTCCAGCTGCCACGCCTGAGCAGTGCCGGCTTGGCGGTTGGTGGTGGTCACCCAGGGCGGGTAGACGCGGAAGGCTCGTTTCCCACTGGAACTGCTTGCTGATACGACACCGTGTTGGCAGAGCGCGTCCATGGGAAAGACGAACTGGCCGAAGTGGTGATGGTCGCGGGTGCTGACGACGAAGAGGTCGACGGGGTCGGTTGCGTCGAAAGGCTGGATGGGCCCGCCCGGGGACCTCTTCCATACGGTGACGAACTGGCCGACCTTGGTGGGGGTCGTCTTGGCCGCGCGGAATCGGATGGCGAGTCCGTCAAGGGTGAAGGCGTGGGCGGCGTACGCGGCACCCTCGGTCTCTGGGACTGGCTGCGAGCAGGTGAACCCGCAGGGGTCGTAGACAAGCGCTTTCGCCGCGAGGAGATCTCTGTGGGCCGGAATGGTGTCCGACCACGGTTTGAATCCGGTGGGATGGAGATGGGATGAGTACTCGCGGTTCGTCGCCATTCGTTCACCCTGTCACGACTGCTGGGACGGTCGCCGACGGGGCATTCGGGCTGACCGTGGCCCTGGTGGGCGGCGTCGGGATCGCCCTGTCGTCACGGCCGGCTCCTGTCGCGGTGCCGGGGGCCACCGCGACCGACCCGGCCTTCCAGTCCGAGGAGTCGGTCGAGGTGACGCCCTCACAGGACGCCGCCGAACTGCTTCCGAAGCCGGGCCAGTACATCCTGGTCGAGTCGGAGACGATGTACACGTCCGAGAGCATGGGTGAGGGCACCACGCAGAGCCGTTACCTCTACCGGACCAAACGGAAGATCTGGAAGCCGGTCGACGGGACCTCGAAGGGCTTGCTGTGGATCGCCGGGCTGGCGCCCAAGCAGTGGCCCGGCTGGCCGCTGCCCAAGGAGGCGACGCAGTGGCGGGGCGAGAGCTGGCACGAGCTCTCCGCTCGCTGCCCCGGTGAGCCCGACGACTACCGGACCGACTACGCCTACCTCAGCACCCTGCCGTCCGACGAGGCCGGGATGCGCGAGTACCTCTACAAGCGGCCTCGCGGCGACAACCCCCCCGATGCCGGGGCTTTCACGGCGGTCGGCGACCTGGTGAGGGAGACCTACCTGCCGCGCGCGCAGAGGCAGGCGCTCTTCGAAGCGGCCAAGACGATCCCCGGCGTCACGGTGACCACCGCCGTCAAGGACTCGGCGGGACGTGAGGGCACGGCGCTGGGCAGGCCCGAGCACGGTATCGACACCATGCTGATCTTCGACCCGGAGACCTACCTGTTCCTCGGGGAACGCGGCACGGTCGTCGACGAGAAGGCCGCGCGCGCGCCGGTGGGAAGCGTCATGGCTTTGACCGCGCAGCTGAAGGTCTCGGTGGTCGACGAGCTGCCGCGGGCGCATGGGGCCGGGAAGGACAGCAGTTGCGAGATGCGGGAGCAGACGCCCACCGCCTCCGAGCCCGCGACACCGTCCCCGAAGCCCACCGGCTCGTAGCTCACAGAGAACGTCCCCGGCTCCGACCGGCTCGGAGGTCGTGACGCCGTCCCCGTGTCGTGGGAGACGAGCGAGACCGACGGCAGATGGTCACAGTACGGCCCGCACCGCGCGGAGACGCGGTGCGGGCCGTCGCGCGTTGTGCGAGATCAGGACGCGATTCGCCCGCGGCCCGGCGTCGTGCGAGATCTGGAATCGATTCGCCCGCGGCCCAGTTGCAAGGTGCAGACCCCCCAAAAACCTACTAAACCACCTTTTAATGTAGGATTCGGACTCCCACGTCGGCCGCCCCCACATATACGGCCGCGCAGGCCGTCGACCAGGAGAAACAGTGAACAGGAAGACGACGTCGCTCTTCGGCGCCGCCATCGCTCTCGGGCTCGCCCTCACCGCCTGCGGCGGTACGGATGACGGCACGGGGACGAAGAGCACCTCGCCGGCGAGCGCGTCCAGCACGGACGCGACGATCGGCATCGGATCGCTCTACGAGCCGCAGAACCTCGACAACACCGCAGGTGGCGGGCAGGGAGTGACCGAAGCGTTCAACGGCAACGTCTACGAAGGCCTGTTCAGGCTCACCGACGACGGCAAGGTCGAGAACCTCCTGGCCAAGGACTACAAGGTCGGCTCCGACGGCCTGACCTACACCTTCACGCTCCAGGACGGGGTGAAGTTCCACTCGGGCGAGCCGCTCACGTCCGCCGATGTGAAGTACAGCATCGAGAAGGTCACCGCGGACGGCTCGCAGTCCGCCCGCAAGAGCAGCTTCGCGGTCATCAAGAAGATCGAGACCCCGGACGACCACACGGTCACCGTGACGCTGTCGAGCAAGTCGATCTCGTTCGTCTACAACCTCAGCTACATCTGGATCATCAACGACCAGGCGAAGGACCTCGCGACGAGCGAGGACGGCACCGGCCCGTACAAGCTCGGGACGTGGAAGCGCGGCGACTCGCTGAGCCTCGACCGGTTCCCCGGCTACTGGGGCACGGCGGCCGCCAACAAGCAGGTGGTGTTCCACTACTTCACCGACGCCACGGCGCTGAACAACGCCCTGCTTACCAACGCGGTAGACGTCGTGACCAGCGAGCAAAGCCCTGACGCGCTGGCGCAGTTCAGCGGCAACGACGCCTACAAGGTCACCAACGGGCACTCCACGACCAAGCTGCTGCTGGCCTTCAACGACCGCAAGGCCCCGTTCGACAAGCCGCTCGTCCGCAAGGCCGTGACCTCGGCGATCGACAACAAGAAGCTGCTCAACTCCATCTGGGGCGAGTACGGCACGCTGATCGGCTCGATGGTGCCGCCCACCGACCCGTGGTACGAGGATCTCACCAAGGTCAACCCGTACGACGTGAACCTGGCCAAGAAGCAGCTCGCCGACGCCGGCTACCCCAGCGGGTTCAGCTTCACGCTCGACACCCCGAACTACGACCCGCACCCCACGGCGGCGACGTTCATCAAGTCGGAGCTGGCCAAGGTCGGCATCACCGTGAAGATCAACGTCATCACGGCCGACGAGTGGTACACCAAGGTCTACAAGAACCGCGACTTCGCCGCCACGATGCAGGAGCACGTCAACGACCGCGACGTCGTCTGGTACGGCAACCCCGACTTCTACTGGGGCTACGACAACCCGCAGGTCACCGCGTGGGTGAAGCAGGCCGAGGAGTCGGACACGGCCGAGGCGCAGACCGAGTTGCTGAAGAAGGTCAACCAGCGGATCGCCGCCGACGCCGCCAGCGACTGGCTCTACCTCTACCCGCAGATCGTCGTCGCGTCGTCGAAGCTGTCCGGCTACCCGCTGAACGGCCTGAACTCCCAGTTCTACGCGTACGGCATCAAGAAGGCCTGAACGCACCATCCCGCCCCGGCCGGGCCCGACGCGTCATCGCGTACGGCCCGCCGGGGCGCGGGGCGTGTTCTCCTGACCCGAACGGCTTGTCATGACCACCTATCTGCTGCGGCGCATGGCCTTCCTGGTCGTCTCGCTGCTGCTCGCCAGCACGGTGCTGTTCCTGCTGCTGCGCCTGCTTCCTGGCGACCCGGCCAACTCGCTGCTGTCGGTCGGGGCCTCCCCTGAGCAGATCGCGGCCGCGCGTCACCGGATCGGGTCGGACCGCCCGCTGCCCGAGCAGTTCGTCACCTGGCTCGGGCAGATGGCGACGTTCGACCTCGGCACGTCGTTCATCAGCACCCTTCCCGTGGGTCCCGAGATCGCCTCGCGCCTCGTGGTGACCGTCCCGCTGACGCTGCTGGCCTTCCTCCTGGCCGTCGTCGTGGCCGTGCCGGTCGGGTTCGTCGCGGCCCACCGGTCGAACCGCTGGTACGGGCCGCTGCTCAACGGAGTGTCGCAGTTGGGCATCGCCGTCCCGGTCTTCTGGGTGGGAATGCTGCTGATCACGGCGTTCGCGCTGTACTTCCAGATCCTTCCCGCGGGCGGCTTCCCGCAGGACGACTGGGCGAACCCCGCCGACGCGCTCACCTCGCTCGCCCTGCCCGTCGTCACCATCGCCCTCGTCATGTCCGCCTCGCTCATCCGGTACGTGCGCTCCGCCACCGTGGACGTGCTGGACAGCGACTACCTGCGGACGTTCCGAGCGCTCGGCTCGTCGTTCACCAGGGCGATGTGGAGTCACGGCCTGCGCAACGCGGCCGTACCCGTCGTGTCGATCCTGGGGATCGAGCTGGCCACCACGTTCCTCGGCGCGGTCGTCGTGGAGAGCGTCTTCGCCCTGCCGGGGCTCGGCAGCATGCTCGCGAAGGCCATCGCCCAGCACGACTACCCCGTCGTCCAGGGTGTCCTGTTCGTCAGCACCTTCGGCGTGCTGGTGATCGGCTTCGTCGCCGACCTCGTCCAGCGCCTCATCGACCCGCGCCTGCGCGGCACCCTGTCACGGAGCGCCCGATGACCCACGCGAACCCCGCCGGCCCGAGCGACACGGCCGATCCTGGCGGAGCCCCGCACTCCGGCGGCGCTGCGCCGGCCGGGCGGCGCCGCCGGTCCGCGACGCTGGTGACCGGGTGCGTTCTGGCCGGAACGATCGTCGCCGTCGCGGTCATCTCACTGTTCTGGGTGCCGTTCTCCCCGGAGGACACCTCGGGCGGACGGCTCGCGCCTCCCGGCCCGCCCCACCTGCTCGGTACGGACAAGCTCGGCCGCGACCTGCTGACCCAGCTGATGATCGGCGCCAGGGTGGCGCTGACGGCCGGCCTCGGCTCGGTGGCGCTCGGCGGGCTCCTCGGGGTCGTCGCCGGTCTGCTCGCCGGATTCGCCACCCGGTGGCTGGACGACACGATCTCGGCCCTGCTCGACATCCTGATCGCCTTCCCCACCCTGCTGCTCGCGATGCTGGTGGTGGCGGCGCGGGAAGCGTCGCTCGGCTCGGCCATCCTGGCGATCGGGCTGGCGATGTCGGCGATCGTGGCGCGGCTGACCCGGGTGCTCGTCAAGCGGGTGCTCGCCCAAGACTTCATCACCGCATCGCGTACGTCCGGAACCTCGTGGCCGCGTGTGGTGGCGGAGCACGTCCTGCCCAACATCTGGCCGACCCTGCTGGTGAACCTCGCCCTGCAGCTCGGCCTCGCCGTACTGGCCGAGGCGAGCCTGTCGTACCTCGGGCTCGGGGCGCCTCCGCCGAACGCCTCGTGGGGACGGATGCTGCAGGAGGCCCAGGCCACCGTGCTGACCGCGCCGCTCGGCGCCATCGCGCCTGGCGTGCTCCTGGTAGTGCTGGTCGTCGGCGTGAACCTGGTCGCCGACGGCCTCAGAGACGTGGCCGACCCGACCCGGCGGAGGACCCGATGAGCCTTCGGCGCCTGTACGTCCCGACCCGGCGGAGGGTCCGATGAGTCTTCTCGACGTCAGCGAGCTGACCGTGAGGTCGGCGGACGGGCGTGCGCTCGTCTCGGGCGTGTCGTTCACGATGGAGCCGGGCGCCCGCCTCGGCCTGATCGGGGAGTCGGGTTCGGGCAAGTCGCTCACCGCGCTCGCGATCATGGGACTGGTCCCGGCCGGGATGACCGTGTCGGGCAGTGCGGTGCTCGACGCTCCGGGGCTCGTACGGGCCGAGGTCGTGGGCGCGACGGAGCGGCGCCTGAACGGCCTGCGCGGCAGGGCCGCGACCGTCGTCTTCCAGGAGCCCCTGACCGCGCTGGACCCGCTGATGAGGGTGGGCCGCCAGCTCGCCGAGCCCCTCCGGCGCGTACGCGGGCTGCGCGGCGCCGCACTTCGCAAGGCGGTCATCACGGCACTGGAGGAGGTGCGTCTGACCGACCCGCGGCGCATCGCGAAGGCGTTCCCGCACGAGGTCTCCGGCGGGCAGCGCCAGCGGGTGGCCATCGCCATGGCCCTCGCCTGCGAACCCGCTCTCCTGATCGCCGACGAGCCCACCACGGCGCTCGACGTGACGGTCCAGGCCGAGGTGCTGGCGCTGCTCGACGGACTGGTCTCCGCGCGCGGGATGGCGTTGCTGTTCATCAGCCACGATCTCGCGGTCGTGTCGGCCGTCACCGACCACGTGCTCGTCCTCAAGGACGGCGTGGCCGTGGAGTCCGGCCGCGTCCTCGACATCGTGAACACACCGCGCCACCCGTACACCCGTGATCTGGTGGGCAGCGCGCGGCGACTCGACAGCGCGCTCGATTGGAGCCAACGTTGACCTCGGCCATCCTTTCGGCGCGCGACGTGGCCTTCGCCTACCGCGGCGCCGCGCCCGTACTGTCGGACGTCTCCCTTGAGGTCACGCCCGGCCGGAGCGTGGCGCTCGTCGGCGAGTCGGGCGCGGGCAAGACCACCCTGTTGCGCCTGCTCCTCGGGCTGGCGCGGCCGACCGGCGGGCAGATCCTGTTCGACGGCACGGAGCTGTCACCTCGTCGGCGAACCCAGATGCGCGCCTTCCGGCGAAGCGTGCAGACCGTCTTCCAGGACCCGTACTCCTCACTCGACCCCCGGCAGCGCGTGGGCAGGATCGTCTCAGAACCGCTGCGCTCCCTGGCGGACGCCGCCCGCCGGGAGAAGGCCGTCCGGCGGGAAGACGTGAACGCGCGTGTCGCCGCCGCCCTGGACGCTGTGGGGCTCCCCGCGGACGCCGCACGTCGCTACCCGCACGAGTTCTCCGGCGGCCAGCGCCAGCGCATCGCCATCGCGCGGGCCATCGTCTGCGAGCCGCGCGTGCTGCTCGCGGACGAGCCGGTCAGCGCCCTGGACGTCTCCACCCGGGTGCGCATCGTGGACCTGCTCGCCGAGCTGCGGGAGACACGTGGCCTGACCGTCGTCATGGTGTCGCACGACCTCGCCGTGGTGGCGACGTTGTGCCACCACACGGCCGTGCTGGAACGTGGCCGGATCGTCGAGCAGGGCGACACCGCCGCCGTGCTCGGCTCTCCCAGCCACGCTTACACCCGCCGCCTCATCGACAGCGTGCCCCGCCTTCCGTCCTCCGGAACGAGCCCTAGCGCGGTACCCCCGAACCAGGTTCAGTCGGTGATGTAGACCTGGCTGAAGACCTCGGAGAGCTTCTTGACGTCCTCGGTGATGCCGACCTCGGGCGAAGCCGGGTTGAACATGGTGGTCAGGCGACGCTGGAGCGGCTCCAGCTTGCCGAGTTGCTCCCAGGCGGGCGTGGAGGCGAGCTTGGAGCCCATCACGCGGTACGTCGCGCCCGTGCCGTCCTGCCAGCGGGTCCAGAGGTTGACCGTCGCGGCGCCGTCCTTCAGCGGGGTGGTGATCCGCTCCTGCGCCACCGTGGCCGCCTGCTCGGCGGTGAGCGTGGAGGCGTCCTTGCCCGCCAGCCCGGCGTCCTCGGCCGCGATCTGCGCGAGCGTGTCCCACGCCAGGGCCTTGACCTTGCTCCACTGGTTGCGCTGCGCCTGCTGCGGCGTGATCTTCCAGGTGGCGTAGGCGGTCGAGAGAAGGCCCGCGTCGAGCGCGAGCTGGTCCACGGACCCAGAGGTGAGCAGCGGCTCGATGTTCTGCGGCGTGAGCAGCGGGTACTTCTTGGTCATCTCGGCCTTGCACAGGTCGCTGTTCCCGCAGCCGAACTCCGGTACCACGGTGTGGACGCCGAGCTTCTTGCCCGGGGCGACCTGGTGCAGCGCGGCGGAGGCGGCCGTGACGAACGACCGCATCTCCTCAGGCGTCTTCACCGCGCCGTTGTAGCCGAGCTGCGAGGTGAACCGGATGCCGACGACGCCCGGCTGCGCGGCCAGGGCGCCGGCCTTCCTGACGGCGGCGGCGAAGGCGGCGGTGCCGGCCTTGTAGTCGTCGAGGAGCTCGGTGTCGACCCACACCCGCATGCCGCTCGCCGTGGCGGCGGCGATCGCCTGCCCCGCGGCGGTCTGCGCGGCGGCGGCGATCTCCTCGGGGGTCACCGAGCAGGTCTCGCCGGCGGTCTGACAGGTGGGCGGCGTGTTGTCGTCCTGGTAGCCCTCGGGCGCGGGGTCTCCCTCGCCGTGGGCCTGGCCGTCGCCCTCGCCCTCCTTGCTGCAGGCCTCCACCGTGCAGTCGATCCAGCCGATCGGGTACTCGGTGGCCTCCTTGAGCTTGGCTCCGTCGTCCTTGGCCCAGAACCGCACGATGTCGAGAGCGTCCTGGGGGGTCGGAGCCATCCAGAAGCACTGCGGGTCGGACTGCGAGCCACCGTTGGTGACGTTCTTGCAGTCGTCGGCGCCGTCCTCGGAGAACGCCGAGGCGGCCGGAATGCCCACCGCGAGCACGGTGAGTGCGGCGCTGAGGGCGAGGGCTCTCCTGATTCGCATCAAGCGTCTCCTTGGGCGGTGCCAAATCATCAGTGATCGTCCGCAAACGATCGAAACGACTGTATCGGGCGTATCTTTACTCGACCAGTGGCTCTCCAGGATTCATTGACCGAGAAATGCACTTTTGTCCGTCTCCACCTCGCCTGATCCTCCCGGACACCGCCGCGCGAACGCGAAAGTTCTTTCTCCCGTACGGCCCGCGCAACCGGGCGTTACAGAGCCCGCACCCGTGCGGGGAGGCGACCCGCGACCTCCCGCAGGGGATGCCACCTCGCATAATCGGGAGATGCGCGATCACAAGGGGATCCCCGAGTCGGCCCAGACCCTGGAGCGGGGACTCAGGCTGCTCCGGCTGCTCGCCGACGGCCATCGCGGGCGCACCCCCACCGAGCTGGCGCAGGAGCTGGAGCTGAGCCGCCCGATCGTCTACCGGCTGCTCACCACGCTGCAGAACGAGGGCTTCGCCCGGCGGGACGCCGAGGGACGCGCCCATCTCGGCTTCGGCGTCCTCGCGCTGGCCAGAGCCGTGCAGCCGCTGCTGCGGGCCGCCGCGCTCCCCGCCCTGCGCCGTCTCGCCGAGGAGACCGGGGCCACGGCCCACCTGACGGCGGCCGAGGGCGACGAGGGGCTGGCCATCGCCGTGGTGGAGCCGACGTGGACCGACATGCACGTGGCCTACCGCGAGGGCTCCCGCCACCCGCTCTCACGCGGGGCGGCGGGGCTCGCGATCCTGGCCCTGCGCGAGGGACGTACGGATTACCTGGTCACCGAGGGACAGCTCCAGGAGGGCGCGCGCGGCATCGCGGCCCCGCTGTCCGGCCTGCCCTGGCTGGAGGCCTCCGTGGGCATCGTGACGTTCGGCGCCATCGACGCCGCCATCCTCGGCCCCCGCGTCTCCGCCGCCGCCGCCGAGCTGGGGCGGGCCCTGGAGTGACCCGCTCACCCTGAGCGCCGTTCCTCTTCAGGAGCGCGCGGGCGTGAGATTGACATCGTTGCCCCGATGGCGGATCGTCGTACGTATAGAGGACAGTGCTGTCCGATATGCGTACACAGGAGGGCCGATGCCGTACTACCGCCTGGTCGGCGAGGTGCCGCGCAAACGGCATGTCCAGTTCAAGAAGCCCGATGGCGGGCTGTACGCGGAGGAGCTGATGGGCGAGGAGGGCTTCTCCTCTGACTCCTCACTGCTGTACCACCGCCACCTGCCCACCGCGATCGTCAAGGCGGAGGCCGTCGCCGAGGGCGCGCGAGCCGCTCTCTCGCCGAACCTCCCCCTGTCCCCGCGCCATTTCCGCACCCAGGATCTTCCCTCGGGAGGCGATCTGGTGACCGGCCGGCAGCCGCTGGCGGGCAACGCGGACGTCCGATTGTCGTACGCTTCGGCCGACCGGCCGAGCGAGCTCTACCGCGACTCCAAGGGCGACGAATGCGTCTACGTCGCGAGCGGCCGGGTGCGCTTCGAGTCCACGTACGGGGTGATCGAGGCCGGGGAGGGCGACTACGTCGTGATCCCCACCGGCACGATCCACCGCTGGGTGCCGCTCGACGGCACCACGGTGAGGGCGCTGGCCATCGAGGCGTCCGGCCACATCCGGCCCCCCAAGCGCTACCTGTCGCAGTACGGCCAGTTCCTTGAGCACGCGCCGTACTCCGAGCGCGACCTGCGGGCGCCCGCCGAGCCGCTGATCGTGGAGGACTCCGAGACGCCCGTCCTGGTCAGGACCCGAGGCGGCCTGACCCGGCTGACCTACGCGCACCACCCGTTCGACGTGGTCGGCTGGGACGGCTACCTGTACCCGTACGCCTTCAACATCGCCGACTTCGAGCCGATCGTGAAGCGCACCCACGCGCCGCCGCCGGTGCACCAGACCTTCGAGGGGCCGGGCTTCGTCATCTGCTCGTTCTGCCCCCGGCCGCTGGACTTCCATCCAGACGCCGTGCCGATCCCGTACAACCACCACAACGTCGACTCCGACGAGTTCATGTTCTACGCGGGCGGCGACTACACCGCGCGCAAGGGCTCGGGCATCGACGTCGGCTCCATCTCCCTGCATCCGGCCGGCTTCACGCACGGCCCGCAGCCGGGCGCCGTCGAGGCCGCCGTCGACGCCGTGCGGCGGGGCGTGACGGTCACCAGCGAGCTGGCCGTCATGGTCGACACCTTCCGGCCGCTCGATCTCGGCGACGCCGCGCTGTCCTGCGAGGACCCGGGGTACGCCTGGACGTGGGCCCGATGACCCATCCCGCCCCGAGCCCGCTGTTCGCCGCTCTCGTCGACGACGCCGGGCTGTTCCCGCCGGCGCTCCTGCCCATGTCCGACGGGGTCGCCCGGCACTACACCGACGAGGACGCGGGAAGCCCGGTGCTGTCCCACCGCTTTCTCTGCCCGGCGAGCCGCCTGCACGAGCTGCGCGCGACGCTGACCCGTCCCATCAGGGTGGGGCTCATCATCGACACGCCCGGCTTCCCCGGCCTCGACCGGCTCGGCGAGCTCCCCGGCATCGACGTCGAGCTGGTCGAGACGGCTCTGCCACCGGGGTCGAGCATCCAGGAGCTGGCCGGCCGGGTCCGTCCGGAGAACTCCGCCGCACGGCTCTTCGTCGAGGTCCCGCCCACCGAACTCCACGAGGTGCCGGACGGGGTGGGGCTGAAGGTCCGCTGCGGAGGGCTCACCCCTGAGCTCTTTCCCTCCACGCACGAGCTGGGCGCCTTCATCCGCACCTGCGTCGAGCGGGGCACGCCGTTCAAGGCGACCGCCGGCCTGCACCACGCGGTCCGCCACCCCGACCCGGGCCTCGGCGTCTACCGGCACGGCTTCCTCAACCTCCTGATGGCCGTGTGCGCGGCCGTCGAGGGCCGTGACCCGGCCCGGGTGCTTGAGATCATGGACAAGCGCGAGCTGGTGGCCCTGGCGCGGGCCGTGCCGTACGAGACCGCGCGCCGGGCCAGGGAGCTGCTCGTCTCCTACGGCTCGTGCAACACGCGCACGCCCATCGACGACCTGCGCACGCTCGGCCTCCTCGACGATCACCGCAGGCCGACGCTGTTCGTCAAGGAGGAGACCGTGATGACCAGCTGGGTACCCGGAGCCGACGCGTCCGCCTACACCGTGGCGAACCTCCCCTACGGCGTGTTCTCCCGCCCCGGGGAGTCTCCCCGCGCCTGCGCGCGCATCGGCGACCACGTGCTCGACCTCGCGCCCGTCCTGCACGACGAGGTGTTCGCCGGCGGCACCCTCAACGCCTTCATGGCGCGGGGCCGTACGGCCTGGCGGGACACCCGGCGCCGCATCCAGCGCCTGCTCTCGGCGGAGGCCAGGGAGGCGTCGGCGAACCGCGCGGCCACCGAGCCGCACCTCATCCCCCTGCGGCAGGTGCGGCTGCACATGCCGATCGAGATCGGCGACTACGTCGACTTCTACTGCTCGCTTGAGCACGCGACGAACCTCGGCCAGATGTTCCGGCCCGGCGAGAACCCCCTCAAGCCCAACTGGCGCCACCTGCCGGTCGGGTACCACGGCCGGTCGGGCACGGTCGTCGTCTCCGGCACCCCGATCACCCGTCCCCGGGGCCAGCGGGCTCCCGCGAACGGCGGCGTGCCGGTGTTCGGGCCGTCCGTGAAGCTCGACATCGAGGCCGAGCTGGGGTTCGTCGTCGGGACGCCGACCCGGTTCGGCGAGAGCGCCGGCGACCTCGCCGACCACGTCTTCGGGGTGACGCTGGTGAACGACTGGAGCGCCCGCGACATCCAGGCGTGGGAGTACGTCCCGCTCGGGCCGTTCCTCGGGAAGTCGTTCGCCACGTCGATCTCCGCGTGGATCACGCCGCTGGAGGCCCTCGAACAGGCCCGCGTCCCCGGCAGGGCGCAGGACCCCGAGCCCCTGAGCTACCTGGCCAGGCGGGAGCCGTGGGGCCTCGATCTCACCCTCGACGTGGAGCTCAACGGCGAGCCGATCTCCAGCCCGCCGTACCGGGAGATGTACTGGACGCCCGACCAGATGCTCGCCCACATGACCGTCAACGGCGCCCGCCTGCGCACGGGCGACCTGTTCGCCAGCGGCACGGTCTCCGGGGCCGAGGCGGGACAGCGGGGATCGCTCATCGAGATCAGCTGGAACGGCACCGAGACGATCAAGCTCTCCGACGGCCAGACGCGCTCCTTCCTGGAAGACGGCGACACGGTGAGGATCACCGCGACCGCGCCTGGCCCCGGCGGCACCTCCGTCGCGCTGGGCGAGGTGACGGGCACGATCCTTCCCTCACGCGACTGACCGCCTCCGCCGGGTCGGCCACCCGGTGTGCCCGCACCGCTACGTGACGGCAGTGTGGATGCCCTCGGGTGCCCTCACGCCGACGGGAGCTTGCCCTGCCGTACCCCAAAATTTAGGACTACGGTGGAGAACAAGGAACCACCGACGCCTGGAACGCGTTTCTCCTAATAGGGAGGGCCGGGGCAAATGGACTCATGGATCTTCTGGTTGATACTGGCGGCGGTGCTCGGCGTGGCGGAGCTTTTCACGCTCACCGCCGCGCTCGGACTGCTCGGCGCCTCCGCGCTTCTGACCGCTGTGGTCGCGGCGATCGGCCTGCCGACCGGCATCCAGCTCGCGGTGTTCATCCTCGCCTCGGTGTCCGGTCTCGCCGCCCTCCGACCCATCGCCCAGCGACATATCGCCCTCCCCCCCGTGCAACGGTTCGGCGTCGCCGCCCTGGTCGGGAAGTCCGCCTACGTCACCCGGGAGGTCACGGGCCTGAACGGCCGGGTACGCATCGGAGGAGAGGAGTGGTCGGCCCGCGCCTATGACGAATCTCTGGTGATCCCGGCGGGCGCGACTGTGGACGTCATTCAGATAGAGGGCGCGACCGCCCTCGTGTATCCCCGGGAGTAAGCATGGACGCCGCTTTGATCGCCGGAATCCTGATCGCACTGCTGGTGGTGTTCACCGTCCTGCGCTCGATCCGGATCGTCCCACAGGCGCGGGCGGGAAACGTCGAGCGCCTCGGGCGCTACTCCCGCACGCTCGGTCCCGGGCTGAACTTCCTGATCCCGTGGGTCGACCGCGTGAAGCCGCTCATCGACCTGCGCGAGCAGGTGGTGTCCTTCAAGCCCCAGCCGGTCATCACCGAGGACAACCTCGTCGTCGACATCGACACCGTGCTGTACTTCCAGGTCACCGACCCTCGCGCGGCGGCGTACGAGATCGCCAACTTCATCCAGGGCGTGGAACAGCTCACGGTCACGACCCTCCGGAACGTCGTCGGCGGCATGGACCTGGAGAAGACCCTGACCTCCCGCGACACCATCAACAGCCAGTTGCGCGGGGTGCTCGACGAGGCCACCGGCAAGTGGGGCATCCGGGTCAACCGGGTGGAGATCAAGGCCATCGACCCGCCCAAGAGCATCAAGGAGGCGATGGAGAAGCAGATGCGCGCCGAGCGGGACAAGCGCGCCGCGATCCTCACCGCCGAGGGCTTCCGCCAGTCGCAGATCCTCACCGCCGAGGGCGAGAAGCAGAGCGCGATCCTCCGGGCCGAGGGTGACCGCACCGCCGCGATCCTGAAGGCCGAGGGCCAGTCGCAGGCCATCGACGAGGTGTTCCAGGCGGTCCACCGCAACGACCCCGACCCACAGCTGCTCGCCTACCAGTACCTCCAGGTCCTCCCGCAGCTCGCCCAGGGCTCCGGCAACACCTTCTGGGTCATCCCGAGCGAGGTCACCTCCGCGCTGCAAGGGGTGTCCCGGGCGTTCACCGAGTCGCTGCCCCGGTCCGCCGCCACCCGCGAGGTCGTCGAGACGCACAGCTCGGCGAAGGAAGAGGCGGCCATCGCCGCCAAGGCCGCCGAGGACGCGATCGCCGACGCGGAGGAGTCGGGCCCGCGCAGGCTCGGCCCCGGCACCGCCGTCCCCGACCCTCTGTCCGGGCTCGGAAACGCGCGGCCCCAGACCGCCGAGGCCCTGAGAGAGCCCCGCCCCGACGAGTCCTGACCGCCGCTGGGGCCCGACCACCCGCTGGGGCCCGACCACCCGCCGGGGCCTGACCGCCGCCGGAGCCTGAGGTCAGCTTCGGCCGGTGGTGAGCAGGCCGGCGAAGCGCTGTACGCGTGACAGCTCGTCCCGCACCGGGTCGAGCACCATCTCCCTGCCCACCGTGTCCACGCTCGCCCACAGCGCCCGCCGCGCCCTGCGTGCCCTGCGCCTCGCGCCCAGGGCCGCCGCGGCCCGCGACAACAGGGCGACGAGCAGCCCGGCCAGCGCCCCTCCACCCAGCAGGACGGTGGGCCAGGGGACCTCGCCGAGCGTCGGCGTCGGCAGCTCGGGGAAGCGGAGGTATTCGAGCAGGAACAGCCCCGAGAGCCAGAGCACTCCGGCGAGCAGGGTGGCGAACAGCAGCCACTGGAGCAGGCCGACCGCCCGCCACCACCGGGGCCGCCTGCCGCTGCTCACCGACGTCACCGACACCGCGCGGTCGAGGCTCTCGGCCAGGTCGTCCGCCCGCGACCGCGCCGCGCGTCGTACGGCCACGGCCCACGGCTCGGGCAGACCGGCCGAGACGGCGGAGCCGACGTCCCTGATCGCCGTGCCCATCCGGGACCGCTGGACGGCCGTCGCGGGCGGGAGGGACGTACGCCCCGCGCCGCCGGGCTGGAGCGACGTGCCCTCTTCGGACGCCGTCCGGTCCGCGGGCGGGACGCCGAGGCGCAGGCGGCGCAGCGGGTCGGGCCGGAAGCGCCGCAGCCACCGGGTCACCGGCCAGCCGGTGGCCGCGACCGACCGGTGCCTGTGCGCCTTGGCGACCGCCTCCACCACGAGCGGTACGCCCGCCGCCTCCGCGAGCGCGGCCGTCAGCGGTCTGGCCAGCTCGTCCGACAGCGCCTCCCCGGCGGCACGGGCCCGCTTCTCCAGCTCGACCGTGGACGGCACCGCGCGGCTCCCCGATGCGGACGGCTCGTCGGCCGGGCCGCCCGACGACGCCGCCGCGAGCACGTCGGCGGCCGTGCCGGCGTCCGCCGCGAGCCGCGCGGCCCATGCGCGCCGGTCGGCGACGCGCTTGGCCAGCGTCGCGCGCAGGTCGGCGACCCCCACGTCCTTGGGCACGGAGGTGGCGACGACGGGCACGCCGGAAAGCCCGTCCTCGTCCAGCAGCCGCCGCAGGTCGCCCACGCAGCGGTCGGCCGCCGCCGGGGTGAGGCGGTCGGTCTGGTTCAGCACGACCAACATGACGTCCTGGTGTCTGCCGAGGGCACGCAGATACCGCTCGTGGACGGCCGCGTCGGCGTACTTCTGCGGGTCGAGCACCCACACCAGCAGGTCGACCACGGCTACCAGGCGGTCGACCTCCAGGCGATGGGCCAGCTCGATGGAGTCGTGGTCAGGCAGGTCCAGCAGGATCAGCCCGGAGAGCGAACCGTCGACGCCGTCGACGATGTGGCGGCGCGGGATCTCCAGCCAATCGAGAAGCGGCCCCGCCCCCTCGGGGTCCCACATCGCCGCCTGAGCCGTCGAGGTCGTCGGCCGGGTGACCCCGACCCCGGCGAGCGTGGTGCCCGACAGCGCGTTGAACAGCGACGACTTCCCGCTGCCCGTCGCCCCGGCGAGCGCCACGACCGTGTGGTCGACCGACAGGCTCCGCCGCGCCCCCGCGCGGGCGACCACCGCGCGGACCTCCGCGACCGCCCCCTCGTCGAGGCGGCCCTCGGCGAGGTCCGCCGCCTCCGCCAGCGCGGTGAGCCTGTCGTCCAGCGACACCGCGCCCGACCGCCGCAGCACCTTCACTGCCCGTCCACCCCGGCTTCCACGGCGGGGGCGTCGATCTCACCCCGGTGGTCCCGTACGGTCCGCGCCGCCTGCCTGAGAGAGGCTGACATGTCCTCGGGAGGTCCGACGCCTTCGAGCAGCGAGGTGAACCGGGACGCCTCCGCGTCGAGCACTTCGCGCACCCGTTGCCGGAGATCCTCGCGGGCCGCCTGGGTGAGCGTCCGTACGGCCTGGTCGCCGAAGACCGCCTCCAGGAGCTTCTGGCTCAGCACGCTCGTGCCTCCCGCGATGCCGACCTCGATGCCGGTGAGCCCCCCGGTGGCGGAGAAGACCATCAGCATGAGCAGCAGGCCGGCGCCGTTCACACTGAAGGAGGCCAGCCTGGCGGTGGTGCGCTTCTCGGCCCCTTCCTTGGCGACCAGGTCGAGCACGTACCCCTGCCAGGCCCGGACGGCCGAGGAGGCGCGTTCGGGAAGGGTCGCGGACGCGCGGCCGAGCCGCCCCGCCGAGACCGCGCCGGCCCGCTCGATGACGTCGCGGCCCGCCGGCATGCCGGACCAGGCCTCCAGCGTGCGCTCGGCGGCGGCGTCGGCCGATGACCGGATCAGCGCCTCGACCCCGGTCTCCAGGGCCACCCTGAGCTGGGTGTCGGGAGCGGGCCGCCCGGTGAACGCCGAGACGATGCGTTCGCGCAGCCAGCCGATGCGCGACTCCAGCGTGCGCATGAAATCACCGGTGCCGATGAAGTCCTGCCAGCGGGCCAGCACCTCGCCGCGCAGCAGCGAGCCGTCGCGTATTCCGTCGTCGAAGGTCGCCATGGCGGCCCCGTAGGCCGACTCGACGGTGACGCGCAGGTCGGCGAGCCCGGCCCGCTGCCGGTCGGCCTCGTCCGCGAGCGCCGGCACCCGGAGGGTGACGCTCTCCAGCGCTCCAGAGAGGGTCCTGCGCACGACCTGCGCCCGCGCCTGGGCGTCCGCCGCGATGGCGGCCAGCCAGTCGCGCACGCCCCGTACGGCCTCCTCGGGCAGGCGGGCGTTCTCCTCGGGAAGCACCACCTCAGGCACGCTGAACAGGGGCGTCCCGGCGAGGCCGTTGGCGTCGAGCAGGCGGTGCAGGTGCGCGCTAACAGGCTCCAGCGCCTCCGGCGGCACCCGGTCGAGGACCACCGCGAGGGCCGTGCTCCGCTCGCGGGCGCTGCGCAGGAAACCCCACGGGACCTCGTCGGCGTAGCGGGAGGCCGTGGTGACGAACAGCCAGAGGTCGGCCGCCGCGAGGAGCTGCGCCGCGATCTCGCGGTTGGCCGTGACGACGGAGTCGATGTCGGGGGCGTCCAGCAGGGCGAGCCCCGGAGGCAGGGTGGTGGCCGTGACGATCCGCAGGGTCCCCGGCTCGCCGCGACCGCGCCCGGTCGTCCTGGCCAGGCCGGGAAGGACGTTCTGCCGGGTGAACCACACCTCGTCGGCCGGGTTGGCGACGAGCGTGGGGGCGAGCGTCGTCGGGCGCAGCACTCCGGGCTCGGTGACGTCCGCGCTGGCCAGGGAGTTGACCAGCGTGGACTTACCCGCCCCCGTCGAGCCTCCGACGACGGCCAGCAGCGGAGCGTCCATGGCCGCGACGCGCGGCAGGAGGTAGTCGTCGAGCTGCCCTCTGAGCTCCTTGAGGGCACGACGGTGCGAAGCGACGTCACCGATCGCGAGGGGGAACAGATCGTGATCTAGCTGACGTCGCAGGGTCGTAAGGGCCACGAGCAGGCCATTGTTCCCCGCCATAAGACCCGTCATGCCCCCAGGGAGCCGAGGTATCCGCGGCCGGTGGAAATGGGCGGCTCGGAAACCCGTTCCGGACGAGGTCCCCGCGCCTGAAGAGGCGGATGCGACCGTTCGCCGCTACTCGAACCAGGCGGTGAGGCCGGGGTCCGGTTCGGGTCAGACATCCCTGGAGCTGGGCTGTCAAGCGGCAAAATCGTTCTGTCGGTGTGACCAGGCGGTTGCTTGGTCGTAGGGGGTGTGTGTTTT
>NZ_JBICTU010000030.1:0-93232 GCF_043197795.1 Sphaerisporangium sp. NPDC049003
GGACGAACTGAGGGAGATCATTATGATCGACTACACGACCAGGTGGTCCCTTCCTCGTGGCAACTGGGTGGTCCCATCAGGCTGGCAAGCGACAGCGGGGCGATCATCGGGCGCAGGAGGCGCGGGCTCGGCTGGGGCTGCCTGCTCCGGGGGATGATACGACGCTGGTGATGGGGCATTGGCGGTTCGCCGGGTCGGGGTACACGCCGGGTGAGGCGATCTTGGCCGAATCTATTCGGCAACGGGTCGCAACGGCTCGGGCGATTCAGGCGCAACGGGCCGAACGGGCCGGACAGGAAGGGGACGCAGAGGGCGGGCAGCACGGGACGGCGCGATGACACAGCCTGTCTTACCGGGCACGGCTGATGCGGCTTCGTGCGGGTCGGCGGGTCGGGTTCGGGGTGAGGGGCGCACGGGGAAACAGCGCGCCGAAGGCACCGATTCAGGGTGTTCGCGCATGTCAGGGGATAGGGACACGGGTCCGGCCGGCCACGACGTACCCCCGGGTGGGTGGGCGGGCCGCCGAGAGAGGCAGGCACAGCAAGCGGCCACTACGGGTGAGGGGCAAGGGGAACGGTCGGGAGCGCGGGACGGTGAGCGGCTGGGTGATGAGAGCGCGTCGGAACCCGCCAAGAAAGATCTTGGGTCGTACGCTCGGGCGTTGATCGCGGATTGGCCTCCGCTGACACAAGATCAGCGGGACCGGTTAGCGCTGGTGCTGCGTAGCAGTCGTTAAGGTGAACACGGGTGCGCCCCTGCCGTCTAAGCCTCGGCAGGGGCGCTCTCGCGTTCCGGGGGGTTACCCGGGGGTGGTCGGCTTGATGGGCTCGATGGTGACGCGCTCGGTGATGTGGGGGCGCTTGCCGCTTCCAACGGGCTTGAGCGTGACTGTCATGATCGCGTTGATGACCTCCCGTTGGTGGGTGACTCCCAGACCCTTCCAGACCGTACGGGCGGCCTCTTCGCTTTCGATGCCCGCGAACGGTGCCAACGGTGAGGACTCGGCCACATCGTCTAGCGCGCGCTGAATCTTCTCGATCTTGGCCTGTGCCTTCTTCACCCCTGCGAGGTACTCGGCGCGCTCGGGAATCAGCCCTTCGGCGTAGTCCTCGACAAGGTTGGCCTTGCGCTGGCGTACCGCGATCAGCTCGGCGCGCAATGCCGGGGCGTCCACACCGGTTGTCGGCTTGGCGATCAGGTCGGCCGCGTCCCTGGCGAGGATCGCGATCGCAACGGCCTCCACGTACTCGTCAAGCTCGGCTTGCGGGCAGGTGGCGTGTCCCTTGCCGCCGCTGCCGTAGCACCGGTAAACGGGCCGGTTTGCCTTGTCGCCTGCGCCGTGTACTCGGGTGACCTCAGCGCATGGGCACCGGTAGACGCCACTGCCCAGCCACTTGGAGGCCGGTCCGGAGTTGGTGAGGCGAGAGGGATCACACAGCTTGGCCGTGATCGCCCAGAACGCCTCTTCGCTGATGATCGGTTCCCACGGGGCGCGGCCCACCACATCAGCGGGGGTGTAGTGCTTGCGTCCCTCGCCCGGCTTGTGAACCATCAGGGCGGCGTTTCGCGGCCTGAGCAGTACGTCCCGAACCGTGGTCGACGCAAACTCACCCCCGGTCGCCGTGAGCACACCGCGCGCCCGTAGGTCACGCGCGATGCCTTTGAGACTCGGGCCGTTCCTCTTCCCGAAATTCGGCAACAGCACAACATCGCCCATCTTGGCGATCTCGGCGACTTCTGCGGGCCGTGGCGTGATCCCGTCGGCCTCGAATCCGTACGGGCGCGGGCCTCCGCCGAACTGTCCCGCCTCGGCCTGACGCAGACGCGCCCGGCTCACGCGCCGCGCGGTGTCCTTGCTCGACTTGTTGGCCACAGCGCACATGATCCGCGCCATGGTGATCCCGGCGTCGCTGGTGAGCTGGCACGATCCCGTCAGGCTCTCGCAGGTCACCGCGAACCGGGACGTCTCGACAAGATCTATCAGGTCCTCAAGGTCGCGGGGCTGACGGGCAAGCCGGTCAAGGTCCAACACCACGAGCACGTCAGCCTGACGGGTCGCCAGTAACTCCAGCGCGCGGCGGAACTTCGGCCGGACGGTGCGAAAGTCGGTCTGACCGTTGGGAAGCTTGATCTTGCGGCGCTTGAACGCGCTGGTGTCGTTCTCGACCAGGACGTGAGCCTCCTCCAAGCTCCAGCCACGGCGGGCGACCCACGCGCGCATGTCCCTGACCTGGTCGTCGACTCCTGCGGTCTCGCCGTCGTCGGCGTCGCTGATCCTGGCGAGGATGGCCGCTCGCTTGGTCATGTCCTGCTCCTCTCGTTGCGTCCTGATCTGCCACCATTCTACCGAAAAGAACTGTCATAACCCATGGGCGGGCAAATCGACGACGATCAACATGTTGCTGGGCCTCATCCGTCCGACCTCCGGGGAGATCCGGGTCTTCGGCCGCGCTCCGGACGAGGCGGTCGCGCGCGGGGAGGTCGGCGCCATGCTGCAGGAGGGGACCCTGATCCCCGAGCTGACCGTGCGCGAGCTGATCGACTTCATCCGCCGCCTCTATCCCGATCCGCTGCCGCTCGACCAGGTGCTCCAGATGGCCGATCTGACCGATCTGGCCTCCCGGCGCGCCGGCAGGCTGTCCGGCGGGCAGAGCCAGCGCGTGAGGTTCGCCCTGGCCATCGCCGGGGCGCCCAAGCTGCTCGTCCTCGACGAGCCGACCGCCGCGATGGACGTCGAGTCGCGCCGGGCCTTCTGGGCGAGCATGCGGACCTACGCGGCGCAGGGCCGTACGGTCCTGTTCGCCACCCACTACCTCGAAGAGGCCGACGAGAACTCCGACCGCGTGATCGTGGTCGCCCGGGGGAAGGTCGTCGCCGACGGTACGGCCGCGCAGATCAAGGCCGGCGCCGGCGGGAGCGTGGTCGGGTTCTCGCTCGGCGGCCAGTCGGCGGCGGGTCTCGACGCGCTGCCGGGGGTCACCGGCGTCGAGATCGTCTCCGGCACGGTGACGCTGCGCACGACCGACGTCGACGCCACCGTGGCAGCGCTCTACCGTAAGACAACGCTGGACGTGCGCGAACTCCAGATCGACGGGGTCGATCTGGAGGACGCCTTCCTCGCCCTCACCCAGTCCGCGGAGGCCTGAGCCATGCTGAACTACGTGAAGCTCGAAGCCATCCGGATGCTGCGCAACAAGCGCTACATCATCTTCGTCGTGGCGTTTCCCGTGGGCTTCTACCTGCTCTACTCCAACCTCTGGGGAAGCCAGGTCGATGCGACGACCGGCGTGCGGGCCAGTGTGATCCTCATGGTGTCGATGGCCGCCTACGGCGCGCTCGCCGCCTCCATCATGTCGACGGCCGTGCCGTGGTCGCAGGAGCGGCAGAGCGGCTGGCTGCGCCAGCTCCAGATCACCCCGCTGCCCGGCTGGATGATCATCGTGACCAAACTGATCTCGTCGCTGCTGCTGGTGCTGCCCGCGCTGCTGCTGGTCGTCCTCGCCGCCGTGATCACCCAGCACGTCTCGCTCGGCGTGGGGCAGTGGGCCGCGCTGATCCCGATCATGTGGGTGGGCACGATCCCGTTCGCCGCGCTCGGGCTCATCATCGGCTCGCTCGTGCCGCCCGACACCGCGCAGCCGCTGGCGATCATCGGGATGTTCGGTCTCGCGCTGCTCGGCGGCCTGTGGTTCCCCGTCGACCTGCTGCCCGCGACCATGCGGACCATCGCCCACGCGCTGCCGTCGTACGACTACGCCGACATCGGCTGGGAGATCGTCGCCGGTCACGCGCCGCCCGCCTCGGCGGTCGGCGGCATCCTCGGCTGGGCGGTCGTGCTGTGCGGCCTGGCGGTCTACGCCTACCGCAGGGCGACGGTACGGGGCTGACGATGAGCCGCCTGCGCGACCTCTTCACCTTCGGCGGGACGGAGAACAAGCCGTCCCGCTGGAGGCGGCTCATGGGCATGTCCTTCGGGCTGGTCTACCTGTTCTATCCGCTCTCCGACATCACCTCGGGGAACGTCACCGGCCTGAGGGCGTACGCGGAGGTCGCCGCGCTGGTGGCGTTCGTCACCTGCTACATCGCCACCGTGATGAGCCCGAAGAACTACGGTGAGCCGGGCAGGTGGGCGCTCCCGCTGCTCGGCCTGACGGCGCTGATGGCGATCGTGTTCGCGATCCTCTTCGGAGGCGGATGGCTGGCGCTGCCCATCTACGTCACCGTCGTGATCAGCATGGCCCTGCCCCCGCGGCAGGCACTGGCCGGGATGCTCGCGATGGCCGCCGTCGTCGTCGCCGGCGGGTTCGTCACCGGGGCCGACGGCGGCACCATCTCGCTCCTGGTGCTGCAGGTGGTCACGCTCGGGGTCCTGTTCATGAGCGTGCGCAACACCCGGATCCTGGTGGTCGAGCTCCATCGGGCCCAGGGCGAGGTGGCGCGGCTCGCGGCCGGCGAGGAACGCCTGCGCATCGCCCGCGACCTGCACGACCTGCTCGGGCACAGCCTGTCGCTGATCGTGCTCAAGAGCGAGCTGGCCGGTCGGCTCTCCGAGCAGGGCTCGCCCAGGGCGGCCGAGGAGATCCGTGACATCGAGTCCGTGGCCCGGCTCGCCCTGCAGGAGGTGCGCGAGGCCGTCACAGGCTACCGCCAGCGCGGGCTGCCGGAAGAGATCGACAACGCCCGCGCCGCGCTGGACGCGGCCGGCATGGCCGCCGTGGTCCGCATGTCCGGCACGCCGCTGCCCGACGCCCTCGACGGCCTGCTCGGCTGGGCCGTGCGCGAGGGCGTCACCAACGTCGTACGGCACGCCCGGGCGGACAGATGCGAGATCATCGTGTCGTACGAGGACGGCGCGGCGACCCTGGAGATCGCCGACAACGGGCCCCACGCCGGGCCTTACGAAGCCGGAAGCGGGCTGTGCGGGCTGGCCGAGCGCGTCGAGGCCGCGGGCGGCTCCGTGGACGCCGGGTCGCGTCCGGGCGGCGGGTTCCGCCTGCGGGTGCTGGTGCCGGTCGCCGTAGAATCACGGGCCTGACGCCCTCCCCGCGAGACGATCACGGACCTGACGCCTCCCGCGAGACGATCACGGACCCATAAGCCTCCCCGCGAGGCCTTCGACATTTCAGGAGTATGGATGATCAGGGTCGTGCTCGCCGAGGACCAGGCGATGGTCCGGGGGGCGCTGGCGTCCCTGCTCGGCCTGGAGCCCGACATCGAGGTCGTCGGCGAGGCCGCCGACGGCGAGGAGGCGGTGGCCGTCGCGCTCGCGTCCCGGCCCGACATCGCCCTGCTCGACATCGAGATGCCGGTGACGGACGGCATCGCGGCGGCGGAGCGGATCTGCCGGGAGGTGCCCGGCTGCCGCGTCATGATCCTCACGACCTTCGGCAGGCCCGGCTACCTGCGCAGGGCCATGGAGGCGGGCGCCGCGGCCTTCATGGTCAAGGACAGCCCCGCGAGGGAGCTGGCGGCCGCCATCAGGCGCGTGCTCGCGGGCGAGCGGGTGATCGACCCGGTCCTGGCCGCCGCCGCGCTGAGCGCCGGGCCGAACCCGCTCTCGCAGCGCGAGCGCGACGTTCTCACCGCCGCCGCCGACGGTTCCACGATCGGGGACATCGCCCTGCGCCTCCACCTGTCCGAGGGTACGGTCCGCAACTACCTCTCCTCGGCCATCCAGAAGACCCACGCCCGCAACCGCATCGAGGCCGTCCAACGCGCCCGGTCCCAGGGCTGGCTCTGACCGCGCGGGGGCCTTTGCGGTGGGATAGGTCGCAGTCGCGGAACCCCTGGCCGGGCATTTGAATCTACAACGTAAAGACGGTCTCCCGGGCGACGCGGACGCGGGTCGACCGAGGTCCGCCCCCCATCCGGCCGGCCGGACCTGTCGAAGATCGGCTCTCCGACGGGTCCGCCACGTCGTCAGATCAGGGGGTGAGCCGGTGGGTCTTCACGTTGGTGAGGAAGGTGGTCCATTCGTCGGGGGTGAAGATGAGTGCGGTTCCTTGGGGGTCTTTGGAGTCGCGTACCGCGATCACGCTCGGCAGGTTGGTGGCCACCTCGACGCACATGCCTCCGTCGTCCCCTGACCGGCTCGATTTCCGCCATCTGGCCTGGCTCAGATCCATCTCCGCACCGCTTCCTCGATCACCTTCAGGGACAGGGATTGGGAGTGGGCCTCGCCTCGGATGGCGTCGTATCGGTTGACGAGCTTCGCGATCAGGCTTCGTTCATCTACCGTCCGGCCGTGTGGCTGACCCTCCACATATACCGTATAAGGGACGCCTCGCATTTCTGCTATGCCGAAAGCTCCGAGCAACCCAGCGCCTGCTTTTGCGCCGTATGGAACTATCTGAATGGTGACCTTGGGGTGCCGTGCCACCTCTATGAGGTATTCGAGTTGCTCGCGTATGACAGAGGGGCTTCCGATCGGCCGGCACAGCACTCCCTCGTCGATGACGGCCCAGACCATTGGCGGGTCATCGCGTGACAGTGTTCTCTTCCGTTGCATTCTGGCGGATACGCGGTGATCGATCTCCTCGGAGGTGATCCCGGGGGCACACTCGATGATCCAGCGCGCGTACGCCTCGGTCTGGAAGAGGCCGGGGATGAGCAGGGGATCCCACAGGCGGAGTGCGGTCGCGCGCAATTCCTCGGCGGCCCAGTCGCGGAAATGCTCGGGGACCGGTGGAGGTGGCGGCCAGGCTTCCATGTAGAGCCTCATCAGGACGCCGTCGAGGCGGAAGGCCCGGTCACACAGCCGCGCGAAGCCCTCTGTGGGGTCGCGCTTCAGCGTCTCGACCATGCCGATCATGCTCTCGGAGAATCCGATCCTCCGGCCGACCTGTGCCTGGGTCAGCCTCGCGGCGAGACGGTGCCGCCGGAGCTCGTACGCGAACCGTGCCGCCGCTGACTCGTCAGGGTCGATGTCGACCATTTTGCCCATCTGATCTCCTCCCTTACGCCGGCTGAATTCGGACCCCACCAAGCCACCGATGAACCACCGGGACAGTGCTCTTCCGTGGGGGGAATCGAATACTCAACGTAGTCGATCGTGTACAGGATGGTGAGGCGAATTCCGCATCGGGCGGGCGCCGATAAACGTCGTGACGACGTATATGACGTGCCTGTCGCCCGTGGAGGAGAACATCGATGGATCACGGAGGCGGTCGATGGCCGGCGTCAGAATGCGGGAGCAATACCTGGAGATTCCGGCCCGGCCGGAGGCCGCGTTCTACGCGCGCAGGCACGTCAGGCGAGTGCTCGCCGAATGGCGGCTGGACGGGCTCCTGGACACCGCCGAACTCATCGCCTCGGAACTGGTGACCAACGCGGTCAAGGCGATGGCGGACGGCGGTGGGACGGGCGTGAGGGAAGCGCCGGGTGACGCCGCTGAATACGTCTGGATCGACGTCTACCGGACGGCGGATCTCGTTGTGCTGGAGGTCTGGGACTCCGGCCGTACCCCGCCCGTGCCCAGGACCGCCGCGCCCGACGACGAGGGCGGGCGGGGCCTGTGTCTGGTGGACGCCCTCGCGGAGAACTGGGGCCACCGCCGGCCCGTCACCGGCGGGAAGGTCGTCTGGTGCGCCCTCCGGGTTCCGGGCTGACGGGTGATCGTTCGTGTACGTTGAGTGAGATCACTGTCTGCTGTCTCGGAGGGTCGTCATGTCCACTGCTCTGGCGGTTCGAGGCCTCGTCGTGGCGGGCATGGTGACCGGTGCGGTGGGCTCTCCCGCCGCGTTCACCGTGTCAGCCGCTCACGCCGGGTCACGGGTTCCCTGTACGGCCACGGTCACCACCACCGGTTCGGCGCCCGCCGACCTCGCCGGCAAGGTGTCCCCGGGTACGGCCGGAGGGCCGGACGCGGCGTGCGGAGAGGCGGCGCAGAAGACGGTCGACCAGATGCTCCCCGTCGTGCACGCCGATGTGCGGGGTTTGGAGGCCAAGGTGAAGAGCCAGTGGGGCCCGTTCTGCGCCGTGTTCAGCGCGGGCGCGGAGGAGGTCAGGGCCGGGCTGGCCGCCCTCGGCCTCACGCACGACGCCAAGGCCCCGGCGAAGCGCCCTCGGACCGAGAAGGACCGCTTCGACAAGGTCTTCGACTTCGTGACGGCCAAGCCGTGCTCCGGATCCACGCCCTAGATGAGTGACGGCCAAGCCCTCTGCCCCGGACCCACGACTTAGAAGGACCAAAGGGCCTGGGCCGTTCGCTCTCAGCGGGAGATCGGCTGGAGGTCGGCGACGTGGCGGATCAGGTCGCCGACGTGGACGACCCCCATGCAGCGTCCCACCTCGTCCACCACGACCAGGTCGTCGTACACGCGGGCGGCGTCCTTGCCCGCGAGCTGCATGGCGGCGATCGCGGGGGTGGTCTTGGGGACGACGCGCGGCGGGTCGGCGAGGCGGTGCGCGGGCTTCTTGGCGTGCAGGGCGTGGCCGTACGGCCCGGCGATGGAAAGCAGGAAGCGGCTGCGCTCGACGCTGCCCCGTGGCCGCTGGTACTCGTCCACCAGGATGACGCTGGTGATGGAGGGCTCGGTGCCCAGGGCGTCCACCACCTGCTCGGCGGTCGCCCCCATGTCGAGGGTCACCGCGGGCATGAGGAACTCCTGCACGCGCGGCCCCAGCTCGATCACCGATGGCTGGGTGTCCGACGGGGGGACCGGCAGGGGGACGTGCACCCGCCCGTGCGAGGGGCGCCAGTCGAGCGGGGCGAGCAGCGGTCCCTGGGCCAGCCTGATGCCCCAGCCGCGCAGCGCGGCGAGCTGCGCCTCCTCGCGCACCTGCGGGGCCAGCACGTGGATGCCCATGCCCTTGGCCATGCGGGCGACGGCCTCTCCCAGCGCGTTCCTCCGTACGTCGCGCGGGATGCGGTCGACGAGGTCCGGAGAGAGCACGGCCGCGTACGGAGCCGCGTCGGCGATCAGGTCGAGGGGGACGTGGGACGTGCCGACGCCGCCCACGGCCACCAGGTAGCCGATGGTGCGCAGGCCGTCGATGCCGACCAGCAGTGCCCGGCGGTCCTCGGGCGCGAAGTCGCCCGAGATGACCAGTATCACCTCGCGCGGACGCCGCTTCGTCGCCCGCATCGCCTCGTGCAGCGGAGCGAGGGCGGCGGAGCCCTCGATCACCGCCCCGGAGGCCACGGTCAGGACGAGCGGCAGCAGCGCCTCCTCGCGCGCGGCGGCGTACGCCGAGGCGATCGTGGGCGAGATGTCGCGGGAGCCGCCGGTGGGGGCGACCTCGGCGGTGGCTTCCACGGCGATCACGCCGCCGGTGTCGAGGTCGACGATGGGCAGGAAGGTCGCGGCGCCGCCGGAGGCCGGGAGGGCTCCATGGGCCCCGGGGGTGGCAGTGGCGGGCGCCGGGGGTGAGGCGGCCGGAATGGTGGATCGGGGGACCGTCACCCCCGGATTGTCCTGCGGTTTCGGTGGTGAAAGCGCCCACGTGCAGTGGAATTCACTGACATTTCGGCATCTGTTGGATCGGGATCCTTCTTTACAGGCACCAGCAAACACCGTAACCGATTGTGATCAAGTGTCCCGCCGCTCCCGGGGGATGCGATCGGGCCCCCTGCCTGGCCTTCGGGCGCGCGGCCGGGACGGTCCGGTACTGTCGCGGGTCATGACGTCACGACCGGCGGCGGGCGGGGGCCGATGGGTGTCGGTCGGTCCGGACCGCATCGAGGGCTGGCTGCGGAGGTTCGCCGAGCGGCACGGCTCCGTGGAGGCGGCGCTGGAGGACGACGTCGTACGGCTGCGCGCCGGAGACGGGGCCGTGGCCGAGTGCCATGTGCCGTTCCCTCCGCTCGCGCCCGCCGATGACCCGCTCCCCGCGCTGGTGCGCCATGCGGGGGAGGACCGCCGGGTCGGGGTGCTCCTGGTACGGCTGGGCGGTCACGCGGCCGGGGTGTTCGAGGGCGAGCGGCTGGTGGCGTCCAAGGTCGGTTCGCGGCTCGTCCACGGGCGCAGCGCGGCCGGGGGCTGGTCCCAGCACCGCTTCGCCCGCCGCAGAGAGAAGCAGGCGAGCGAGGCGTCGCAGGCGGCGGCCGACGTGGCCGTACGGGTGCTCGTCCCGCACGCCGGCACCCTGGACGCGGTCGTGCTCGGAGGGGACCGCAGGGCGATCGACGCGCTGCGCGAGGACCGGAGGATCTCCCCGATCTTCGCCCTGGAGACCGGCCCCTTCCTGGACGTCCCCGATCCCCGGCTCGCGGTGCTCCAGGAGACGCCAGGCCGGTTCCGCGCCGTCCGCATCCGTGTGATCGACCCCGCGTGATCGACCCCGGGGGATGACCCCGCGGGCCGCCAGGCGGCTCTGGTCAGGCTCGTGAGGGCGTGGACTCCTGGGCGACCCAGCCGTTGCCGTCGGGGTCCTGGAAGGTGAAGAACGTGCCCCAGGGGGCCTTCTCGACGTCCTCGTGGTGGACGGTGACGCCCTCGGCGCGGAGCCGCGCGAGGGTCCCGGCCGCATCGTCGCACTCGATGACCAGGCCGCTGACACTGCCCGCGGGCATGGAGGCGAACCAGGTGACGAGCGTGATCGTGGCGCCGCCGCCGGGCGGGGCGAGCTGGACCCAGCGCTGGTCGCCCATGGGGTTGTCGGCGACCAGGGTGAACCCCAGCTTCCGCGTGTAGAACTCGGCGGACCGCTCCTGGTCGGAGACGGGTATCGAGACGACGCTGATCGATCGCAGTGTCACGGGATCTGTCCTTTCGGTTCGGCGGCGGGCGCGAGGGTCGCGGGCTCGCCGGGCTCGGAGGTCGTGCCGAGCTCGTCGAGCACGGCCCCGAGGGTCTTGAGACGGTCCTTCCAGAAGCGCTCCAGCTCCGCCAGCCACTCGCGCGGCTCGGCAAGGCCTTCGGGCCGCAGCCGGTAGAGACGGTGCCTCCCTGCCGGCCTGACCTCGACCAGGCCCGCGTCTCGCAGCACCCTCAGATGCTGGGAGACGGCGGCCTGGGTGATCGCCAGGTCGGTCATCAGCTCCGAGACCGAGCACTCGCCCGCGGTCAGCCTCTCCAGCAGATGACGCCGCGTCAGGTCGGCGAGCGCCGTGAAGGCGTCGGGGCGGTCGTGCGACAGCCTGGGGCGTCCGATCTTCCCGCTCATGAGGAGCATCATATTAGTTTTTTCTTAACTATCAAGCCCGCCAGGAGACTGGCCGTACACTAGGCGTATGCGCACTCCCGATTGATCGGCGCACTCATGGAAGCGGGCCGAGCCATGTGGCTGCCCTGCGACACTCCGGTCTCTTCCGACAGCACGTCCTTCGACCTCGTTCCCCGTTCTGGGAGTGTTCCCTCACCATGATCATTGCGTCTGACATCGAACTGCGCGCCGGTTCCCGCCTGCTCATCGAAGGGGCGTCGTTCCGCGTGAACCCCGGCGACCGCATCGGCCTGGTGGGCCGCAACGGCGCCGGCAAGACCACCCTCACCAGGATCCTCGCGGGCGAGGGCCTTCCCGCGGTCGGCACCGTCACCACCACGGGCAACGTCGGCTACCTTCCCCAGGATCCGCGCACCGGCGACCTCAGCGTCATCGCCAGCGACCGCATCCTGTCGGCGCGGGGCCTCGATGACGTGCTGCGCGAGCTGCGCGAGGCCGAGCTCGGCATGGCCTCGGAGGACGACCGCGTCCGCGACCGCGCCGTCCGCGCCTACGGCCGCCTGGAGGACCGGCTCCACGTCCTCGGCGGGTACGCGGCGGAGGCCGAGGCGGCGTCGATCGCCTCCAGCCTCGGGCTGCCCGACCGGGTGCTCAAACAGCCCCTCCAGACGCTCTCCGGCGGTCAGCGGCGACGGGTCGAGCTGGCCCGGATCCTGTTCAGCGGAGCGGAGACTCTCCTGCTTGACGAGCCGACAAACCACCTCGATGCAGACTCAATCGGGTGGCTTCGTGATTTTTTACGATCCCACCAGGGCGGCTTGATCATTATTAGCCATGACGTCGGACTTCTCGAAGCCACGGTCAACAAAGTCCTGCACCTCGACGCGAACCGCTGTGTCATCGACACTTACAACGTCGGATGGACCACCTACCTGGCCCAGAGGGAGACCGACGAGCGCCGCAGGAAGCGCGAGCGGGCGAACGCCGAGCGGCAGGCCTCGCAACTGCTCTCGCAGGCCGACCGAATGCGCGCCAAGGCCACCAAAGCCAAGGCGGCGCAGGACATGGAGCGTCGCGCGAAGCGCCTGCTGGCGGGCGTGGAGGAGGAGCGTCGCAGCGACAAGGTGGCTAAGCTCCGCTTCCCCGATCCGGCCCCCTGCGGGCGCACTCCGCTGACCGCGTCGGCCCTGTCGAAGTCCTACGGCTCGCTGGAGGTCTTCACCGACGTGGACGCGGCCGTCGACCGGGGCAGCCGGGTGGTCGTCCTCGGGCTCAACGGCGCCGGCAAGACGACGCTGCTGCGCATGCTCGGCGGCATCGAAAAGCCCGACTCCGGCGAGGTCAACGCGGGTCATGGCCTCAAGCTGGGCTACTACGCGCAGGAGCACGAGACCCTGGACGCCGGGCGCAGCGTCCTTGAGAACATGCGCTCCGCCGGGCCCGACGTGCCCGACGTCACCCTGCGAAAGGTCCTCGGCTCGTTCCTGTTCTCGGGGGACGACGCCGACAAGCCCGCTTCGGTGCTCTCCGGAGGGGAGAAGACCCGTCTGGCCCTGGCCACACTGGTGCTTTCGAGCGCCAACGTCCTCCTGCTCGACGAGCCCACGAACAACCTGGACCCAGTCAGCCGCGATCAAGTACTTTCAGCGTTGAGGTCCTATTCTGGGGCAATTGTCCTTGTTACACATGATGAGGGTGCCGTGCAGGCCCTACGACCGGATAGGGTGATCTTGCTACCAGACGGAGTAGAAGACGCTTGGAGCGATGAATTTTCCGATCTTGTGGCACTTGCCTGATCTTAATTTGAGCGGGTACGGATCTTTTCCCATGGAGTAGGTAGCCGATCCGGCTGAAATGACTGATCATGGCGTGAGTAACGCTGCGGAAGTCTGGCACTACAGGAGGTACTCGTGGCCGAGACTCTGAAGAAGGGCACCCGGGTGACCGGGGCCGACCGTGAAAAACTGGCCGCCGACCTTAAGAAGCGCTATGCCGCGGGTGAGAGCATCCGCGCCCTGGCTGCTTCGACCGGCAGGTCATACGGGTTCATCCACCGCATCCTGAGCGAGTCCGGCGTGACTCTGCGCGGGCGCGGCGGAGCCACCCGGGGCAAGTCGAAGCGCTGACTGCCGCCTCGGAAACGCGCGACCGCAGCCGCTCGTCCCGTTCAGTCGAAACCCGTCCCGCCCGCGCCGGTAGAATCTGATTCTGGAACCTCACTGGGTTCGGGCGTGACGGGACAGCGACACCACGAACGGAGCGGGCGATGCCGGAAGCGACGCTTGGGGGGAATGCTGCGGCGATCTCGACGGGCGAGGGTGTCGAGCCGGGCACAGAAGGTGCGCTGAGGCGTGCCGGAGAGGTGCGCGGCGAGGCTGACAGGGCCCTCGACGGCGAGAGGTTCGCGGAGATCGGTCTGCGCTTCGAGGTGGACGGCAAGATCGCGACGATCACACTGGATCGGCCGGATAAGCGGAACGCGCAGACGTTCGCCACCTGGTCGGCCCTTGCTCTGATAGGCAGAGAGCTGCCTGAGCAGGTGCGTGTCGTCGTGGTCCGAGGCGAGGGGCCGTCCTTCTCAGCGGGTATCGACCTGCGAATGTTCACTCCGGAGGGAGTGCCGGGGCAGGGCTCGTTCGCGTCCGCGGCCGCGCTCGACGACGACACGTTCGAGGAGCGGATCACAGAGGCCCAGAAGGGCTTCCTGTGGTTGCGCCGCCCGGACATCGTGTCGATCGCGGCGGTTCATGGACATGCGATCGGGGCCGGATTCCAACTAGCCCTGTCCTGCGACCTGCGGATCCTGGCGGAGGACGCCAAGTTCTGCATGAAGGAGCCCGCGCTCGGGCTGGTACCCGACCTGACCGGCACCAAGCCACTGGTCGATCTCGTCGGGGTGGCCAGGGCCGTGGAGATCTGCCTGACGGCCCGGGTCGTCGAGGCCGGCGAGGCGCTGAGGCTCGGTCTCGCCGAGCAGGTGGTCCCCAGAGACGAGCTGGAGGCGGCCACCCGGAAGCTCGCCGACGCCCTGCTCGCGACCGACAGGGACGCGGCGGCGGCCACCAAGCGGCTGCTCCAGGGCGCACCCGGGAGGACCCTCACGCAGCAGACCGCAGCCGAGCGCGCGGAGCAGACCGTGCGCCTCAGGACGCTGTTCGGCGGCAGGGCCACCGCGGCCGGAGGAGAGCCAGGTAGGTCCTGACCCGCGGATACGGTGCTCACTGGAGACCTTGCCCCCACACGGGTGACAGGGCGCGTCGCGACTGATCGTTCGCCCTGAGCTGACCGGGGAATCAGGCAACCGTTTCTCGTGCTTCGCCCGGAGGAGGAGACGGGGGCAGCCGCGCCCGTACCGGGCACACGGGGAGAGGACCGGCGAAGGACGACGATGGCGATGTTGGGCGGGGGATACGGGCCGCAGGTGATGCGGTCCCTGCGGCGTGACAGCTCGGTGACCAAGGAGCGGCTCACGCCGGGCACGGTGCCGCGCATCGCCCGGTACGCCAAGCCGTACCGGTGGCAGATCGCCGCCTTCCTCGGGCTGGTCGTGCTCGACGCGACCATCGTCATCGCCAACCCGCTGCTGCTGAAATCGATCATCGACCAGGGCATCATCCCGCGCCGCACCGACGTGGTCATGACGCTCGCCCTGGTCATCGCGGGCCTGGCCCTGCTGGACGCCGGGCTCGGGCTGGCCCAGCGCTGGTTCTCCTCGCGCATCGGTGAGGGGCTGATCTACGACCTGCGCACCGAGGTCTTCGACCACGTGCAGCGCATGCCCGTGGCCTTCTTCATGCGCGCCCAGACCGGCGCGCTGGTCTCCCGGCTGAACAGCGACGTCATCGGCGCCCAGCGCGCCATCACGAGCACGCTGTCGGCCGTGGTGTCCAACGTGGTGAGCCTGGTGATGGTGCTCGGCGCCATGCTGATCCTCTCGTGGCAGGTCACGCTGGCCGCCCTCGTCCTGCTGCCGATCTTCATCTTCCCCGCCCGGCTGGTCGGCCGGCGCATGTCCAAGCTGACCCGCGAGCAGATGCAGCTCGACGCCGAGATGAGCTCGGTGATGACCGAGCGCTTCAACGTGGCCGGGGCCATGGTCGCCAAGCTGTACGGGCGCCCGGAGGACGAGGCGGACAACTTCGGCTACCGCGCCGGCAGGGTGCGCGACGTGGGCATCACGGTGGGCATGTACGGCACGGTCTTCCGGGTCGCGCTCGGCCTGGTCGCCGCGCTCGCGACCGCCTTCGTGTACGGCGCGGGCGGCGTGCTGGTCGTCAACGGCACCTTCGAGATAGGCACCCTGGTCGCCCTCGCCGCGATGCTCATGCGCCTGTACGGCCCGCTGACCAGCCTGTCCAACGTCCACGTGGACGTGATGACCGCCCTGGTCAGCTTCGACCGGGTGTTCGAGGTCCTCGATCTCAAGCCGATGGTCGCCGAGAGCCCGGACGCCCGGCCGCTGCCGGGCGGGCCTGCCACCATCGAGTTCGACGACGTCCAGTTCCGCTACCCGGCCGCCGAGGAGGTCTCGCTGGCGTCCCTGGAGTCGGTCGCGCGGCCCGACACCGGCCCGAGCCAGGAGGTGCTGAACGGCGTCGGCTTCACCGCCCGTCCCGGCGAGCTCATCGCGCTGGTCGGGCATTCGGGCGCGGGCAAGACCACCATCACCTCGCTGGTCTCCCGCCTGTACGACGTGACAGGCGGCGCGGTGCGGGTCAACGGCGTGGACGTGCGCGACGCCACCCTCGCGTCCCTGCGCGACACCGTGGGCGTCGTGACGCAGGACGCCCACCTGTTCCACGACACGATCGGCGCCAACCTGCGCTATGCCCGTCCGGGGGCGACCGACGAGGAGATCTGGGAGGCGTTGCGCGCCGCGCAGATCGGCGAGCTGATCGAGGCGCTGCCCGACGGCCTGGACACGGTCGTCGGCGACCGGGGATACCGGCTGTCGGGGGGAGAGAAGCAGCGGGTCGCGCTCGCCCGGCTGCTGCTGAAGGCTCCGCGCGTCGTCGTGCTCGACGAGGCCACCGCGCACCTGGACTCCGAGTCGGAGGCCGCCGTCCAGCGGGCGCTCAAGACGGCCCTCGCGGGCAGGACCTCGCTGGTCATCGCCCACCGGCTCTCCACGATCCGCGAGGCCGACACGATCCTGGTCGTCCAGGACGGCCATGTGGTCGAGCGGGGCCGCCACGACGAGCTGCTCGCCGCCAAGGGAGCCTACGCCGAGCTCTACCGCACCCAGTTCGAACAGCAGAGGTGACCGCTCCACCCCGCCGGTCCGGCCGGCGCGGGTGCCTTCTGGCGCTCGCGGCGGAGGTGAGCCGGGGCGGGTCTCAGATGTAGCCGAGCCGGGTCAGCTCGTCCTTGGCGATCTTCTCCACCAGCGCGACGTCGTCGGGCCTGAGACGGGCGCGCCACGCGCCCACCTTGGGGGCGGTCGTGCCGTACAGCGCCACCTTGGAGACCCGGGTCTCCAGGAAGCCGGAGATCGTCGCGATCGTCTCCCCGGGGGAGGCGGCCATGTCCTCGTAGCGGACCGTCAGGAGCTGGTCGCGGGGGACCTCCTGGCGGAGCGCGGCGCTCAGGCGGACGGCGCTGCGCCAGCGCAGGGCGCACTTGCCGGCCGGCTCCATCACCGTCCACTTGTCGCGGTGCTCGCTGGAGTTGACGCCGAGGAACGGGTTCGGGAACTCGGTCTCGTCGCTGAGCATGCTCGGCCGGGACCAGCTCATGGAGGCCCGGTCGGCGAGCATGTCGGCGGTGACGTCCCTGCCGTCGCGGATGAGCTGGACGAACCGGGCATCGGGGAACGCCTGGAGCAGAACCGGCGCGCTGTACAGAAGGTCGGGGTTGGCGTCGCCGAACCTGACGACGCCGCCGGGGGAGGCGCACGGGCCCGGCCCGGTGACGGCGCCCGCCTCGCGGCACGCCGCCGGGCACTCGGCGCAGGCGCCGGGGACGATCTGCCAGGCCTCGGCGAGCGCGTCGCGGAGCACCCGGACCGCGCCGCCGCCCTTCCTGCGCATGATGGAGGGCCGTCGCGCGAACGCGTACACCACGTGCGCGACCGCCGCCCTGCCCATGGTCAGGTGGAAGCCGGGGGAGCGTTTGAGGGCACGCGCGAGGAGATCCGCGCCGGAGTGCGGGGCGCCGAGCACGAACACCGGCCTACGGACCTTGATGCCGTTGACCACGAGAATGTGGGTCGGGGGTCGCATAAGTGAGGACAGTCTGACACCCTTTGCGAGGTGAACGAACCGGCCACGCCCCGCCCGTCGGTGGCACATGGCGTCACCTGGGTAAGCCTACTCACCGCGGCAGGTGTTTCATCCGATTCGGGGATGTTCGCCGCCGGTGGACCAGGGCCGCGCCACCCGCGCCCCGACCTTCGCGGAGCGTCCCGATGACCAGCCACCGGCTCTGGATCCCGGCCCGGCTCCGTCCCGGCGACCGGGTGGCCATCGTCGCGCCCTCGGGGCCCGTCGACCCGGTGCGCCTGGCACGGGGACGCCAGGTCCTCACCGAGATCGGCCTGGACGTCGTCGTCATGCCGAGGGTGCTCAACCGGCGGGGATACCTCGCGGGCTCCGACGCGGGCCGGGCGGCCGACCTGCAGGAGGCGTGGTGCGACCCGGAGGTCCGGGCGGTGATCTGCGCGCGGGGCGGCTACGGCGCCACCCGCCTGCTCGACCTGCTCGACTGGCCCGCCATGGAGGCCGCCCGGCCCAAGATCCTGCTCGGGTCGAGCGACGTCACCGCCCTGCACCAGGCGTTCGCCGTACGGCTGGGCGTGGCGAGCTGCTTCGGGCCGATGCCGGCCTGCCAGACCCTGGGCGACGACGAAGGGCCCGAGCGGGCCTCGCTCGACCACCTGTGCTCGTCGCTGTTCGAGATGGAGATGCCGGCCCCGGTCGCCGGTGACCGGGTGATCGTGCCCGGCCACGCCGAGGGCCCGCTCACCGGGGGCAACCTGTCGCTGCTCGCGGCCCTGTGCGGGACCCCCTACGCCCTGAGGGCCCAGGGGCACATCGTGCTGCTGGAGGACGTCGGCGAGGAGCCGTACCGTATCGACCGCATGCTCACCCAGCTGCTCCAGGCCGGATGCCTGAACGGCGCCCTCGGCATCGTGCTCGCCTCGTGGGTGGGGTGCGGGGACCCGATGGGGGTGCTGGTCGAGCGGCTGGCGCCGCTGGAGGTCCCCATGATCGCCGGGGTGCCCATCGGGCACGGAACCCCACAGTTCACCGCATGGATGGGGGCGGACGCGGTCATTGATACCGAATCGTGCTCTTTGACTTGCCTGTTCCGCGACCCTGCTACGGCACTGTAGCGCTGGTCCGGGGGAAGACAGCGGTCAGTAGGGAGCCTGCGTGTGGGCTTGTTCAGGCGGTACCGGAACCGGCGGGCCGGCGCGCGACGGCGCCCGATCGAAGACGTGGACCTCGACTCGCTTCTGGCGCTCGTGGCCGACAGCCTCGGCTACGCCTACGAGTTCGAGGCCGACGGGTCGGCCCTGCTCCTGTCCGGGCCCCGCGACATCACGGTGCGGCTGACCGGGCTGCGCCGCGAGGCGGGGCGCCGCTCCCGCGAGGACTGGCCCACGCTGGTGTCCGGCCACCTGGCCCGTACGGTCGCCCGTGCCGGCGACCTGCCCGACGTATGCGACCTCGCCGAGATCCGCCCGCTGCTGCGCACGCGCGTCGTGCTCGCCGACGGCCTGGAGGACGACCCGTCCCGGCTGATCGGCCGCCACGTCGGCTCCGACCTGGTCGAGATCCTCACGGTGTCCGGCCGTCCGGTGCGCCCCGAGGAGGCCTTCTGCTGGCCGGTCACCCCGGCCGAGGCCCTGGACCTGGCGGCGGAGAACGTGCTGGCGGACGAGAAGCTGTCGGCCGAGCGCGCCGACCTCGACGGGACCCCGGCCTGGATCATGACGGGGTCGACGGTGAGCGCCGCCGTGCACCTGCGCAGGATCCAGGACTACCTGCTGGTCTCGCCCGACGGCCTCATGGTCGCCTTCCCCCATCCCGGGGAGATGGTCGTCCATCCCATAGACGGGCTGTCGGTGATGCGCGCCATCGAACGGCTGTGGATGATCGCCCGCCGGGAGTACGGCTCGCGCGACGACGGCCTCAGCCCCCACGTCTACTGGTGGAACCACGGGCGGCTGACCCGCATCCAGGCCGATCTGGTCATCCAGGACGGCCAGCGCCGCCTCGTCGTCGCCCCGCCCCCCGAGTTCGCCCGCCTGCTCTCCGACCTCGCCCAGGGAAGCTAACCTCGCCCAGGGAAGCTGACGGCCGGCTAGTCGCCGAGGAGCTCGGCGTAGCGGGGGGTGCAGCTGGACCGCGACAGCGTGTGGGCGGTGTGGATCAGCGGGACGTGGCTGAAGGCCTGCGGGAAGTTGCCGACCAGGCGGCCGTAGCGCGGGTCGTACTCCTCGGCGAGCAGGCCCACGTCGTTGCGCAGCGACAGCAGCTTCTCGAACAGCTCGACCGCCTCGGGCCGCCTGCCGATCATGGCCCGTGCCTCGGCCAGCCAGAAGCTGCACGCCAGGAACGCCCCCTCCCCGCCCGCGAGGCCGTCGACGGAGTTGGCCTGGGCGATCGGGTAGCGCAGCACGAAGTCGTCGGACATCAGCTCGCGCTCGATGGCGTCGATGGTGCCGACGACGCGGGGATCGGCGGCGGGCAGGAACCCGGTCTGCGGTATCAGCAGCAGCGACGCGTCCAGCTCGCGCGAGCCGTACGACTGGGTGAAGGTGTTCCTGATCGGGTCGAAGCCCTTCTCCATGACCTCGGCGTGGATGCGGTCGCGCAGCGCGCGCCAGCGCTCCAGCGGGCCGTTCTGGCCGAACCGCTCGATCTGCCGGATGGAACGGTCGGCGGCGACCCAGGCCATCACCTTGGAGTGGACGAAGTGCCTGCGCGGCCCCCGCACCTCCCACAGCCCCTCGTCGGGCTCGTCCCAGTGGGATTCGAGGAAGTCCATCAGCGAGCGCTGGATCGCCCAGGTGCGGGAGATCGAGGTGAGCCCCGACGCGCGCGACAGGTAGAGGCAGTTCATCACCTCGCCGTAGACGTCGAGCTGGAGCTGGTTGACGGCGGCGTTGCCGATGCGCACCGGGCGGGAGTCCTCGTAGCCGTCGAGCCAGGAGAGCTCCATCTCGGGCAGGCGGCGCTCGCCCGCCACGCCGTACATGATCTGGAGGTCCTGGGGGCGGCCGGCGATGGCGCGCAGCAGCCACTCGCGCCAGTCGCGCGCCTCCTCGACGTACCCGGCGCCGATGAGCGCGTCGAGCGTCATCGTGGCGTCGCGCAGCCAGCAGTAGCGGTAGTCCCAGTTGCGGACCCCGCCGAGGTCCTCGGGCAGGGAGGTCGTGGCCGCCGCCACGATGCCGCCGGTGGGAGCGTAGGTCAGCGCCTTCAGCGTGATGAGCGAGCGGACTACCGCGTCACGCCACTGCTTCTCGGCCCGTGGCTCGCACTGGGCGACCCACTCGGCCCACATCTTGCCGGTCTCTTCGAGCTCCTTGATCGGGTCGATCTGCTCGGGCTTGGGCGAGTGGGAGGGGTGCCAGGTGAACACGAAGGGCAGCCGGTCGCCGGCCGACATCCTGAACGTCGCCCGGTGGGCGTAGTCACCGCCCTGGAGCGGGACGGGGGAGTGCAGCCAGGCGGAGTCGGGCCCGCCGACCGCCTGCAGCAGCCCGTCGTTGCGGCGCACCCAGGGCACGATGCGGCCGTAGTCGAAGCGGATGCGGATCTGCGTGGCCATCTCGACGCTGCCCGCGAGGCACTCGACGACGCGGACCAGGTCGGGGTTGGCGTGCCGGGGAGGCATGAAGTCGGTGACCCGCACCGTGCCGCCCTCGGTGTCCCACTCGGTCTCAAGGATCAGCGTGTTCTCGCGGTAGCGGCGCCGGGTGCTGAGCCGGCGTTCGGGCCCTGCGGGACCGAGCCACCAGTGACCGTTGCGATCGTCGCCGAGCATTCCCGCGAAGCAGGCGGGGGAGTCGAAACGGGGCAGGCAGAGCCAGTCGATCGAGCCGTCGCGCCCGACGAGGGCGGCCGACTGCATGTCGCCGATGATGGCGTAGTCCTCGATCCGCATGCCCGTCACGCTAGTACGGTTCGGCCGCCGGGGCGCGCGGGTCGCCCTCGGCGGGGGTCATCGCCGGGGGCGCATGAGCGGCATGAAGAACTGCGTGAGGGGCCCGATCGCGAGGGCGAACACGACGGTGCCGACGCCGACGGTGCCGCCGAGCAGCCAGCCGGCGGCGAGCACGGTCAGCTCGATCAGGGTGCGTGCCGTGCGGATCGACAGCCCGAGGCGGACGAGGCCGGTCATCAGGCCGTCCCGGGGGCCCGGCCCCATGCCCGCGCCGATGTAGAGCCCGGTGGCGGCTGCCACGAACACCACGGCGGCCAGCAGGTAGACCCAGCGCACCGCCAGGGCGTCCGGCGTGGGGGCCAGCCGGATCGTCAGGTCGGCGAAGAGCCCGAGGAAGACGATGTTGCTCACCGTGCCGATCCCGGGACGCTGCCTCAGCGGGATCCAGAAGACCATCACGACGGCGCCGACCAGGATGATCCAGGTCCCGATCGACCAGCCGGTGCGGACGGCCAGACCCTGGTGGAACACGTCCCACGGGTCGTTGCCGAGCCCGGACTCGACCTGCAGGCCGATCCCGGCGCCGTAGAGCGCCAGCCCGGCGTACAGGCGGAGCAGGCGGTTGGGGATCGATCCCAGGTGGGGGAGGGAGATTTCGCTCATGATGCGCCAATAATCCGATGCCATTGGTTGCATATAAAGGGCCAATCGGAGAAAGTGGCTTGATGGAGCGTTACCTCAGCGGGCCGCAGCTCGCCAGGCTCGTCGAGGTCCCCCGGGACGCCCGGCCGTACTACCGGGCGCTGGCACAGGCGGTGCGCACGCTGATCCTCGACGGGCGCCTGCCCACGCGGCTGCGCATGCCCGCCGAACGCCATCTGGCCGAGGCGCTCGGCGTCAGCCGCACCACCGTCACCACCGCCTACGACCGGCTGCGCGAGCAGGGGTTCCTCGACAGCCGCCAGGGCGCGGGGAGCTGGACGGCGCTGCCCGAGCCGAGCGCGCTGCTGGGCACGGAGAACCCGTGGATCGCCCCCGACGACGACGGCCTGCTCCCGCTGCACTGCGCGGCCCCGCCCGCCACCGGCCTGCTGCCGGACGCCGTGGCCGCCGCGACCGAGGCCTACCCTCGTTTCGGCCTCGGCACGGGCTACGAGCCGGTGGGCGTGCGCCCGCTGCGCGAGGCCATCGCCGCCCGTTACGGCGCCCGGGGCCTCGCCACCCGTCCCGACCAGATCCTCGTCACCGTGGGAGCGCAGCACGCCGTCCACCTGGTCATGACGCTGCTGGCCGGGCAGGGCGACCCGGTGCTGGTCGAGTCCCCGACGTATCCGCACGCGCTGGACGCGGCCCGGATGCGCGGCGCGCGGCTCGTCCCGGTGGGCATAGCGGACGACGGCTGGCACCTCGACCTGGTGACCTGCGCGATGCGCCAGTCGGCGGCGCGGCTCGCCTACGTCATCCCCGACTTCCAGAACCCCACGGGGCACCTGATGGGCGACGCCGACCGGGCCGCGCTGGTGGGCGCCGCGCGACGGTACGACACGACGCTGGTGGTGGACGAGAGCTGGGCCGAGCTGGCCATCGACGAGGTGCCCGCGACCTCTCCGCTGGCGGCCTTCGACACCGACGGCCGGGTGATCAGCATCGGGTCGGCCTCCAAGCTGTGGTGGGGCGGCCTGCGCATCGGCTGGATCCGGGCCACGGCCGCGCTGATCCGCCGCCTGGCCGTGCTCCGCGCCGCCGTGGACATCGCCTCGCCGCTCTTCGAGCAACTCGTGGTGGCCCACCTGTTCGAGCGCATCGAGGAGACCAGGGCCGAGCGCAGCCGCACGCTCGGGGCGTCACGGTCGGCGCTGGTCGAGGTGCTCCGCGAGGAGCTTCCCGAGTGGGGGTTCACCGTGCCGAAGGGTGGCGGCTCGCTGTGGGTGCGGCTGGACTCCCCGATCGCCACACCGCTCGCCGACGCCGCGGCGGCCCACGGCGTACGGCTGGCGCCCGGCCCGTGGTTCGGCGCGGAGGGCACGCTGGAGCGCTACATGCGCCTGCCGTTCACCATGCCGCCGCACGCGCTCGCCGAGGCGGCGCGCCGCCTGGCCGCCGCCAGGGCCCTCGCCTCGTCGCCGGGCTCCCCGGTCGCCGCGCGTCCTGGAGTCCCGCTGACGCCGACGCTGTGAGGGCTCAGCCCCGCTCCTCGCCCATCAGGACGCGGAGCCTGTGGGAGAACCCGAGCAGGACGACGGCCGCCGCGAGCGCGATGGCGGCGAGCGTGAGGAAGTACACCGGCGAGGACACGTACTTCAGCAGCCGCGCCGTCTGGCCCCCGATGGCGTCCCCGACGGCGAACGACAGGTACCACACGCCGAGCATCTGGCTCCTGAAGGCGTGCGGGGCCAGTTCCACGGTGACCGACAGGCCGACCGGGCTGAGGGACAGCTCGCCGAACACCTGCACGAGGTACACCAGGAACAGCCACCAGACCGAGACCCTGCCGAACTCCGCCAGGTGGGCCACCAGCGCCATCACCACGAAGCTCACGCCGATCATGAACAGCCCGAAGGCGAACTTCTGGGCGGCCCCCACCCGGTCGCCGAGCCTCACCCACAGGACGGCGAAGATCGGCACGAAGATCATGATGAGCAGCGGGTTGAACGACTGCGTGGTGGCGGCAGTGATGCGATGGCCGAAGATCCGCAGGTCGGTCTTGGACGCCGCGAACTCGTTCAGCACGGTCGGGGCCAGGTCGTAGATCATCCAGAAGATCGCGGCAGCGACGAACAGCCAGATGTAGGCCTTCATCTTCAACCGCTCGTCGGCCGTCAGGTTGTGGCTGCCGAGCAGGATGTAGGCGAAGTAGGCCACCGGGACCATGATCGTGAGAATGGTCAGCGCGACGGTGAAACGGTCGACCGTGAGCGTGTCGGTCGCCGCCCACAGGGCGATCGCCACCACCGCGACGGTCAGGCCGATCACGGTGATGAGTGCGAAGTGCCGGCGTTCCCCGGGGGTCAGGCGGTGCCCGGGCGTCTCCCCGACGCCCCGCAGGTGCCGGCCGCCGAGGACGTACTGGGTCAGGCCGATCGCCATGCCGACCGCCGCGGCGCCGAAGCCCAGATGCCAGCGGTCGTCCTTGGCGAGGTTGCTGACCACGTACGGGGCGATGAAGGCGCCGAGGTTGATGCCCAGGTAGAAGATGGAGAAGCCCGCGTCGCGCCGGGCGTTCTCGCCCTCGGGGTAGAGCGCGCCGACCATCGTGGAGATGTTCGGCTTGAGCAGCCCGGTGCCGAGCACGATCAGGGCGAGCCCGAGCCAGATCAGCGCGGCCCCCCTGATCGGGACGGCCATGCAGATGTGGCCGAGCATGATGATCGAGCCGCCGACGAGCACGGCCCTGCGCGCCCCGAGGAGGCGGTCGGCGATCCAGCCGCCCGGCAGCGCCAGCAGGTAGACGAGCGCGCTGTAGACCCCGACGACGGCGGTCGCGGTGGGCTTGGGCAGCCCGAGGCCGCCCCCGGCCGCGGTGGCGATGAGGAAGAAGTACAGGATGGCGCGCAGCCCGTAGAAGCTGAACCGCTCCCACATCTCGGTGAGGAAGAGCGTGATGATGCCGCGCGGGTGCCCGAAGACCGTCTTGTCCCGCGCGCGCTCCCCGACCTCTCCGGCCATGCCGGTACGCCCCCGTCCCGCGGCAGCCGGCGCGCTGACCGCCAAAGCGTCGACTGACCTGTTTATTGATAAACGTCCTGAATATCCCAATTTGTAGGGATATTTCTGGCTCGCTGATCACTCTTCGTGATGGAGTGAATGCCCATAGGCCGGAGCGGGCAAGCATGGTCGTTCTTCTCACTTCCCGGGGCTTGTCTCCGGCGAAGCGCGTGTGGTGCGATGCATGCCACTCGTGCAAGTGGGCACTTCTGGAGGCGTGAGATGGCCGACCCCCGGGTCCTTGCGGAACGTTCCGAGATCGAGCAGGAGATCGCCGGCCACACCATCTGCGAACAGCTCAAGCTCACGGCGGAGCGCTTCCCCGACGCGCCCGCCTACTCCGACCCCGCCGAGGACGGCTGGACGACCCTGACCTACGGCGAGGCCCGGCGGCGGGTGCTCGCGATCGCCGCCGGCTTCTCGGCCCTCGGCCTCGCTCGCGGCGAGGCCGTCGCGCTCATGATGGTGAACCGCAGCGAGCACGTGCTGGCCGACCTCGGCGCGGTCCACGCCGGAGGCGTGGCCTGCTCGGTGTACGCGACCTTCGCCCCCGACCAGGTCGCCTTCGTCGCCAAGGACGTCGACGCCCGCATCGTGGTGCTCGGAGGCGCGGCCGACCTCGCGCGCTGGGAGCCGATCCTCGGCGACCTGCCCGGCCTGCGCAAGGTCATCCTCCTTGAGGACGCCCCCGACGGCGAGCTGTTCATGAGCTGGGACGACTTCCTGGCGTTCGGAGAGAGCGCGCTCGCCGCCGACCCCGGCGCGGCGGAGGCGCGGGCCGCCGCCGTCACCGCCGGCGACGTGCTCAGCGTGCTCTACACCTCGGGGACCACGGGCAACCCCAAGGGCGTGCCGCTGACCCACTCCAACATCATCTTCGAGGTCGTCGCCACCGACCGCGTGACGCGGCTTCCGAGCCACGGCCCGCAGATCTCCTACCTCACCTACGCCCACATCGCCGAGCGCGTGCTCAGCCTCTACGTGCCGCTGTTCAAGGTCTCGCACGTCCACTTCTGCACCGACCTGGCCCAGCTCGGCACCGTGCTCGGCCAGGTCAAGCCGATGCTGTTCTTCGGCGTGCCGAGGGTCTACGAGAAGATGATGGCCCGCCTGCAGGCGCTGCTCAGCACCCAGCCCGAGGAGCAGCAGGAGAACGTCCGCGCCTGCATGGCCGCCGGGCTCGCCTACGTCGAAGGCTCGCAGTACGGCCAGGTCCCGAGCCCGGAGGTCGCCGCGGCGTACGAGCGCGCCGACGCGGCGCTGCTGTCGATCATCCGGTCCATGATCGGACTCGACGACGCGCGCTGGCTCGCCACCGCCGCCGCCCCGATGCCGCCCGAGGTCCAGCGCTTCTTCGCCGGGTTCGGCCTGAAGGTGATCGACGTGTACGGGATGACCGAGACCAGCGGCGCGTTCACGGCCAACAGCCCCGAGGTGTTCAAACTCGGCACGGTCGGCCGCCCCGGCCTCGGCGTCGAGGTGCGCATCGCCGACGACGGCGAGATCCTCACGCGGAGCCCCGTGAACACCAAGGGCTACCTCAACCGCCCCGAGGCCAGCGCCGAGCTCATCGACGAGGACGGCTGGCTGCACACCGGCGACGTCGGCTCCATCGACGACGACGGCTTCGTGCGCATCGTCGATCGCAAGAAGGAGCTCATCATCACCGCCGGGGGCGAGAACATCTCCCCCGCCAACACCGAGAGCTTCCTCAAGGAGCACCCGCTCGTCGGCCAGGCGCTGGTGTACGGCGACCGCAGGCCGTACGTCGTGGCGATCCTCACCCTCGACGGCGAGGTGGCCCCCGCGTGGGCTCAGGGACGCGGCATCGAGTTCACCTCGCTGGCCCTGCTCGCCGAGCACCCCGACGTGGTCAAGGAGGTCGAGGCGGCCGTCGCGGTCGCCAACGGGAAGCTCGCGCGCGTCCAGCAGGTCAAGAAGTGGCGGCTGCTGCCCGGCGAGTGGACCGCCGAGACCGAGGAGCTCACGCCGAGCCTCAAGCTCAAGCGCCGCGTCATCCACGCCAAGTACGCCGAGGTGATCGAGGAGATGTACGAGGGCTGACCCCGGGCGGCGGCGCGCGCCCCCGTTCGCCCGGCTTTCCGCCGGTACCTGCGGCCCGCGCGCCCGCCGTTTTGCCGGGGGAGGAGTGTGTCGGCCCCCAGGGCGTTACCCCTCGGTCCCTAGCCTCCAGGCCATGACCATGAGACGTTTGCTCACGTCGTCGGCGGTGGGGCTGGCCGCGCTCACGGTCCTGGCGGAGGCGCCCCCCTGCCTCGCCGGACGGACGCCGGAGCCGCCCCCGCCCGCAGGGGACCGGCCCGCCATCCGGTCGGTGCGGGTCCATCCGCGTACCCCGGTGGCCGGGCCCAAGGGCGCGGTGAGGCTGGTGGTCGAGGTGGTGGCCAGGGGCGTGGCCGGCCCGAATGGGGTGACCCTGCGGGTGGAGCCCGGCGGGCGGCGGGGCCGCTCCCATCCCTCCACCCCGTCCCGCCTCGGGGGCGGCACGCCCTGGGCTCCCGGCGGCCCCAGCCCCCTGGCCCCCCGCGACGCCGAGGGCCCGGTGCCCGTCGCCGGGCAGGGCGGCCAGGGGTGGGAGATGTGGAGGTTCAACCCTCCCGTCGGCCTCACCCGGTGGTACCCCTCGGGCCGGTGGCGGGCGATCGCGACCGCCAGGAACGCGCGGGGCGCGCGCGTCACCGCGTCCGCGTCGTTCCTGTTCAAGAAGGCGACGACGCTCAGCGGGATCCAGGTGGGCCGCGTGAGGAAGCGGGCGCGGGCCGTACGGCTGAGCGGGACGCTCATGCGCGTCGACCCGACCGGCAGGTTCGACTACTGGTCCTTCCCGAGGCAGCGCGTGACGTTGCAGCTCAGAACGCACGGCAAAGGACCGTGGAAGACCGTGGCCAAGGCCAGGACCAATGGGGACGGCCACTTCACCAGGCGAGTAAAGCGGGCACGTGGCACGTGGCGCGTCTTCTATCCAGGAACACACCATTACGCCCATATTTCGGCCTTGGTGAGACATGTGGCTCATAATTAGGACAAACGGTCATATATCTGGGCATGTGAGATAGTAAAGTGTCCAATTTGTGATCATTTTCTGGGAGTTTCCTGGCAACTTTTTGATGCCTTAAAGCGTCTATGACGTAGGCACACCCCCAATTGGGATGCCTTTCTCTACGGGGAGAGGAAGTTCCGCATGATGAAACGCATCGCTACCGCCCTGGTAGCGGCCGCCATGGGCGCTTCGGCGTTCAGTGTGGCGGCGCCGGCGCTGGCGGATGCAGCGCCGGAGTCCACCGCGGTGAGCATCGAGTCCATCAGGGTGACCCCGGACCCGGTGGTCATCCGTGGAAACGATCACGTCGCGGTGACGGCCACGGTCGAGACCGTGGGCGCCGAGGACGTGAAGTTCGACTTCGAGCCGACGGGACGGGGTGGGCAGCCCGACTGCAACCCCTGCCCGGGGGCCGCGAAGGCGTCCAGTGGCGAGTCGAAGACCTGGGCCAGGACGATCGTTCTCGACCGGCACGATCCGGACGGGAAGTGGGTCGTCTACGTCGAGGCCACCGGCAAGGACGGCAAGGTCGCGAGGGCCAAGTCCTCCTTCTACGTGAAGGTCGCGCAGGACCAGTACCGTGGTCCGCGCGCGACGCGGATCACGGGGTTCGACGCGAGCCCCGAGCCCGTCAAGAAGGGTCGCAAGCTGTCGCTCTCGGGCAAGCTTGAGACGGCCCGGTGCTACGGCGACTGGTGGTGGGACGGCGACGCCTACGTTGTGGGCGGCAACCGTTGCCACGACGACTACCGCTGGCACAGCTGGCGTCAGCTCGGCTGGCAGAACATCAAGGTGTACTTCCACCCGGCACACGGTGGCAAGTGGGAGTACGTCGACACGATCGAGACCAACCCGGACGGAAGCTTCTACACGAAGATCCCGGCCTACTGGTCCGGCACGTGGAAGGTCGTGTTCGAGGGCTCGCGCGGCCTGTACGGGTCGTCGGCGACCGACTACGTGAAGGTCGTCCGCTAGTCCTTGCTCTGATCGACCGGACGCCCGGCCCCTGGAACTCCCAGGAGCCGGGCGTTCCGGCCGTTCAGGGCCGTTGTGGGGCCGCTGTGGACCGCTGTGGGCCCGTCCCCGCCGAACCCCGGGACGCGAGCGGCCGGCCGTCCGTCCTATCCTTCGAAATGGGCGCGCCGACGGGGGCGTCCGAAGGGGATCCGGGAGGGGGAGAGCGCCATGTCCGAAGGCCACGCCGCATCAGGGGATCCGTTCCACCGGCGCCTTCACCACGTGGGGCCCGGCGATCTCAGCGCCGAGACGGCCCAGACCGCCGGTATGTCCCGCCGTGCCGCCATCAGCGACACCACCGTGGGGTCGAGCAGGCTGTGGATGGGGCAGACCCACGTCGCCCCCGCCACCGTCTCGGCCAACCACCACCACGGCGACTCCGAGACCGCCATCTACGTGGTCAGCGGGACGCCGTCGTTCGTCTTCCTCGACCTCGACGGCGACGAGCCGCGCGAGGTGCGCATCGAGGCCCGGCCGGGCGACTACGTCTTCGTGCCGCCGTTCGTGCCCCACCGCGAGGAGAACCCCGACCCGGACAACGAGGCCGTCGTCGTGATCGCGCGCAGCACCCAGGAGGCGATCGTGGTGAACCTTCCCGACCTCCGCCCGCCCGCGGGGGACGCGGGGGCCTAGGCCTCCGGCGCGGCCGGGTCGTCCCGCCGCTCCGGCAGGGCCTCGATGCCCCGCGCGAGCTCCAGGGCCGTCAGGTCGAGCGCGCTCAGCGTGAAGATGTTCGCGATCTGCTCAAGGGGCATCCCGGTGTCCCCGAGCTGGGTCATCGTGACCGCGGTCCGCAGGAAGACGCGGCCGATGACCACCTCGTCCACGTCGGGCATGTCCTTGCGGAAGAAGTCGGCGAGCTGCTGACCCACCTCGCGGTCGGCGTGGACTCGTGGATCGTTGAGCTCGGGGCTGGACAGGATGTCAACCAGATCCCTGCGCTCGTCTTCCGTGAGCTTGCTCAAAGGTCGCCTCCCGCAGCGATGTCGTTATTGGGAGACTATGCGCTCGGGACTCTTGGGAAAATGCCTCCGGTCCTCCGATGATCGGCTGGCGTAGGGACGATCGGACGTCCGTCCCTGCCGCCGGCCGGATCAGGAAGGGCACGCTCAGGACGAGACGGCGTCGACAAGCTTGCGACGCTGCTGGACGCCGAGGCCGCCGATGCGCCGCTTGTCGTCGACGCCGGCGCGCTCCATCAGCGCGGCGGCCTTGGTCGGGCCGATGCCCGAGAGGGCGCGGAGAGCCTGGGAGACCTTGATCTTCTTCGCGGTGTCGTCCTCGCGCTTGAGGAGCTCGGCCAGGGTCAGGTCGCCGGTCTTCAGCTGGGCCAGAAGCGCGGCGCGGGCCTGCCGGGCCTCGGTCGCCTTGACCAGGGCCGCCTGGCGCTGTTCGGGGGTGAGAACGGGGAGGGCCATGGGGGTTCTCCTTGGGGGGTCGATGTCGTGTAGGGCCGTGTGACCGGCCGTTACTGCGGTCGGCAAGTGTGTTACCCCCACTACGGGCGTTAATCATGGTTCTGCGGGTCGATGCCACGATCTGAGTGGATCTGTCCCTGCGGGGCGCAATCCGTACAAGTCCTGAAATTTGGGCCTTCTAAGTTCGGACGGATGACCTGACTCTCAGTGCAGGCGCGTGACAAACCCCAGAGCGCGCGCCTGAGGGAGGAATCAGGTGAGACGTCGTCTGCTCATCGGGCTGGCGGTCCTGGCGCTGTTGTGCGCGAGCGGGATCACCGGTGCGGGGGCCTCCTCGGAGCCGCTCCCGAGCAACCAGTATCGCGTCGAGGGCCCGAGCACGCCCCAGCAGCGGACCACGATCGCGGCGACCGGCGCCGCGATCGACGAGGTCACCGGCACGTCCGTCGTGGTCACCGCGTCGGAGACCGAGATCGCCGAGATCAAGCGGCTCGGCTACGCGGTCACGCGCATCCCGCGCCCGTTATCCCCGACCCTGCCCAAGCCGCAGGACTTCCCATCGGCCGACTCCGGGTACCACAACTACGCGGAGTTGACCACGCTGGTGAACCAGGTGGTCGCCGGCTATCCGTCCATCGCCAAGAAGTACAGCTACGGCACCTCCTACGGAGGCCGCGACCTGATCGCCGTCAAGATCAGTGACAACGTCGCGACCGACGAGAGCGAGCCCGAGGTGCTGTTCACCGCCCACCAGCACGCCCGTGAGCACCTGACCGTCGAGATGGCGATCTACCTGCTCAACCTGTTCACCGGCGGCTACGGATCCGACAGCAGGATCACCAACCTGGTGAACTCGCGGGAGATCTGGATCCTTCCCGACCTCAACCCCGACGGCGGCGAGTACGACATCGCCTCCGGCTCCTACCGCTCCTGGCGCAAGAACCGGCAGCCCAACTCCGGCTCCTCCTACGTGGGCACCGACCTCAACCGCAACTGGGCGTACAAGTGGGGCTGCTGCGGCGGATCCTCCGGCTCCACCTCCAGCGAGACCTACCGGGGCGCGTCCGCGGAGTCGGCGCCCGAGGTGAAGGCGGTGGCCGACTTCGTGCGCGGCCGGGTCGTCGGCGGCAAGCAGCAGATCAAGTCCAACATCGACTTCCACACCTACTCCGAGCTGATCCTGTGGCCGTACGGCTACACCTACAGCGACACCGCGACCGGCCTGACCCAGGACGACCACGACGCGTTCGCCACCCTCGGCCAGAACATGGCCGGCACCAACGGCTACACCGCGCAGCAGGCCAGCGACCTCTACATCACCGACGGCTCCATCGACGACTGGCTGTGGGGCACCTACAAGATCTTCAGCTATACCTTCGAGATGTACCCGAGGGGCTCCTCGCCGGGCTTCTACCCGCCGGACGAGCAGATCGTGACCCAGACCACGCGCAACAAGGAGGCGGTGCTCCGGTTCCTGGAGTACTCCGACTGCGTCTACCGCATCATCGGCAAGGCCGCGCAGTACTGCTGAGCGCGCGCGCCCGCAAGACCCTCTGAGGACCATCCCGGTCACCCTGAGGCCGCCGGTACCGGCCAAAAGCCGGTATCGGCGGTACGGATCCGGCGCTCCACCGGGACGCGTGTGTAAGAAATCGAAGGAGGCCAGCGGGATACTGCATGGTCCTGCGAGTCCGGGCTTCGTACGTTGCTCCAACAACGGACACGCTGCTGATACGGCACCGTAACCGTTTATGTGCCTTTCCCGTACTTAACGGGAGAAAAGGTACATATGGGTGCAACATGGCAGAAATGCCACGAGGAGAAGGGAGCCGGCGATGATCCATCGGTCCCCCCGGAAAACGCGGCCGGCCACAGCCCTCGGGGGCGCCGTGGGGCCCACCGCCTGCCCCGAGGCGTTCAGCGCGGGCGCCGACGAGGAGCTCAGGGCCGGCATCACGGCCAAGCCGGTGTCCGAGACCGGTGCGGGTGGTCGAGGGTGACCACGATGATCCTCTCGGACGAGGGCCGCCGCCGGCTGCGCAAGCGGCGTCTGGTGGCCATCGCCTTCGTCTTCCCGGCGCTGGCGATCAACCTGCTGGTCATCGCCGGTCCGGCGGTGAGCAGCCTCTACTACGCCTGGACCGACTGGAACGGCTTCTCCGCCCCCAACTTCACCGGCCTGGAGAACGCCCGGCGGCTGGTCGAGGACCCGACCTTCTGGAACGCCCTCGGCCACAACTTCATCTGGCTGGTGCTGTTCCTGACCGTCCCGATGGTCATGGGCCTGGTCGGGGCGTTCATGTTGTCGCGGGTCCGCCGCGGCGCCTCCCTGTTCCGGGTGGTCTTCTTCATCCCGTACGTGATCGCCAGCGTCGTGAACGCGCAGATCTGGAAGAGCCTGCTCGACCCGGCCACCGGCATCGCCGCGCAGCTCGACAAGGTGGGCATCACCTGGCTCAACGACGTCTACTTCTTCGGCGACTCGAACATGTCGCTCTACAGCGTCGCGTTCGTCGACAACTGGCACTTCTGGGGCTTCCTGGTGGTGCTGTTCCTGGCCGCCATGCAGGGTGTCGACCCTTCGTTGTTCGAGGCGGCCCGGATCGACGGGGCCGGCCCGTTCCGCGAGTTCTGGCACGTCACGCTGCCCGGCATCCGGGCGACGCTGATGTTCGCCATCATGATCATCTCGCTCGGTTCGCTGCTGGCCTTCGACTACTCCTTCGCGCTCACCGGCGGCGGCCCGGCCGGATCCAGTGACCTGGTGTCTTTGCTGGTCAACCGGACCGCGTTCACCGCGCTCGAACCCGGCTACGCCTCGTTCATGGCGCTGGCGATCTCGCTGCTCGGCGGCGTCTTCCTGGTGATCTTCCACTTCATCCGCAGAAACGAGGACTCGCGGTGATCTCCAGGACGTCGGGCGGGGTCCGGCGGACCCCCCTCTCCTACTTCGTGCTGATCCTTCTGGCGCTGTTCGCCGGGCTGCCCCTGCTGATCCTGGTGTTCAACTCGTTCAAGTCGAACCTGGAACTCGGCGAGAACCCGCTGGGCCTGCCCTCGGGCCTGGAGTTCGGCAACTACACCGAGGCCTGGACGCGGGGCAGCATCGGCCGGGGCATGTGGAACAGCGTCATCCTGGTGGGCGGCACCGTGATCGGCACCTGCGTGTGCGCGGGCGCGGCGGCCTACTCGATGGCACGGCTCGACCTGCCGTTCAAGCGGGGCGTGGAGAACTACCTGTTCGTGGTGATCTCCCTGCCGGTGCAGATGTTCATCGTGCCCCTGTTCTTCCTCTGGTCGAACCTGGCCCTGATCGACAGCCTGTTCGGCCTGATCATCATCTACGTGGCGCTGAACACGCCGTTCTCGGTGCTGCTGTTGCGCACGTTCCTGGTCGGCATCCCGAGGGAGCTCGACGAGGCGGCCAGGATCGACGGCGCCAACGAGTGGCAGATCGCCTGGCGCGTCATCCTGCCCCTGGCCAGACCGGGGCTGCTGACCGTGGGGCTGGTGGCGGGCCTCGGGGCGTACTCGGAACTGCTCTTCGCGGTCATCTTCGTGACCACGCCGGAGAAGCTGCCGATGGCCACCGCGCTGCTCCAGTACAGCCAGGGGCACACCCAGCTCTTCGGGCTGGTCAACGCGGCGGCGGTCATCATGACACTGCCCGCCGTGGTGCTGTTCCTGTTCATGCAGCGCAAGTTCATCGCGGGCCTGGCCAGCGGTGGAGTGAAGGGTTAGGGCGAGCGGTGCGCCCGGCGGTACTCGCCCGGCGACTTGCCGGTGAACTTCTTGAAAGCCACTCCCATGTACTCGGAGTGGCTGAAGTTCATCCGCCCGGCGAGCTGCGGCAACGACCAGTCGGTCTGGATCAGCAGGTCGGCGAGGCGCTCCATGCGGACCCGGGTGATCTCCTCGTGAACGGTACGGCCCAGCACCTGCGTGAACCGGTAGTCGAGCGAGCGCCGCGAGAGTCCCACGTGGCGCTGCACGGCCTCCACCGGCAGGCCGTCGTCGACGCGGTCCCGGATGAGCTGGAGCGCGCAGGCCACGATCGGGTCGTCGACGGCCAGGATGTCGCTCGACTGCCGGGTGACCACCCGGAGCGGCTCGATCAGGTGCAGCTTCGGCGCGAGGGCCTGGCCGGACATCATCTGGTCGAGCAGCGAGGCGGCCAGGAAACCGGTGTGGGTGGTGTCGGGCTGGATGCTCGACAGCGGCGGCGTGGTCAGGTTGCAGATCAGCTCGTCGTTGTCGACGCCCAGCACCGCGACGGTGTCCGGCACCGCCAGGCCGGCGATCTTGCAGGCTTCCAGGATCTCCTGCCCGGCGATGTCGTAGCAGGCCAGCACGCCCACCGGCTTGGGCAGCCCGAGCAGCCAGCCGGCCATCGCCTCCCGTTCGGCGGCCAGGTGGCGCGTGTGCTCCATCTGGAACCCGTGCGCGGCCAGGTCGTGCCGGGCGGCGTGCGCGAAGAACCCGGTGCCGCGTTTCACCGACCAGCCGAACCGGGCGTCGCCGCAGTAGGCGACGTTCCTGAGCCCCCGTACGGCGAAGTGCTCGACGGCCAGCCGGGCGATCACGTCGTCGTCGGTCTCCACGCAGGGCAACTCGGGCGCCAGATAGGCGGCGCTCAGGTCGACGGCGGGCACCCCGAGGCGGCGCACCTGGCGGGCGGTCTCGGCGTTCTCGATGCGGGCGATCACCCCGTCGCCCTGCCAGCCGCCGAGCCACGACAGGTCGGTCTCCTGGCGGCTGTGCTCGCCCAGGTAGATCGACCATCCGGGGTGGGTGACCAGGTACTGCTTGATGCCCACCAGCAGGCCTCTGGCGTACGCGTTGGAGGTCTCGACGAGCAGTGCGACGTGCCTGGTCTCCGGCATTTTCGCAATGTACTAAATCGAAGGAAGGCTGCGGGAAATTGCATGGTCGCAGTTCAGCGTCGTTCGTACCTTTGACGCCATGACAGACAAGGTACGGGTCGCCATCGCGGGCCTCGGGTTCGGCGCCGAGTTCATCCCGATCTACCTGGCGCATCCGAACGCCGAGCTGGTCGCCGTGTGCCAGCGGTCAGAGGACTCCCTCAACCGGATCGCCGACCGGTTCGGCATCGAGGGCCGGTACACCGACTACGACGCCATGCTGGAAGACCCGGACATCGACGCGGTGCACATCAACACCCCGATCGGCGCCCACGCCGACCAGTCGGTGGCGGCGCTGGACGCGGGCAAACACGTGGCGTGCACGGTGCCGATGGCGGTCTCTCTGGAGGACTGCGCCCGGGTGGTCGCCGCCCAGGAGGCGTCGGGCAAGGCGTACATGATGATGGAGACCGCCGTCTACACGCGGGAGTTCCTGTACGCGAAGGAGCTGCTGGACAGCGGCGCGCTGGGCCGCATCCAGTTCCTGCGCGGCGCCCACATGCAGGAGATGGCGGGCTGGCCGGACTACTGGCAGAGCATGGCGCCGATGCACTACGCCACCCACGCGGTGGCGCCGCTGCTGGCGCTGGCCGGGGCGCGGGCCGCCTCGGTGCGCTGCGTGGGTTCGGGACGGGTCGGCGGTCGCGATCCCGAGTCCGGCCTGCACTTCGCCGTGGAGAGCGCGGTGTTCTCGCTGCGCGACTCCGACCTGGCGATGGAGGTCACGAGGTCCCTGTACGACGTCGCCCGCGAATACGTGGAGAGCTTCGACGTGTACGGCTCCCTGAGGAGCTACGAGTGGCAGCAGCTCGAACGGGAGCACCCCGTGGTCTTCATCGGTGAGGACGGCGAGCGGAGCGAGGTCCCCGACTTCGCCCGCCTGCTCCCCGAGGAGATCCGCCGCTTCACCACCAAGGGCGTCTACGACGCCGGCGACAACCAGCACCTGTCCTTCACCCAGGGCGGCGGCCACGGCGGCTCCCACCCCCACCTGGCGCACGAGTTCCTGATGGCCGTCATCGAGAACCGCCGCCCCTTCCCCGACGTGTACGCCTCCGCCAACTGGACCAGCGCCGGAATCCGCGCCCACCAGTCGGCCCTGCGGGGCGTCGAACTCGACATCCCGGTGTACGGCGATGACGACTGAACTGACCGCCCTCGCGGAAGCCGGCCGGGTCGGCGTCTTCCACACGGGCTCCCCGACCCCGATCGTGGTGCAGAACGCCATGCCCGGCAAGCGCCCGTTCATCCACCCGATCGTGGTGCCCGGCGGCACCGCGGCGGTCACCGAGGACGCGCCCGGCCACCACCCGTGGCAGCACGGCCTCTACGTCGGCCTCAACGACGTCAACGGCATCGGCTTCTGGCTGGAGGGCCTGCGCCCCGCCAGCGCCGCCACCGACGGCACCTTCCACCCCAGCCTCCAGGGCGTCCCGAAGGCGCGGGACAACAGGGCGTGGTGGTCGGTCGGCACCGACTACCGCCACCCCGACGGCACCCTGCTCATGCTGGAGACCCAGGACTGGCTGCTCACCGACCACGGCGACCGCTACGACCTGGACGTCGTGCTCACCTTCCAGGCGGAGGTCCCGCTGACGTTCGGCCAGTACCCGTATGGCGGTCTGTTCCTGCGCATGCCGTACCGCAAGGAGACCGGCGGTCACGCGGTCAACAGCGAGGGCCGGCGGGACGCGGCCGCGGAAGGGCGGCGGGCCCGCTGGGTGGCGGTGCGCATGGAGGTGCCCGGCCACACCGGCGAGGCGCAGGTCGCGGTGATGGACCACCCCGGCAACCTCGAACACCCCGTGCCCTGGCGGGTCGACAACGAATTCGGCATCGCGCCCAGCGCCTGCGTCGCCGGGCCGTGGACGCTCGGCGAAGGCGAGATCCGGGCCTTCCGGCACCGTGTCGCGGTGTTCGCCGAACCCGTCGGCACCGAGACCATCGACGAGATCTGGACGTCGTTCACCAAGTGAGGACCACGATGAAGACGGCGATCGTCGCCACCCCGGAATTCGAGTGGCACTGGCCCTTCACGGCCGACCACCTGCTCAACCTGCTGCCCGGAGCCACCCTGACCCGCCAGGCCACCCTGGAGGACCTCCCCGGGGACACCGAGCGGCTGATCTCCCTGGGCGTGCTGCCCACGGGGGAGGACCTCGACCGGTTCCCGGCGCTGGCCGAGATGTACGCCAGCTCCGGCTACCAGGCCCCGGCCGAGACGGGCGAACTGCTGAAGTCGCGGGGGATCCGGCAGCTCAAACTGCCGTCGGAGGGCTACTGGGGCCAATCGGTCTCCGAGTTCGCCCTCGGCCTGACGATCGGCGCGCTGCGGCGTATCCCGCAGACGCACCACGAGATCATCCAGAGCCTCGGCCCGTGGAACCATCCCTACGGCCAGTACGCCGACGACCCCGACTTCACCGCGGGCACCGTGGAGGGCACGCGGGTGCGGATCGTCGGCGCCGGCAACATCGCCAGCCGCTACGCCTCCTTCACCCACATGCTGGGGGCGGACGTCGCCGCCTGGGACCCGTTCGCCGCCGAGCCGTCCTTCCACCGGTCGGGCGCGCGCCGGGTCCACCACCTGGAGAACCTGCTCGCCGACGCGGAGATCTTCGCCCCGATGGTGCCGCTGCTGCCGAGCACCGAAGGGCTGGTCACCGCCGAGCACATCCGGGCCCTGCCCAAGGGCTGCCTGGTCGTGCTGGTGACCCGGGCGGCCGTCGTCGACATGCCGGAACTGCGCCGGCGGGTGCTCGCCGACGAGCTCAGCCTGGCCGCCGACGTGTTCGACGTCGAACCGGTGCCGCTGGACGACCCGCTGCTCGGACGGCGCAACGTCGTGCACACCCCGCACAACGCGGGGCGCACCCGCGAGTCCAACATCCGTCTCGCCGAGGCGCTGGCCGCGCTGTTCCCGGAGTCAGGGAGATGATCAAGGTCGCGGTGGCGGGACTGGGGTTCGGACGGCGGTTCGTCCCGATCTACCGTGACCATCCTCTGGTGTCGTCCGTGGTGGTGGCCGATCCGATCGAGGGTTCGTGCCTCGACGACGTGCTGGCCGACCCCACGGTCGACGCGGTGCACATCGTCACCGGGCTGACCGACCGGGCCGACCACATCGTGGCCGCCCTGGAAGCGGGCAAGCACGTGGCGAGCACGGTGCCGATGGCCCTGTCGCTCATCGACATCGAGCGGGTGCTGAACGCCCGGGAGCTGGCCGGGACGACGTACATGATGATGGAGACCGCGGTCTACACGCGGGCCTGTCTGTACGCCGCGGGCCTCGCCTTCGGGGAGATCAACTACGCCCGGGGTGTGCACACCCAGGACATGACCGGCTGGCCCGGCTACTGGCGCGGCCTGCCGCCCATGTACTACGCCACCCACGCGATCGCGCCCATCTTGCACCTGCTCGACGCCCCCGCCGCGGAGGTCGCCGCCCTCGGGGGCGGCCGGCTCCGGCCGGAGAACCGGGGCGACTACGGCAACGAGTTCGCCGTCGAGTCGGCGCTTGTACGGGTGGCGGGCAGGGACACGGTCGTCGAGCTGACCCGCTCGCTCTACCAGGTCGCCCGCCCCTACGCCGAGACCTTCTCCGTCTATGGCGACCGGCTCGGTTTCGAATGGGACCGCGACATGGTCCTCCACACACTCCAGCCTCCGACCGAGGTCAGGGGCCGCCAGGTCACGACCGAACCGGTGAGCCCGCCGGACCGGCCTGACCTGCTGCCCGAGGAGATCCGCGCGTACACGAGCGGCGGCCACGACGGTTCGCATCCGCATCTCGTGCACGAATTCGTGTCCGCCGTCGTCGAGGGCCGCCCGCCCGTGATCGACCACACCCGGGCCGCGAACTGGACGGCAGTCGGCATCGCCGCCCACGCCTCGGCCCAACGCGGCGGAGTGCCCGTCGCGGTGCCCCCCTTCTGACCGGCAAAAAAGGAGCCAGATATGGTCACACGTCGCCGTACGCTCGCGTTGGTGGCCGCGCTCACCCTGCTCGGCGGCTGCGCCGCAGAGCCCCCCGCGGTCAAGAACAACACGACCGTGCCCACCGCCGCCGCGGAGATCGGCGGCAAGGTCACGATGTGGTACGACCTCGATTCCAACGACGAGAAATCGGTCAAGGAATTCGAGAAATGGTATATCGAGCCGTACAAGAAGATGTATCCGAAGGTCACGGTCGACGCGATCGCCAGCACCGGCGGCACCCTCGCCCAGAAGGTCAAGACCGCCCTCGCGGCCGGACGCGGCCCCGACTTCATCGAGACCCCCGGCTCCTCCACCGCCATTCCCTACGCCGAGGCGGGCTACCTCACCGACCTCGGCCCGCTCGCCGAGAAGGAGGGCTGGAAGAAACGCATCCTGCCATGGGCCTATGACATGGGCGTCATCGACGGGAAGTTCCTGGCCGTCCCGCTTTACTACGAGACCCTCGTCGTCTTCTACAACAAGACCCTGTTCACCCAGAACGGCTGGACCCCGCCGACCGACCGCGCCTCCCTGGAGAAGCTCGCGGGCGAGATGCAGGCCAAGGGCATCGTGCCGTTCGTCAACGCCAACGCCACCTACCAGGGCGCGACCGACTGGCTGGTCAGCTCGTTCATGAACGGTGTGGCCGGCCCTGCCAAGATCAACCAGGCGCTCACCGGCAAACTGCCCTTCACCGACCAGTCGTTCGTCGACTCGATCCAGCTCATGGCCGACTACTTCGGCAAGGGCTACTTCGCGGGCGGCGCCAAGCAGTACTTCTCCCTCCAGGACCCGCAGAAGTACGCCATGTTCGCCAAGGGCAAGGCCGGCATGTACATCTCCGGGAGCTGGGAGTTCGGCGCCCTGGACAAGTACTTCAAGGAGGCGGGCTCCGAGTGGGCCGAGGCGCCACTGCCCCCGCTCGCGCCCGGCGTGCCCTCCGACGTCTACCCGCTGTCGGTCGGCGGCACCATGTCGATCAACGCGGCCTCCAAGAACCTCCCGGCCGCCGCCGCCTACCTGAGCTGGATGCTCTCGGACGTCACGACCATGTGGGAGGCCACCTCCCTGGGCCTGCGGGTGCCGCTCCCGATCACCTTCACCCAGGCCGACGTCCCCCCAGGTGTGGACCAGCGGATCGTCGACCACTACCAGAGGATCAACAGCGCCTCGCAGAAGGGCGCCGTCGGGTACACCACCTGGACCTCCTTCGGCGGTAAGGCCGAGCAGTACATCCTGGAGAACATCGACAAGGTGGTGAACGGCGACCAGTCGGCGGCGGCGTTCTGCGCCGGCCTCGACAAGGCCTTCAAGTCCGACGTCACCGCGGGCCTCATCCCGCCCGTCTACTCCACCTCCGCGACGGGCTGACCGACCCCCCCGGCTGCCGGTCCTGCTCAGGACCGGCAGCCCCTCCCACGCGAGGGCGGCGCCGCGGCGGTGGCGACGACCGCGAGCGAGGTCTTCAGGAGTGTTGGCTTCATGCCGGGCGTCCTGCCCACCGGACGACGTCCGATACGGTCTTCGGGGGTCGCTTCCGCCCCTGGACGGGCCCTGCCGGCCCGGCCGACGGGCGGGCCGCGCATCGCGGCCGGTCTGACCCCGGGCAGTCTCAAGTAAACTTCCTCTCCCGTAAGCGTGAAAAGGCCGTCCTCACATCGAGGACGGGGTTCTCGTACGCCGAAAGGCACCGCGCCGGGGCGGGAACACCACCGGTACGGGCCCCCGGTGGGCGGGAAGCATGCTGCGACAGTGGAACATGGTGTCAACACCGATCCCATGCGCGTCCGTCCGGAACGAGGAGCTCGATCATGACCCCCAACGCCACCGAAGACTCGACGGGCTTCGCTGACCTGGGGCTGCGTGCCGAGCTTCTGCGCTCGCTCACCGGTCTCGGGTACGAGGAGCCGACGCCGATCCAGCGCGAGGCCATCCCGCCGCTGGTGGAGGGCCGTGACCTGCTCGGGCAGGCCGCGACCGGCACCGGCAAGACGGCGGCGTTCGCCCTGCCGATCCTCCAGCGGATGCCCGCGGGCAGGAGCTCGGGGTCGCCGATCGCGCTCGTGCTGGTGCCCACGCGCGAGCTGGCCGTCCAGGTCTCAGAGGCCGTCCACCGCTACGGCCGCGACCTCGGCGCCCGCGTCCTGCCGATCTACGGCGGGCAGCCGATCGGGCGGCAGCTCAGGGAGCTCCAGCGAGGGGTGGACGTCGTCGTCGCGACCCCCGGGCGGGCGCTCGACCACATCGGCCGCAAGACGCTCCACCTGGACGCCCTCCAGATCGTCGTCCTCGACGAGGCCGACGAGATGCTCGACATGGGGTTCGCCGACGACATCGAGGCGATCCTCCAGGAGACCCCCCAGGCCCGCCAGACCGTCCTGTTCTCCGCCACGATGCCGCCGCGCATCAACTCCATCGCCCGCCAGCACCTCAACGACCCGGTGCGCATCCAGATCGAGCGCGAGTCCGCCACCGCCGGGGAGTCCCCGCGCGTACGGCAGAGCGCTTACATGGTGCCGAGGGCGCACAAGCCCACGGCCCTCGGAAGGGTGCTCGACGTCGAGGCGCCCGAGGCCGCCATCGTGTTCTGCCGCACCCGCGAGGAGGTCGACCAGCTCACCGAGACCATGAACGGCCGCGGCTACCGCGCCGAGGCGCTCCACGGCGGCATGGGCCAGGAACAGCGCGACCGCGTCATGGCGCGGCTGAGGAGCGGTACGGCCGACCTGCTGGTCGCCACGGACGTGGCCGCGCGCGGGCTCGACATCGAGCAGCTCACGCACGTGGTCAACTACAACGTCCCCTCCGCTCCGGAGTCCTACGTCCACCGCATCGGCAGGGTCGGGCGCGCGGGCCGCGAGGGCGTGGCCATCACGCTCGCGGAGCCCCGCGAGCACCGCATGCTCAAGACGATCGAGCGGGTCACCAAGAGCAGGATCACGGTCGAGAAGGTCCCCACGGTCGCCGACCTGCGGGCGCGCCGCCTGGAGCTGACGCGCTCCGCCCTGGAGGAGAGCATCCTTGAGGACGACCTGGAGCACTTCCGCGTCGTGGTCGACACGCTCGCCGACGAGTTCGACCTCGTGGAGATCGCGATGGCGGCGGTGAAGCTGGCGCACGAGGCCAGCGGCGCCGCGGCCGACGAGGAGGAGATCCCCGACGTCCCGGTACGTCCCGAGCGCGAGGGCCGGCCGCGCCGCGAGCCCGGCGGGCGCGACGAGCGACGCGGGCGCGGGCCGTCCAGCGGCATGACCCGCATCTTCATCGGCGCGGGCCGCAGCGCCGGGGTCCGGCCGCAGGACCTGGTCGGCGCGATCGCCAACGAGTCACGGCTCAGCGGCCGGGACATCGGCGCGATCGAGATCGCCGACCGCTTCTCGCTCGTCGAGGTCCCCGACCACTCGACGGACGACGTCATCTCGGCACTACGCCAGACCACCGTCAAGGGCCGCAAGGTCACCGTCCGCCGCGAGCGCTTCGAACCCCGCTAGCCGGCGCGGCGGGGCGTGCCGGGCGGCCCGCCCGGGCCGCCAGGTCACCGGCAACGAACTCGCGCTTCGGCTCCAGACCCGCGGGAGGCGCCTGCCGTCAGGCCAGGGCGTTGACGGTGGCGCCGAAGACGGCGGGAAGGCGGTGCGCCGCCGGCACGATCAGCCGGGCCGAGCCCGAACGGCGGCGCGCGGCCAGCAGCGCCCCGGTGAGCAGCCGGTGGCGCAGCGACAGGCGCCGCCACGCACGCTCGTACGCCTCGGGCCGTCCCGCGCGCAGGCAGCCGACCAGCGCACGCGCGGACAGCAGCCCCAGGGAGACCCCCTCGCCGGTGAGCGCGTCCATGTAGCCGGCCGCGTCGCCGACCAGCAGCACGCGCCCGGCGACGCGGGCGCGTGCGCGCTGCCGGAGCGGCCCGGCGCCGCGCACCGAGGTGGCGTGGGGTCCGTCCAGCAGGGCCAGCAGCGCGGGGAACCCCGCCAGGTGCTCGTCGTAGCCTCGGCGCTCGGAGCTGAGCACGGCCACCCCGACCAGTTCCTCTCCCACCGGGGTCACGTACGCCTCGGCGCGCGCCGCCCAGTGCACTTCGACGAAGTCCGACCAGGGCGCGATGCGGTAGTGCCTGCGGAGCCCATAGCGGCGCGGGGCGCGGGCCGGCAGCTCAAGCCCGAGCAGGCCGCGCAGCGGGGAGTGCAGCCCGTCGGCGGCGACCAGCCAGCGGGCCCGCATCCCCGCCGCCTCGACCGAGTCCGTGTGCTGCCGCACACCGTCCACCCGGTCCTGGACGATCTTCACGCCCACCTCCGCCGCCCGCCCGGCCAGCGCGGCGTGCAGGGTGGTGCGGCGGACCCCGAGCCCCTGACCCTCGCGGAACGCCGCCTGCGCGCGGTGCCGCTCGTCGACGTACCGGATCCCGCGCAGCGGCCAGCCCTCCACGTGGGCGCCGAGGGAACGCAGCGCCGCGACCCCGGTGGGCATCAGACCCTCGCCGCACGCCTTGTCCACCGGAGCCGACCGGGGCTCGACCACCACGGCCTCCATCCCCGCCAGCGCGGCGTGGATGGCCGTCGCCAGGCCCGCCGGCCCGCCCCCGGCGACCAGCACGTCGATCACGCCGTCGCCTCGCGCGCGGCGGCCCCCGGACCCGGCGCCAGGGTCGCGAGGGCCGCGTTCTCGCAGCGGACGCGCACCACCATCAGCGCGGCGTTGAGCACGGTGAAGACCACGGCGGTCACCCACGCGCCGTGTACCAGGGGCAGCGCCGCGCCCTCCATGGCGACCGCCACGTAGTTGGGGTGGCGCGCCCACGCGAGCCGGTACGGCCCGCGCGCGACGAGCGACAGGCCGGGCACCACGATGACCTCGGTGTTCCACTGCGGTCCGAGCGACGTGATACACCACCAGCGCAGGCCCTGGGCCGCGACGACCAGGGCGAGCATCGGCCAGCCCAGGGCCGGTACGAAGGGCCGGTCCGCGAGGCCCGCCTCCAGCAGGCAGCCGGCGAGCAGGCCGGTGTGCAGGGCGACCATCCAGGGATAGTGACCGCGCCCGAAGACGCGCCCGCCCCGGGCGAGACTCCAGCGCGCGTTGCGCCGGGCGACCACCAGCTCGGCGAGACGCTCGGCGCCGACGAGCAGGACGAGCAGCAGGTACCAGGACGACATGCCCTGAGACGATACGGGTCCGATCACCAGGGGGACAGTCTGCAGCGGCGGCGACACTTCGCCCCTACCAGCGCAGCAGGACGAGCTCGGAGCAGAATCCGGGCCCCATCGCGATGAGCATCCCCGGGGTCCCCGGTGGCGGCGGGCGGAGCGCCAGCGTGTCGCGCAGGACGTGCAGGACGGAGGAGGAGGACAGGTTGCCGATGTCCTCCAGCGAGCGCCAGGTGAGGTCCAGCGCCCCCTCGGGCAGGTCGAGGCTCTCGGCGACGGCGTGCAGGACCTTGGGGCCGCCTGGATGGCACACCCACGCGGTGACGTCGCGCGTGGTGAGCCCGTGGTCGGCGAGGAAGCCGTTCACGTCGTCGGCCAGGTAGGTCCGTACGACCTCCGGGACGCTCGTGTCGAGCACCACGCGGAAACCGGTGTCGGAGACGTCCCAGCCCATCACCGCCTCGGAGTCCGGGTAGAGGTGGCCGCGGGTGGCGACCACGCTGGGGCCGGGAGCGGACCGCGGGTCCGCGGCACGGCCGGCGCCGACCGCCACCACGGCCGCCGCGCCGTCGCCGAAGAGCCCGCTGGCCACGAAGTTGACCGGCGAGGCCTCGGCGCGCTGCAACGTGAGCGAGCACAGCTCGACCGAGAGCAGCACGGCCACGTGGTCCGGCCATCCGCGCAGGTAGTCGTGGAGCCGGGCGATCCCCGCCGCACCCGCGACGCAGCCGAGCCCGAACACCGGTATCCGCTTGACGTCGGGGCGCAGCCCGAGCCTGCCGGCGAGCCTGGCGTCCACCGACGGCGCGGCGATTCCGGTCACCGACGTGAAAATGATCATGTCGACGTCGCCCGGCGCCAGCCCGGCCGCCTCCAGCGCGGCGCCCACCGCCTCGGCACCCAGGTCCACCGCCGCCTCGATGAAGATCTCGTTGGCCATCCCGAAGCCGTCGAGCTTGGCGTACTGCTCAAGCGGCAGAACCAGGTTGCGATGACCGACGCGGGCCGAGGTGTGCAGGCGGTCGAGCAGCCGCCGGTCGGCACCCGGGGGAAGACAGATGCGGGCGAAGGTGTCGGTTATCTCGGCCTGGGGGTAGCGGTTCGGAGGAAGAGCACCGCGGACAGCGGCAATTCGGGTCATATGGATTTCCCGGTTCGCTGACAGTGGGGACACCTCTGTCTTGCCCACCGTGCCGGTACGCATACCTGGAGGCCAGGTGGCGGCGCACTCGCGATCTTGACGCGTCTTTGTTTTCGCTGTTCGGAGGCCATGGCGCGGCGGCATTCAGTATTTCCGGAAATGTCACCAAAATGCTGATAAATCCGCGAGGGGCCGAGGGGTCTCCACGAGCGCCTCGGCGCCGGTCGCGCGGTCAGGGCCTCACGTCGCGGCGCCGGGGTCACACTCCGGCGAGGGTCGCCTCGCTGACCTCATGGCTGAGGCGCTCGAAGTGCCCCCTGGCCTCCTCCTCCCCGACCAGGTTGCTCTGGAGGAAGTGCGCGCACTCGGTCTGGCCCATGAGCACGGCCTTGTCGACGAGGCCCTTGTAACCGGCGGTCTTGTAGCTGGCCAGCTCCAGCTCCGACCCGACGGTGTACATGTCGATCACCTCGGGCGCGGGCCCCCGCTGGACGAACTGCTGGAACTCGGCCCGCATGGCGTCGACGACCAGGCAGTCCACGTCAAGCGGCGTGGTCCCGAGCGACTGGAAGCAGACGTCCAGGTTCCTGACCTTCTCCTGGCCTTTCGCCACCTGATGGCGCAGCTCCTCGGAAAGGCTGGTGCTGCGGACCTTTCCCGCCATCTCCTCCTTCATCTCCGTGATCTTGATCTCCCCGTCGTACGCGGCGGAGAGCTCGTACAGGAAGAGGTCGGCGGGGTTGTTGAAAGCCATGACTTCACCTCTTGCTCGCTGATGGCGGCATCTGCCCCCTGTTTTGCCCTACCCCCCGGCGCGACCCCGACTCACGCCAGGACGCCTATCTCTTCGCAGGCCAGAGCCCATTCAAGGGAAGGGCGGAACCCCGTCAACGTCTGGACGACCCGGGCATGCGGGATCCACGTCCCGGCCAACATCACGCTCCGGACGGGCGCGGGTGCTCCCGCGCCGCGACCTGCTCCTCCTGTCCCGGGAGCGGGATCCACTTGTGCGACCAGGCGATCAGGGCCTCAAGCGCCGGTTCGAGGTCGCGGCCCTTCTCGGTGAGGCCGTACTCGACCTGCACGGGGGAGGCCGGGATGACCCGGCGCTCGATGAGCCCCTCGCACTCCAGCGTGCGCAGCCGCTGGGCCAGCATGGTGTCGCTCAGGCCCGGCACGGCGGCCTTGATCTGCGCGTACCGGACCTGCCCCGTGAACATGGCGCGCAGGATGGCGCCGGACCAGCGGGAGCCGATCAGCTCGATCGCGGCGTGGAACCGCACGCAGACGGGGTTGACGTCGCTCATGGGTCCGCCCTCACCTCGTCGATGGGACCGCGCCCTCGCGCAGCGGGCGCAGGGTGTCGCTCACGCGGACGAGCTCGTCGAACATGGCCTTGGCCGACGCCGTCATGACGTCGTTCGGAACCACGTTCTCCTCGTCGTCGACGAACTGCCGGACGAAGGGGATGGAGACCGCCTCGGAGACCGGGATCATCTTGAGCGTGGTGACCACCTGCTTGATCATCTGAGCCGCGCGGGTGCCGGCCGCGACGCCGCCGTAGCTGACCAGCCCCACGGGCTTGTAGTACCACTCCTTGTGCAGGTAGTCGATGGCGTTCTTCAGCTCGGCGTTGTACCCGTAGTTGTACTCAGGCATGACGAAGACGAAGGCGTCCGCCTCGGTGACCTTGGCGCTCCAGTCGTGGGTGTGCTGGTGGGTGTACTGGCCCAGGCGGGGGTGGTTGGGCTCGTTCATGAAGGGCAGGCCGACCTCGGCCAGGTCGACCAGCTCCACGTCCGTGAAACCACCGTGCGCCCTCGCCTCCGCCTCGACCCACTGCCCGATCGGCAGCCCCACCCGGCCCGGCCGGGTGCTCGCCACGATGATCTCAAGCTTCGCCATGACACGTCTCCTCACGTCTCTCGCGGGAGCCTCCCGACGGACGCTCCTCACCACGCGCCACAGCGTACCTCAGAAAACTTAGTGACTAAGTAATCCTTAGTAATGGATCGTGACGCGGTCACCGCGCGGGCGCCGGGCCACGTGGGTCTCCCTCACAGGAGCGCGTGCTCAGACGTCCTCTGACGCGCTCGCGTCGTGGACCAGCAGAGCGATCTGGACGCGGTTGTTGAGATCCAGCCGGGTCAGGATCCGTGACACGTGCGCCTTCACCGTCGGCAGCGCCAGATGCAACTCCCGCGCGATCTCCGCGTTGGAGCTGCCGCGCCCCACAGCCCGGGCCACCTCCCGCTCCCGCTCGGCCAGTAGCGCCAGCCGGGCCCGGGCGGCGGCGGCCCGGTCGTCCTGCCCGGAGTCGCCCGCCACCTGCGCGATGAGCCGGCGGGTGACGGCGGGGGAGAGCACCGGGTCCCCGGCGGCCACGGTGCGGATGGCCGAGACGATGTCCTGCGGCGGGGTGTCCTTGAGGAGGAAACCGGCCGCGCCGGCGCGCAGCGCCCGCAGTACGTGCGCGTCGGTGTGGAAAGTCGTCAGGACCAGCACCTCAGGTGCTCCGGGCTGGGCCCGGAGCGCCCTGGTGGCGGCCAGCCCGTCGACGCCCGGCATCCGGATGTCCATCAGCACCAGATCGGGTGCGTACGCGGCCACCCGCTCGGGCACCTCGGCCCCGTCGGCGGCCTCCGCGACCACCTCGATGTCCGGGGCGCCGCCCAGCATCAGGCGCAGCCCGGCTCGCACGATCGCGTCGTCATCGACGAGCAGGACGCGGATCACTTGCGCCTTCCCTCCTCACACCTGGCTCGCGGCGGACCCGGCCTCCGCCGGTGGCCAGGGTAGCCAGGCGCAGACCCGGAACCCGTCGCCGGCCGGGCCGGCGCTCAACTCGCCGCCTGCCAGCCGCGCGCGTTCGGCCAGCCCGATCAGCCCCTGCCCGCCGCCTTCGCCGCCGTCCGCGGTCGCACCCGCGGCCGGTACGGGCGGCGGCGCGTTGCGGATCTCGACCGTCAGCCTGTCGGCGGGGCCCCCGGTCACCCGTACCGCGACCGCCGCGCCGGGCGCGTGCTTGCGCGCGTTGGTCAGCGCCTCCTGCACGATCCGGTACGCCGTCCGCCCCACCACGGGTGGCGGCGCCGGGCCGTCCGGCGGTCCGGTGAGCTCGACCCGGCCGCCCGCCGCCCGTACCTCCGCCACCAGCCGGCCCAGGTCCGCCAGTTCCGGTTGCGGCCGCTCGCCCGCCGGCCCCGCGTGAAGCACGCCGATCACCTCGCGTAGGTCGCGCAGGGCCAGGTGGGCGCTCTCCCGGATCACCCCGGCGGCGCGCGCGATCTCCGCCCGGGGCGCGCCCGAATTGAACTCCAGAGCCCCGGCGTGCACGCTCATCAGCGACAGCCGGTGCCCGAGCACATCGTGCATCTCGCGGGCGATCTCCTCCCGGGCCTCTCGCCGGGCCCGCTCGGCTCGCAGCTCGGCGTCCGCTTCGGCCAGTTCCGCGCGCTCCCGCAGCGAAGCGATCAGCTGCTGCCGGGACCGCCGGAACAGCCCCCAGCCGATGGCCCCGGCGATCAGCGCGAAGTACGTCAGCGCCGAGCCGGTCCGGTCCCCGGGCAGCTCAGGCAGCCGCCACAGGAAGGCGGGAAGCGGGGCGAAGGCCAGCGCCGCCACCCACGCCGTGACCCGCCCCGGCCGGGTCGCGGCCACCGTGAACACCGCCACCATCGCCGGACCGGTCAGATAGTGCGCCTGGGTGCCCGCCAGCAGCAGAGCCACCGCCAGCGCCACCGGATGGCGCCGCCGCAGCAGCACCGCCGCGCACCCCAGCCCTCCGACCACCTGATCAGCGGCCCGCCACACGGGATCGATATCCGCCGCGACCGGCACGGACTGCGAACTGACGGCGGCGAAGCAGGCGGCGAAGAGGAACAATCCCAGGTCGGCGGCCCAGTCCCGGCGGGTGCGGTCGATGCGGCGCATGACCGGTAATCTACGCACGCCCGCCCGCGACCGGGCGTCCGTGCCGCGACCGGATACTTAAGTACGACCCGCGGCCGCCGGCGGCAGACTTCGGTCATCGCGCGCCCGTCCTAAGCCCGATCCCGGGCCCGGCATCGCCCGCCTACCGTGAAGAACCATGACCTCCACCAACCCCAAGTCCCCCCTGGCGGCCCTGTCGGGTCTGCTGTGCTTCGTCCTTGTCGTCGGCGGGGTGAGCGGCCTCCTGCACGAGTGGTTCGGCTGGATCCGGTTCATGGGTTTCCTCCGGTTCCTCGCCCCCGACGGCTACGAGATCTACAGCTACGTCGTCATGATCGTCCTCGGCCTGGCGATAGGCGCGGCCGGCGACGCGCTCACCCGCCGGGAATAGGGCTGAGGTGGCCTGGTACGAGAGGCGATGAACCGGGGTTGCCGGACCCGAATCTAGCGGTGTTCGTCCAGGGCACCGCGATGATGGACGCCTACCGCGGAGATCTGTTCTGGGCGCGGGACCACGCCCGGCGCAACCGGGCGGTCATGCTGGCCCTGGTCTGCAACGTGCTGCGCAAGTCAAGGCGGCGGCGCGGCGCGCCGCCGCACCTCCGGCCCTCCGCCCGCCCGCCGTCCAGGCATGCGGCCTGGGGGCCGGTCCCGGACGGCGGCGGGACACCGGGCCGGTCGCCGCACGCCTGCCGCGCCTTACTGACCGAAGGCACCGGCCGGGGTTGCCACGCCGCCGCACAGATGCAGCCCTAACGACGCCACGACATGGCCGACGCCGTACGTGCTTGGGGGCGATCGACGATCCAGGGTTCGTTCCTCACCCTGGCTCACCGAGTAACGGGCTGATTATCGCGCTTGACCCCTGGCCTGGCGGATTGCAGAGTGACGAACCATGGGCAGGAGGCGCTACGTCGCCAGAGGCGTTCCCGGCGGCTACCGGATCTGGGACAACAAGGTGCGCCGCTGGTGGGGCGACCTCTACGAGTTATGCCCTGATGATCTGCTCGACGAGTTGAACGGCGCACGCGACTACGACAAAATCACAACCCTGCTCAAGCGTTATAGAGCCATGAAGCGGTTGGCGGCGCACCCACATAGGAAGACGCGCTGCCAGATCCTGACAGCAGCGCGAACAGTCAAATGAGTAACGTATACGTCCGGGCAGAGTTGCACGGCCCGCTTAGCACTTCGCCCAATAGATCATCCGGCCGTACGAACGCAGCATCGTCGAGTCAGGTGCCCCATCATGGACGCGTGACTTGATGAATGGACCTTCTCCAGAGAGAAGAGCTTCGAGCTCGAAAACACAGATAAAGGTCAGCTCTCGGGCCGCGTACGAGGCAAGACAGCGGTCGGCGACCTCGAACTCCGCGAGGGCAATTAATTGATCGCCAGACCGGCTCGTCCGCGTTAACGTGGATCATCACATGGCTCGGGGGCCCTGATACGGAGGTTCGATGCCCCGTTTACCTCGATTCCTGGCGTCCGCCGCCGTGGCGGTGGCGATGGCTCTCAGCGCGACGGCCGCTGTGCCGGTCGGCCCCGCGTCGGCCGCCTCGCTCCTCACCGATCCCGTCCCCATCGCCGCGTACGGCATGGAGGAGAGCAGGGGTACGGCGGTGGGCGACTCCATGGGCGGCAAACCTGGCACGGCGGTGGCAACGTCGTGGACGGCGGGAAAGCACGGGAAGGCATTGTCCTTCGCGGGAGAGGACTACGTCGAGAGCAAGGTGGCGATTCCCCCCACCCCTGCTTGGGCAGCCCTTGGAGCCCTCACCTTCGAGGCTTGGATCAAGCCGGCGTCCGACGCCGACGGCAACCTCCTGGAGCTGCAGTCCTGGGACTCCTCGAACGGCTTCTTCGTGGTGGGCTACCGCTGGCGAACCCTGTACGCAGTCTACTGCGGGGTCGAAGGATGCGCGGGCATCTCGGGGGACGAGCACGGATTCGAGGTGCCGGAGGGCTCATGGAGCCATGTGGCGGTTACCCATGACGGGACGGCGCTCCGCATCTACCTGAACGGGACGCAGGTCGCCGTGCAGGAGGCGACCGTGCCGCTGCCGTCGTTCGACGGCCAGCGCACGATCGGCGGCGCCTACGACACCTCGGCCGACTTCGACGGCGTGATCGATGAGGTGCGCGTCTACGGTACCGCCATCGACGAGGCACGGGTCCGCGCCGACATGGAGACCCCCGTCACCGCGGCCCTTCCAGACGATCCGCCCTCGGCGGTGGGCGCCTTCACCGCGGCCGGTGGGAAGGCCCGTGCCGACCTGTCGTGGACCGCGGCGACCGACGACTTCGGGGTCACGGGGTACGAGGTCCACCGCTCGTCGACGGCCGGCTTCGAGCCCACCGCCGAGACGCTGCTCGCCACCGTCACCACGCCGAAGTACGCCGACACCGGCATCGAGCCGGCGGGCAGGTACTACTACCGCGTCCTGGCCCGGGACATCCTCACGAACGGCCCCCCGTCGCAGGAGGCGGCCGCGGACGTGGGACCCGTCGACCGGCCCACCGGATCCCTCCTGGCCGCCTACGCGCTCGACGAGGGGAGCGGCACCCTGGCCCGGGACGCTTCCGGCAAGGGCAACCACGGCACCGTCGACAGGGCCACCTGGACCGAGGGGAAGCACGGCTCCGCCCTGGACTTCCCGAGGACCGGCAGGCGGATGGTCGTCCCCGACCCACCGAGCCTGCGGGTGACGAGCGGGCTCACCCTGGAGATGTGGATGCGGCCGAGGGCCGTCGAACCGTACGACCGGCCGCGGTACATCGTCGCGAAGAAGGCGTCGGGCTCCCCCTACCCGAGCTACTCCGTCAAGACATGGGGGCCGAGGGACTACCAGGTGCTCCTGACGATGGCCGACGGGACACCCCTCTCCGTGACTCTCCCGCCTCCGCCGGTCGACCAGTGGACCCACCTCGCCGTGACGTTCGATTACCGGGCCGACCGCTACGCCCTGACGGTGTACGTCAACGGCGCCGTGCAGCGGTCCCTGGAGACGTCGCGGGCCATCCTGTACGCCCCTGGCGACTTCCAGCTCGGATCGGACGGGTTCACAGACGACCTCTACATTCCGGTCACGCTCGACGACGTGCGCGTCTATTCCAAGGCGCTCACGGGTCCCCAGATCAGGGCGGACATGCTCGAACGCGTCTCGTGACGCGTTTGCCGGTGAAAGGTGTGGCAGCCGGGGGTGCGGTCCCGGCGGCCACGCTCGCGGGGCGGGTCAGCCGGCCCGGGCGGGCGGTGCCGCAGGTAGTCGAGGAATGTACTCGACGCGGTGGAAGCCTACGTACTGGAGCAGTACCCCGAACTGCAGAAGTACCTACGCCCCCGCTCGGAAGCCTCCCCATGGATAATCGACGAGCACGGCGGTATCTGGCCTCGGCCGGTCAACAGCGTGGACGTTGAACCTGAGCAGGACCGGTAGGACGATGATGGTCCGCAACGCGACCATATGGGACTCCCGTGGCATCGTGTCGAGCCTTACCACCAGACGACGTGGCGCCGGCCCCGGCGGACGCGGGACATGCACGGGATGATCTTTCAAGCCGTGCGAGCCGTGTGGAGTGTTCGCACAGCTCACACCAGGTGCGCCAACCATACGGCTACCGCTCTCCTAACGAGGGTGTCGTTCATTTGACTCTCGGAGAGGGTGCCCCGTCGCCTGGTGTGGGCGGCGGGGCGCGTGTCTAGGCTTCAGCCTTTGTAGTTGAAGATCTGGTGCAGGGTGTGCTGGATCTCGACGAGGTCCTTCTGGTCTTGCATCACCTGGTCGATGGACTTGTACGCTTCGGGGTGCTCGTCCACCAAGGCGGCGGCGCGGTTTGCGTTCCAGGTTCGGCCGTGCATCGCTTCGGTGAGTGACTTGGCTGATAGCTCTCGCTTGGCTCGGCTGCGGGACATGCGGCGGCCGGCGCCGTGGGAGCAGGAGTTGTAGGAGTCGGGGTTCCCAAGTCCGCGGACGATGTAGGACTGGGTGCCCATCGAGCCGGGGATGACGCCCTCGTCGCCGGTGTCGGCTTTGATGGCTCCCTTGCGGGTGATCCACAGCTCCTTGCCGTTGTGCGTCTCCTGCTGGGTGAAGTTGTGGTGCGAGTTGATCGTGCGGACGCGCTGGCCCTTGCCGACGACGCGGAACAGGGCGTTGATCAGGACCTTGTCCATGCGGGCGCGTGAGGCCATGGCGTAGCGCTGGGCCCACAGCATGTCCTCGATGTAGGCGGTGAACTCCGGTGTGCTCTGGATCAGGTAGGCCAGGTCGGGGTCTTCCAGGCCGATGGCCTGCTTCTTCATGAGCTTCTTGGCGTCCACGATGTGCATCGTGGCGAGTTGGTTGCCGATGCCTCGTGAACCGGAGTGCAGCACGGTCCAGACCCGGTCACGTTCGTCGAGGCAGACCTCGACGAAGTGGTTGCCGGAGCCCAGGGTGCCGAACTGCTCGGATACCTTCTTCGCCTGCTTGGGGTTCAGGTCGGTGTGGGGGAGTCCCAGTTCGCTGAGGGCTCGGTCCATGGACGGGTCGGCGTGGCCCTTGCCGACGCCGGCCGGGATGCGGTGCTCCACCATGGGCATCAATGCGGCCAGGGTGTCAGGCAGGTCAGCAGCGGTAAGCGTGGTCTCGGTCGCGACCATGCCGCACCCGATGTCCACACCCACGGCGGCCGGAATGATCGCACCCTCGGTAGGAATTACGGATCCGACTGTCGCGCCAATGCCGATATGCGCGTCCGGCATGAGCGCGACATGACCCGAAACGAAACGCAGGCGGGCGGTACGTGCCGCCTGCTCGATCGTGCCCGGATCTATTTCGCTGGCCCACGACAGAAGGTTAGGTGCGATCTGGTTCGGCATGGTGGATCTCCTTTTTGATCGAGATCTACTTTGCCCAAGTCCTCGCTGATATCCCACTCATTATTCAACGCTCCCGCGCGGCTTCACCTCGGTGTGACCACCCGTCTGCTCGCCCCGCTGCCTGATCGTTCGATGGCCCTCGGTCGGCGTCAACGCCGTCTGTTGCCGTTGGAGATGGGGCAACGGTGCACGTCGCTGGGAATGGACACGCGAAGTCGGGCCGCCGCCCTGCGGGTGGCTAGAGCCCACCGAGCGTCTATCCATGCCGTCTCGTTGAGCTGCTAAGGGGATCGGACGCGAGAGAGCCCCCGCCTGAGCGGGGGCCCCAGTCCAGCACTTATGCGCCCAATGCCCCGGCCTTGACACCCCTTACGAAGGCCAACCACGCGCCGGGTTCAACCACCAGGGCCGGTCCTGTTGGGTTCTTGCTGTCCCTGACCGCGAAGATGCCGGGCAGGTTCGATGCGACCTCCACACAGTTGCCCGTGTCGCCGCTAAAGGTGCTCTTGCGCCACTGTGCGTCCCGAAGGTCAGCAGTCACGTTCGGTTCACCACTTCCTGTATGAGCTTGACCGACTGTTTGAACGGTAGAGCTTCGGCTCTGATCGCGTCATACCGGAGTGCCATCTCAGCGATCACCTGACGATCATCGAGCGTGCGGCCATGCGGTTGTGCCTCAGCGTAGGCGGCATACGGTGATCCGTTCCGTTCGGCGATGATGAACCCGCCTATCAAGCCGCAGTGCGCCTGTGCCGTGTAGGGCACGATTTGCAAGGTCACCTTGGGGTGCTGGGCCATTTCGAGCAGGAACCGTAGTTGTTCCTGCATCACCTCTGGCTCCCCGATGCTCCGATGGATCACGGCCTCATCCATGACAGCGCTGATCATGGGCGGCTTCTCCCGATTAAGGATGGCTCGCCGTTGCATGCGACCTGCTAGGCGTTCCTCTACGTCTTCCCTGGTGATGCCGGGAGACGTGGCGAACATCTCGCGGGCGTATGACTCGGTCTGGAGCAGGCCGGGTATGAGCGTCGGTTCCCACGTGTGTAGCGATGTGGCGTCTTCCTCTTCTTCGAGCCAGGGCCTGAAGTACTCAGGTGCCTTGTTCCAGGTGGTGGCGACGTAGAGGCGCATCATTGCACCGTCGAGCCCCAAGGCTTGATCGCAAAGCTGCGCGAAGCGCTCGGATGGGGGCCGTCTGCCAGCTTCCACCATGCCCACCATGGATTCACTGAACCCGACGCGTTTCGCTAGTTGCTTCTGCGTGAGCTTGGCGTCAGTTCGGTGTTTCCGCAGTTCGAAGGCAAACAGGGCGCGAGGGGACTCGTGGGGGTCTATCTCCCTGCTGGCAGACAATGGCTCACCTACCGTCCAATTAGGGGGTATTACGGACACCATACCGACCACCGCACAGGAAGTGTGGTGGGGTTGTACGCCGATTCCACTACCGATCGTAGCCCGCTGTCGCCAATCTGATAGGGCGAAGTCTCCAAGACGCATGGACCATTTCCGGCGACACGAAAAGGCAAGCGCATGAGGATGGGAAGCCTGCTAGGCGTTACCGATCTGGTCGGTTCTACCCAGTCAGTCTCACAAGCACGCGCTTACGTGAGGCAGAAACTCGGCGAGGATCATCCGGCTTTGGATGACGTGACCCTACTGGTTTCCGAAGTCGTCACGAACGCTGTGGTTCATTCCGACTCGCGAGACGGCGGAAGGGTGACGCTCGCCATTGCTGATTGCTACGACCTCATACACGTTGACGTGGTGGACGCCGGAAGCGCTACAGCCCCGCGCGTTCGCGGGGACATGTTCGCCGAAGGCGGGCGAGGTCTCATGCTCGTTGAAACGCTCTCGCATCGCTGGAACGTCTACGACGACGCCGCCGGGCGAACGGTTTGATTTCAGATCAAATACAAGCATGGGGGTGATAATGGTCTTTCATGTCCCCGACAGCGGGAACCGTCCTGAACCTACCGAGGAGCAGAAGCGCGCCACTCGCGGCACAGCGGCCATGGCCTCCAAGACGGTAGCCGACAGCGTAGAGACCGACCGTCAGCAGGAGCAGGCGCTCCACCTGATCGAGCGCTGGGGCCCGGACCGTGAAGGCTTGGAGCAGGCGGCTATTTCACTCGGCGTTGATCCCCTGACGGACGACCGATCCGATGCCACTTCGCGTCAGACCACCGGGGGTTTTCGGCGGCTTTCTTTTTACCCCATTCGCGTGCTATGGCGCTCGGCTGATGCTCCAATAAACCTCCCTTCTCTCGGCGGGAAAGAGTCACCCAAGGAAGCAGGCCGATCCGGAGAAGCCCCGCATAGCGTGCCGGTACACCACTACGACGAGGCTTCCTGCGAGTCACTTCCTTGCGGGTTTGGAGGTTTCTGGGGGGATTGAGGTTGTTAGGTATTCGTGGCGGATTGCTCCCTAGTGCCACCCTATGGCCGAGACTCGCGATTTGCCGGAGGTCACTTTATGTGTCTCCAGGTACTAAACCTAATAAGTAGCACTGACGGTTCCGGATAGGCCAGGGCATACTCGTACAGGCTTGACCTCCCGAAGACGTCCGCAGAAGTCCGAGGGCGTCCAACGGCGTCCGTAGACGTCCCGATATTCGCCCGAAAGGTACGGGGGCTGTGACCCCTCGGGAAGGGGAACAGCTCCCGTCGCAGTGAGAGACGTCTTAGACGTCTCAGCTCAGCCTTCGCGCCAGATCGGTTCAAGCTTGTCCGGATCGAACTTGCCCCGGCTTCCGTTACCGCTACCGACAGGGTGAACGATGATCGCGTGAAACGCCTCACGCACGTAGCCGCGCTTCTGAGACATGTCCAATCGGTCATCGTTGGTATCCGAGTACCACCGTCGCCGGATATCGGTGATGTCCGTCTTAGCTCTCTGCGCCGCCGCCTGGTGTTGCTGGCGTTCTCTGTTCAGGCGGATTATCTCGGCCTCAAGCCGCCCGGCCTCCTCGAAGAACAGGGAGTTGCTGATCTTCTTGCCATGCCAGGCCGCCTGCGGTTCTCTTAGCTGTCCCTCGGCATCCTCCAAATCGCTACTGCCGGGCCATGGCCCGACTTCAGAGGCGGTTGCCGTACGCTCTTCGAGCTTGGCCAACAGCGCTTCGGAGATGAACAGGTCGACCATGTCGCCGCGTCGCGCGAGCCTGCCGCAACCACCCTCGGCCTTCGAGCGGCACACATAGACGTGGTGGGGCAGTCGCGATGCTGGGACACCCGTAGCCTCGACATGCAGAGGGTGCCGTCCTCCTTCGGCCGGCCACAGCGCAGGGTGCCGGTCAGCAGGTACGTGTGTTCACGGTGATCGGCAGGAAGGTCGCCGATGACCCCCTGCGAACCGACTTGCTTACCGCGCCGGGCCTCGAAGATCGCTTGGACGGCTTCCCACCCTTCCGCTCGTAGCCGCCGGCACTGCCCTCCAGCTGAGGCGGAACCTCATGCCTGGAGCGATGTTGTACCACCACAACTACGTCTCGGAGGAGAACCTACGAAGGGCAGAAGCTCCTGGTCACCCGTAAGGGGGCCATCCGGGCGGGGCAGGGGGAGCTGGGGATCATTCCGGGGTCGATGGCGACGGGCACGTACATCGTCAAAGGTCTCGGCAACGCCAAGGCCTTCAACTCGGCCTCGCACGGGGCCGGCCGGAAGATGAGCAGGAACAAGGCGAAGAAGACCTTCACCGTGAGCGACCTTGAGGCGCAGACCAGCGGAGTCGAGTGCCGTAAGGACGCCGGGGTGCTGGACGAGATCCCGGGCGCGTACAAGGACATCGAGTCGGTCATGGCCGCCCAGACCGACCTGGTGGAGGTCGTCGCCCACCTGCGCCAGATCATCTGCATCAAGGGGTGACGGCGTCACGCCGTGGACGTCAAGGGTCCCTGCGCCGAGGGATGAAGACCCCCGCTTCCGAGAAAGGGAGCGGGGGACCCTAGAGGACCCCAGAAGATCGTGGGGGATGACCCGGAAGGCGCCGGTGAGGCCTAACGTGAAGGGGGTTTCGCGGTTCGCCGTAGGCTGGCGGTCTGACCGGTTACATCCGCGCGCACGACAGGAGGCCCCCCGGTGCTCGTTGACTCCTTCGGGCGAGTGGCGACCGACCTGCGGGTCTCGCTGACCGACAAGTGCAACCTTCGCTGCTCCTACTGCATGCCCCCGGAGGGTCTCGACTGGCTGCCCAAGCCCGACCTGCTCACCGCCGACGAGATCTGCCGCCTGGTGGCGATCGGCGTCCAGCGGCTCGGCATCGGCGAGGTCCGCTACACCGGCGGCGAGCCCCTGCTGCGCCGGGAGCTCGTCGAGATCGTCGCGCGCACGGCGGCGCTGCGGCCCCGGCCCCACGTGTCGATCACCTCCAACGGCATCGGCCTGGCCCGTCTCGCCGCGCCCCTCGCCGCGGCGGGCCTCGACCGGGTCAACATCTCACTGGACACCCTCGACCGTGAGGTCTTCGTACGGCTCGCGCACCGCGACCGGCTCGCTGACGTCCTCGCGGGACTCGCCGCCGCTGACGCGGCGGGGCTGCGCCCGGTCAAGGTCAACGTGGTCCTCATGCGGGGCGTCAACGACCACGAGGCCCCCGAGCTGCTGCGTTACTGCCTGGAGAAGGGCTACGAGCTGCGGTTCATCGAGCAGATGCCGCTGGACGCGCAGCACGGCTGGCGCCGGGAGGACATGGTCACCGCCGACGAGATCCTCGCCGCGCTCACCCCGGAGTTCGGCCTCACCCCCGAGGCTCCCGAGGAGCGGGGCAGCGCCCCCGCCGAGATCTTCCTGGTGGACGGCGGTCCCGCGCGGGTCGGGGTCATCGGCTCGGTGACCCGCCCGTTCTGCGGGGCCTGCGACCGGGTACGGCTGACCGCCGACGGCCAGATCCGCAACTGCCTGTTCGCCACCGAGGAGTCCGACCTGCGCGGCGCCATGCGCTCGGGCGCCTCCGACGACGAGCTCGCCGCGCGGTGGATCGCCGCCGTGCGCGGCAAGCGGGCCGGCCACGGCATCGACGACCCGGCCTTCCTGCAGCCGGCGCGCCCCATGTCGGCCATCGGCGGCTGAGATGCCCCCCGTGGAGCACCCGGCCCCGCACGGCCCGTACGACCAGGCGGCCCCGCCGGGCCCGTACGACGACGCGGCCCCACAGGGCCCGTACGACGCGGTGGTGCTGGCCGGAGGCGGCGCGCGCAGGCTCGGGGGAGAAGACAAGCCCGGCGTGAGCGTGGGCGGCCTGACGCTGATCGAGCGGGTCGTGGCCGCGGTGCCGGACGCCGTACGGCTCGTCGTGGTGGGGCCTGAACGTCCCGGCCTGGCGGGCGCCGAGTTCGTCCGGGAGGACCCGCCCGGGGGAGGCCCGGTCCCCGCCCTCCGTACGGGGCTGGCGCGGGTCTCCTCGCCGTGGGTGGCGCTCCTGGCGGCCGATCTCCCGTTCCTCCTGACAGGACACGTCAAGGCGCTTCTGGGGGCCGCGGGCCGCCGGCCGGGGGCGGTGCTGGTGGACGACGGCGGGCGTGAGCAGTGGCTCACCGGCGTCTGGCGCACCGATGCGCTCGCCCGCGCGCTGGCGGCGTACGAGGGGAGGTCCCTGTTCGGGCTGCTCGGCCCCCTCGACCCGGCGCGGCTGAGCGTGGCGGTGGGTGACGGCCGCGTTCCGTGGTTCGATTGCGACACGTTCGACGATGTGCGTGACGCCCGGAAGCGATTTCCGAGCGTGAACGACAAACGCTGAACGAGCTTGTCGCTCGCCAATGATTAGGACGAAAGGGATCTCATGAACGTGCTGGTCGAGTGGACGGCGCTGGTCTGCAAGGAGCTGGGCGTCGACCCCGGGAAAGTGGATCGCGACGCGGTTCTCGACCTGACCAGGGACGTCGCCCACGGGGTGGCCCGGCCGGCGGCTCCGCTGACGGCGTACCTGCTCGGTCTCGCGCAGGGCGCGGGCACCGCGTCACCGGAGGCGCTGGAGCGCCTGTCGACGCTGGCGCGCAACTGGGGCCAGGCCACGGCGGAGACGCTGGGTGACCATTGAGTCATCCGAATTTCGGAATTGGGGGCGTTTAAACGCGGAAATGGGCGACGCCGGGTGGTTACGGGGGCAAACCACCCGGCGTCGCTTCATCGGCGTTCCGACGGGGGCCCGGAACGCCGGCAGTAGCGCTCCGACGGGGGACCAGAGCGCTTGTCTAAAGCGTACACCTACAACCCATGGGGTGCGTCAAGACTTTGTCACGACCCGATCTCGCGACGGTGCCTTGGTATCTCGGTTTGGTTAGGTAGTTCCCCGTCAATGCCCGGGCTCGCGCCACGAGTCGGCTCGTTGGCCCCGATGACGGCAACGTAGGGCAAAAAGATCGCCCCGGCGACGAACAGCGCTCTGATCGGCCAGGGTACGTTGAGCACGACGGCAAGGATGAGGCACAGGGTGCGGATGCCCATCTGGATGAAATAGCGCTTCTCCCGGCGGCCGATGTCGGCCGTGAGCGAGGGCCTCGCGTCGGTGACCTGATGTACGACCGTACGGCCATGCCATACCTTCACAGACTCCACGGTAGACCCTCGGCCAGTGGGCTCCGACGGCGGCCGTGGGAGCCGGAGCCGTCATACGATCAAGGCCGACGGTGAGGAGAGTTGGATGAGCGATCGTACATACCGCGTGACCGAGATCGTCGGCACGTCGTCAGAGAGCATGGACCACGCGATCCGCAACGGGATACGGCGTGCCGCCGAGACGCTGCGGCACCTCGACTGGTTCGAGGTCACCGAGGTCCGGGGCCACATCCAGGACGGCGAGATCGGGCACTACCAGGTGGGCATGAAGGTCGGTTTCCGCCTGGAGGACTCGTGACCCGTTGGGCGGCTCCCAGAGCCTCCGCGTGAGTCTCCTGGGACCGGTGCCGGGAGGAGAGCCTCCCGGCACCGGTGGGGACCGCCTCAGTTGGCCTGGCTGACCGTCGACATGTTGAAGTCGGGCACGCGGACGGCCGGCATGATCGTGCGGGTGAAGTAGTCGTTCCACTCGCGGGGCAGCGTCTGGCCCTCCCGGCCGATCTCGGTGAGCCGGCCCATCAAGTCGACCGGGCTCTCGTTGAACCGGAAGTTGTTGACCTCGCCCACCACCTCGCCGTTCTCGACCAGGTAGACCCCGTCACGGGTCAGGCCGGTCAGCAGCAGCGACTGGGGGTCGACCTCGCGGATGTACCACAGGCAGGTGAGCAGCAGGCCGCGCTCGGTCGAGGCGACCATCTCGTCGAGCGAGCGCCCGCCCTCGGGACCCGACATGATCAGGTTGTCGATCTGCGGGGTGGCCGCGAGACCGGTCAGCTCGGCCGAGTAGCGGGTCTGGAGCAGCGCGGCCAGCGAGCCGTCGCGCACCCAGTCGGTCGCCGACAGCGGCAGCCCGTTGTCGAAGACCGAGCGCTCGCGGCTGCCCGCGTGGGTGATCACGAAGGGCGCGGCCTCGATGCCCGCGGCGGCCGGGTCGCTGCGGAGCCGGACGGGGGAGGCCGACAGCGACTCGCCCACCCGGGTACCGCCGCCCGGCTTGGAGAAGACGGTGCGGCCGTCGGCGGCGTCCCTGGCCCCCGCCGACCAGTAGAGGTAGATCATCAGGTCGGCCACCGCCGTGGGCGGGATCAGCGTCTCGTAGCGGCCCGCGGGCAGGGCGACGCGGCGCTTGGCCCAGTCGAGACGGCGCGCGAGCGTGTCGCCGAGGGAGGCGACGTCGACGTCGGCGAAGTCCCTGGTGGCCACGCCGGTCCAGGCGGAGCGGCTCATGTCGGGCGACTTGGCGTTGAGCTCCAGCCGGCCCGTCGGCTGGTCGTGCCGGAGCCGGAGCCCGGTGGAGGAGCCGAGGAACGTCGAGGTGAGGATGTGCTCGGCGAAGCCGTACAGCTTGCGGTTGGCGGTCTCGGCCACGCCGAACGCCTCGCCGAGCGCCGGGGCGAACTCGCCGAACACGCCGATCGAGGTGGACTCGGCCGGACGGTCCCAGTCGGGCGACTGGGACGCCGCGACCAGCGGCCGGGCGTCCTCGGCGGGCGGGGCCTCGTGCGAGGCCAGGTCGGCCGCCGTGACGACGTCGGCGAGCTGCTCGGGACGTACGGCCGAGCGCGAGACGACCCCGACGCCGCGGCCGGTGATCGAGATGACGGTTAGCTGGGACGAGCGCGCCACGCCGTTGGTGGTCAAGGTGTTGCCGGCGAAACGGAGGTTCGCCGTGGACCCCTCGTCGACGATCACGACGCAGTCGTCCGCCTTGCTGAGGGCAAGGGCACGCTCGACGGTCTCCTGAGGAGTCACTTTCCGCCCTCCTGAACAGTGTTGAGGATCTTGACTCCGCGGAACAGCGCGGTGGGGGCGCCATGGCTCACCGGCGCGACCTGGCCCGGCTGGCCCTTGCCGCAGTCGAACGCGCCGCCGAGCACGTACGTCTGCGGGCCGCCGACCGCATCCATGGACCGCCAGAAGTCGGTGGTGGTCGCCTGGTAGGCGACGTCGCGCACCTGCCCGGTCAGCCGCCCGTTCTCGATGCGGTAGAACCTCTGGCCGGTGAACTGGAAGTTGTATCTCTGCATGTCGATGGACCAGCTCTTGTCGCCCATGACGTACAGGCCGCGCTCGACGCCGGAGATGAGCCCGTCGGTCGAGGGGCCGTCGATCGCGGGCTGAAGCGAGACGTTGGCCATGCGCTGGATCGCGACGTGCCCGGGGGAGTCGGCGAACGCGCACCCGTTGGAGGCGCCGAGGCCCTTCAGCAGCGCCATGCGGCGGTCGAGCTGGTAGCCCACCAGCCGCCCGCCGCGCACGATGTCGAACTGCCGCGTCGCCACGCCCTCGTCGTCGTAGCCCACCGAGGCCAGGCCGTGCTCGGCCGTGCGGTCACCGGTGACGTTCATGATCGGCGAGCCGTACTCCAGGGTGCCGAGCTTGTCGAAGGTGGCGAAGCTCGTGCCGGCGTAGGCCGCCTCGTAGCCGAGCGCGCGGTCGAGCTCGGTGGCGTGCCCGATCGACTCGTGGATGGTCAGCCACAGGTTGGAGGGGTGGATGACCAGGTCGTAGGTGCCCGGCTGGACGGAGGGGGCCTTGAGCTTCTCCTCCAGCAGCTCGGGCAGGGTGGCGAGCTCGGCGGGGAAGTCCCAGCCGGTGCCGGTGAGGTACTCATAGCCCCGGCCCACGGGAGGGGCGAGCGTGCGCATGTCGTCGAAGCGCCCGTCGGCGGCCCGCATCACCGTGAGCACCGGGTGGACCCTGACCCGCTGCTGGGTGGCCTCGGTGCCGGCGGTGTCAGCGTAGAACTTCTGCTCCTTGACCTGCATGAGCGAGGCGGAGACGTGGTCGACCCTGGGATCCTTCAGCAGGCCGGCGGACCAGTCGCCCAGCAGGCCGGACTTGTCCTTCATGGCCACGGTGAAGGGGTCGACGTCGTAGGACGACACCCAGGTGACGCCCGCGTGGACCGGCTCGGGGGCCAGCTCCACGGGCTCGCGGTTCACCGCGGCGGCGATCTTGGCCACCTCGACGGCCTGCTCGGCGACCGCCGCGGCGGCCTCGGGCGTCAGCTCGATGCCCGCCGCGAAACCCCAGGTGCCGCCGCGGATGACCCGCACGCAGTACCCCAGGTCGTCGGCGTCCATGGAGCCTTCGAGGCGCGCGTCGAAGAGGCTCAGCGTCTCGCCGCGCACCCGTTCGAGCCGGAAATCGGCGTGCTCGGCGCCCAGCTCACGGGCACGTTCCAGGGCCGCGTCCGCCAGCCGCCGCAGCGGCAGGGCGAGAAAGTCGGGATCGATCTGGCGCATGTCCACGATCCTAGCCCTGTGATCTTGTACGGCGCGGATAAGGGTTTACCTGTGAGTACGCGATAGCGTCGTTGCCATGGCTCGTTCAGTACTCGTAACCGGTGGAAACCGCGGCATCGGCCTCTCGATCGCCCGTGAGCTGGCCGCGGCCGGCGACGCCGTCGCCGTCACCTACCGCTCGGGAGAGCCCCCCGAGGGGCTCTTCGGCGTGCGGTGCGACGTCACCAGCTCAGAAGACGTGGATGTCGCTTTCTCCAAGGCGGAGGCCGAGCACGGGCCCGTCGAGGTCGTCGTGGCGAACGCCGGCATCACCAGGGACACCCTGCTGCCGCTGATGAAGGAAGAGGCCTTCACCGACGTCATCGACACCAACCTCACCGGCGCCTACCGCGTCGCCAAGCGGGCGACCCGCGGCATGCTGAGGATGCGGCGCGGGCGCATCGTCCTCATCTCCTCCGTCGTCGGCATGCTCGGCTCGGCCGGCCAGACCAACTACGCCGCCTCCAAGGCCGGCATGATCGGCTTCGCCCGGTCGCTGGCCCGCGAGCTGGGCTCGCGCGGCATCACCGTGAACGTGGTGGCCCCCGGCTTCGTCGAGACCGACATGACGGCCGCGCTCGAACCCGAGCAGCAGCAGGCCATCCTCAAGAACATCCCGCTCGGCCGTGCCGCCAGCGGGGCCGACATCGCGCGGGCGGTCAAGTTCCTGGCGAGCGACGACGCCGCCTACATCACCGGGGCGGTCGTCCCGGTCGACGGCGGCCTTGGAATGGGGCACTGACATGGGAATTCTCGACGGCAAGCGGCTTTTGGTCAGCGGCGTGCTCACCGACGCCTCGATCGCGTTCTCGGTGGCCAGGCTGGCCCAGGAGCAGGGCGCCCAGATCGTGCTCACCGGCTTCGGGCGCATGAGCCTGGTCGAGCGCATCGCCAAGCGGCTTCCCGAGACGCCGCCGGTGATCGAGCTCGACGTGCAGAACACCGACCACCTCGACACCCTCGCCGACCGCGTCGGCGAGCATCTCGACGGGCTCGACGGCGTGGTCCACGCGATCGCCTTCGCCCCGCAGACGGCACTCGGCGGCAACTTCCTCAACACGAGCTGGGAGGACGTCGCCACGGCCGTCCAGGTCTCGACCTTCTCGTTCAAGTCGCTGGCGGTCGCCTGCCTGCCGCTGATGAAGGAGGGCGGCGCCGTCGTCGGGCTCGACTTCGACGCCTCCAAGGCCTGGCCGGTGTACGACTGGATGGGCGTCGCCAAGGCGGGCCTGGAGTCCTGCTCGCGCTACCTCGCCCGCGACCTCGGCAAGCACGGCATCCGGGTCAACCTCGTGTCGGCGGGCCCGCTGCGCACGATGGCCGCCAAGAGCATCCCCGGGTTCAAGGAGTTCGAGGAGAGCTGGCCGGCCAAGGCTCCGCTCGGGTGGGACCTCTCCGACACGGGGCCCGCCGCGAAGGCGTGCGTGGCGCTGCTGTCCGACTGGTTCCCGGCCACGACGGGCGAGATCGTGCACGTCGACGGCGGCGTCCACGCCATGGGGGCCTGACGCTCCGCTGCGGAGCCCCGGTCAGGCCAGGCGCTGCCGTCCCGGGTCGGGGCGGCGCAGGCCCTCGAACGGCATCGACCGCGGTTCGGCCTCGATCCTGCGGGCCTGCACGATGCGGGTCGCCAGAATCGCCGAGGCCAGCAGCGCCGCCGTCAGCGCGGTGCCCACCACGTCGTACGGCCTGCTCGGCACGAGCTTTCGCGCGTCCAGGCGGCCGGTCAGCGACGGGAGGGGCTGGCCCGGCCACAGGGGCATGAGCGGCGGCGACTCGACGTCGGCCGAGGGCGGCGCCGACGGCGGGCCGGAGGGGCCGGCATGATCCACCGCTCCATCCGGCTCCGTGCCGCCCGTGAGCGTGCCCTGCCCGGGGAAGGCCGGCGCGGACGGCGGCGAGGCCTGCTGTCGCGGAGCGGGCGGTGGGGCCGGAGCGGCGGGGGCGTTGGTGGGAGTGGAACGGTCCCGCCCGGCGGGCGCCCGGGGGGCCGGCGAGGCCTCCTGCCCGCAGTCGGGCGGCGAGACCACCGGCAGGCACCCGGTGCCGACCTCGACGCCGAGCAGGTTCCCGGCCGGGGCCTCGCTCGGCTCGGCGACCGGCTCCGGCGTGGCCGAGGGCGGTCCGGGGGTGGGGGAGACGGTGGCCGGAGGGTCGAGGGTGGCACCGAGGATCTTGTCCGCCGTCTTCGTGACCGCGTCGGTGAGCGGCTTCAGCGGGTCGTTCGTGAGGCCGTCCAGGGTGCTGGTGACCGGCGCCGCCTTGTCGCCCGTGAGGTCGTCCACCGTGCCGGTGACCCCGCCTACGAGGTCGCAGACCTGGCCGGTGAGGCTCGACAGCGGGTCGGACCCCCTGCCGCAGTCGGTCGCGCGCAGCGAGGGCGGCGAGAACGCCGTGGCGGGTGCCGCCACCAGCAGCACCGTCCCCCCGCTCAGCGCGAGCGTCAGCGCTCCCACCGAGATGGCGGTCGTGCCCTTACGCATGGTTCCCCTCCATCGTCATCCACACGCGCGGCGGAGGTGCGGGCTCCCCTCCCGCCGCCTCCCCGACCATCGTGTGCCAACACGCCGGTCTTTCCACGAAAAGATGCGATTCGGTACCTAGTAGTGATACGCGAGCGAGATTCCTGTTCGGTCGATCGCGAGGTCCGTGCTAGTCGGCCGACACGTCGTCCAGGGCCTCTCGTATCTCCATGGGCAACGTCAGCTCCTCGGCCTGCAGCACGCCCTTGAGCTGGGCGTGGGTGCGCGCTCCCACGATGGCGGCGGCCACGCCCGGCTGGTCGCGTACCCAGGACAGGGCCACCGCGAGAGGGGACACCCCGAGCCCCTCGGCGGCCGTGGTCACCGACTCGACGACCCGGCGGGAGCGCTCGTCGAGATAGGGCTGGACGAAGTCGGCGAAATGCGGCGTGGCTGCCCGTGAGTCGGCGGGGATGCCCACACGGTACTTGCCGGTGAGCACGCCGCGGCCGAGCGGCGACCAGGCGAGCACTCCGGCGCCGACGTGCTCGGCGGCGGCCAGGACCTCGCGCTCGGCGTCCCTGGCGAGCAGAGAGTACTCGACCTGGGCGGACACGATCGGCGTGCGCCCGGGGACCGCCCGCTGCCACACGCCCGCCGCGGCGAGCTGCCATCCGGCGTAGTTGCACACCCCGGCGTACACCGTGCGGCCGGAGGACACGGCGGTGTCGACGGCCGCCAGCGTCTCCTCCAGGGGCACCTCGGGATCGAAGGCGTGCAGCTGCCACAGGTCGACCTCCTCGACGCCCAGCCTGGCGAGGGAGGCGTCGAGCGCGGAGATGAGGGCGCGCCGGGAGGCGTTCCTCGAACGGGGCCCGTGCGGCGTGAGGACGGCCTTGGTGGCGACGACCATCTCCGAGCGCGGCACGGAGTCGCGCAGCAGGCGCCCGAGCAGCCGCTCGGCGTCGCCGCCGGCGTAGACATCTGCGGTGTCGACCAGGGTGCCCCCGGCTTCGGCGAACGCGACGAGCTGCGCGGCGGCCTCCTCCGCGCCGGTGTCACGCCCCCAGGTCATGGTGCCCAGCCCCACCCGTGACACCGATAGACCGCTACGACCGACCAATCGCTGATCCATGATCCGGCCAGGTTACCGCGTTGGAACGTCTCACTTCCCTTGATGGCGAAGGACGCGCCTTCGCCGGTCGGACCTCACGGAACGTTCACTTCCTCATCACCTTCCCGGCATTACTTCACCGGTTCCTCGCCGGGTCATCACCCGCCATGCCGTCCCCGGCGCCGGGGCTGCCCTAGGCTGGCGCGCACTATGGACGCACTGCAAGCGATCGTGCTCGGCATCGTGCAGGGGTTGACCGAGTTCCTGCCGATCTCCAGCTCCGCTCATCTGCTCATCGTTCCCCGGCTGTTCGGCTGGTCCGACCCGGGCGCCGCCTTCACCGCGGTGATCCAGCTAGGCACCATGCTCGCCGTGGTCATCTACTTCTGGCGTGACATCGTGCGCATCGTCTGGACCTGGCTGCGCAGCCTGTGGACCCCCGAGCTACGCGACGACATGGACGCCCGCATGGGGTGGTACATCGGGCTCGGCACGGTCCCGCTGGGCCTGCTCGGCGTGGTCTTCAAGGACCAGATCGAGGGCCCGGCGCGCAACCTGTGGATCAACGCCACCGTGCTGATCGTGTTCGGCCTGCTCCTGCTGCTGGCCGAGCAGCTCGGGCGGCAGCGCACCGCCATCCACGACCTGACGCTGAAGGACGGGCTCATCATCGGCGGCTTCCAGGCGCTCGCCCTGGTGCCCGGCGCGTCCCGTTCCGGCTCGACCATCACCGGCGGGCTGTTCCTGGGCTTCACCCGCGAGGCGGCGGCCCGGTACTCGTTCCTGCTGTCGATCCCCGCCGTCGTGCTGTCGGGGCTGTTCGAGCTGAAGGACGTCGGAGCGGGCGGCGGCCCCGACCTCGTGCCGACCCTGATCGCCACCGTCGTGTCCTTCGTCGTCGGATACGCCTCGATCGCATGGTTGCTGCGGTACATCACCAAACATTCGATGATGGTTTTTGTCACCTATCGTGTCTTCATCGGCGCTTTCTTGCTGACACTGTTGTCTCTAGGGGTGATCACAGCCCAATAGGGTTGCCTTTGTGACCACATTGCTTCTGGTGCGGCACGGTCTGACGCACATGACCGGGCCGGTGCTCGCCGGGTGGACCCCAGGGGTCCATCTGAGCGAGCGAGGCAGCGCCCAGGCCGAGGCCCTCGCGGCCCGGCTGGCCCCCCTGCGCCTCGACGCGATCGTGTCCAGCCCTCTCGAACGCTGCCAGGAGACCGCCCAGGCGGTCCTCCGGGGACGCGAAGGCCTCAAGGTCGAGAGCGACGACCGGTTCGGCGAGTGCGGATACGGCGAATGGACCGGGCGCCCGCTGAAGGAGCTGGCCGAGGAGCCCCTGTGGCGGGTGGTGCAGCAGCATCCGAGCGCGGTGGTCTTCCCCGGTGGCGAGTCGCTGGCGGGCGTGCAGCGCCGCGCCGTCGCGGCCGTACGGCACTGGAACGCCAAGCTCGGCGACGACGCGGTCTACCTGGTGTGCAGCCACGGAGACGTGATCAAGGCGATCGTGGCGGACGCGATGGGCGTCCACCTCGACCAGTTCCAGCGCATCACGGCCGATCCCGCGTCCCTCACGGCGATCCGCTACACGACGCTGCGGCCGTTCGTCCTGCGGGTCAACGATGTGGGCGGCGGGGTGGAGAATCTCCTACCCCCCGCGCCACGGCCTGAGGGTTCGGAGCAGCAAGACGGGGGAGAAAGTTCCACCGAGAGCGACGCCGCTGTCGGCGGCGGAGCCGGGACCACGTAAGGTCGGGCTATGCCGGTCTTCGACTACGATCCGCCAGACAGGTTCGTGGCCGGTGCCGTTGGGCAACCGGGATCACGCGCCTTCTTTCTGCAGGCCCGTGCTCAGGGGCGGATGACGACGGTGGGCCTGGAGAAGTTCCAGGTCGCGGTACTGGCCGATCGGCTCGACGAGCTGCTCGACGAGGTGCTGCGCCGCAGCGGAGGCACCGCCCCGGTGCCCGCCATGGCCCCGGTGGAGCTCGCCGACAAGGCACCCCTCGACCTTCCGATCGACGAGGATTTCAGGGTGGGCACCATGGCCCTCGCCTGGGATCCCGACACCTCGCAGGTGGTCATCGAGGCGCAGGAGGTCTCCGCGGACGACGAGGAGGAGGAGCCCGTCATCGACGACGACCGGCCCGACTCCGCCGTCCTGCGGGTGCACATCAGCGCCGCCGCCGCCCGCGCGTTCACCCAGCGGGCGCTGGAGATCGTCGCGGCCGGACGGCCGCCGTGCCCGCTGTGCGGGCAGCCACTCGACGCGGAGGGACACATCTGCGTCCGCCTCAACGGCCACCGGGGGGACAGTACGTGAGTGCAGAGAGCGACCCCCGGCTCAGCAGCATCCCCGGTACGTCCGGACTGGACGACGTCACCGCCCTTCGCCTGCTGCGCGAGGGCACCATCGAGGTCGCCGGCAGGCTGGTCGAGGCGACCAACATGACGCTCTACTGCTCCATCCGCCTCGACGGCCTGGTCGCCGAGTGCGTCTACAAGCCGGTCAGGGGCGAGCGGCCGCTGTGGGACTTCCCGGACGGCACCCTCGCCGCGCGGGAGGTCGCCGCCTTCGAGGTGTCGGCGGCCACCGGCTGGCGCATCGTGCCGCCGAGCGTCTACCGCGACGGCCCTTTCGGCCCGGGCATGTGCCAGCTGTGGATCGACACCGATCCCGAGGCCGACCTCATGGCCCTGATCCGCAGCCGCGACCCCGTGCTGCGCCGCATGGCCATCTTCGACGCCGTGGTGAACAACGCCGACCGCAAGGGCGGCCACCTGCTGCCCCTGCCCGACGGGCACATCTACGGCGTCGACCACGGGGTCTGCTTCTCCGCAGAGGACAAGCTGCGCACCGTGCTGTGGCAGTGGCGCGGCAAGCCGCTCCCGCGCGAGGCGGTGAACGTCCTGGCCCGGCTGGAGCGCGAGATCGAGCGCGGCAGGCTGGGCCGCCGGCTGCGCGAGCTGCTGACCCTGCCGGAGGTGGAGGCCACGTGGGAACGCGTGCGCCGGCTGCTCGGCACCGGCATCCATCCGTATCCCTCCGACGACTGGCCCGCGATCCCCTGGCCGCCGATCTGACCCGCTGACCTCTCCATGCCGGAGGCGTACCCTGGGTGGGCTGTCCATCTCTACCGGCCTTGGAGGGAACGGGCGTGTGTACGGTGATCGTCGGTGTCGAGCCCGGTGCGGAGACGCCCGTGGTGCTCGCCGGAGTACGTGACGAGTTCGCGGCGCGGCCCTGGGAGCCGCCCGCGGCGCACTGGCCGGAGTTCCCCGGCCTGGTGGGCGGGCGCGACCTGTCGGCGGGCGGCACCTGGCTGGCCGTCGACCCCCTCGGCTCCCGCGTCGCCGCGCTGCTGAACGGGTGCGGCCCGCAGGCCGATCCGTCCGTACGCGGGTCCCGCGGCGACCTGCCGCTTCGAGCGGCCGCCGCCGGTGAGCTTCCCGGGGGAGACCTGTCCAGGTACGACCCCTTCCACCTGCTCGTCGCGGACCTCGACGGCGTGCGGCTCTGGAGCTGGGACGGGCGCGGCGTGACCGAGGACAAGCTCCCGGCGGGGGTGCACGTCATCGTCAACACCGGGTGGGACAGGGACGCCGCGGGTGCGCGGGCCGCCTACTTCCGGCCGCGTTTCGCCGCCGCCGGGCGTCCCTCGGCCTGGGCCACCGGCGACGGCTCACGGGACGCGCGGGAGGCACAGGAGGCATGGGGGGCCTGGCGCGGGCTCGCGTCCGGGGCGGGCCTTCCCCTCACCGATCCGAGGGCGCTGGTGGTCCGCGAGCAGTCGGCGGACGGGCGCGTGTGGGGCACGTCCTCGGTCACGCTGGTCGCCCTGGGCGCGGGCGCGCTGCGCTACGACTTCTGCCCGCGTCCGGACGACCCGGGCTCGTGGTACGAGGTCATGCGCCTGCCGGGCACCCCGTGAGCCCGGTCAGCACAGCACCCCGCCCCAGATGATCGTCACGGTCCTGTCGCCCCCGTTGGAGGTGAACCGGACCTTGGAGGTGCTGCAGTACGGCGTGCCGTACGCGGTGACGACGGCCGAGCCCCCCGCAGCGATCCGGCCCTTGGTCGAGCTGAGCACGCTGCCCTCGGTGATCGAGGCGCGCCAGTGCACGGCCGCCCCCGGCGCCTTGAGCCTGATGTTCACGTAGAGGACGTAGTCGGACTGGACCCGGACCTTTTTGGGCGTCACCGCCAGCACCGGCCTGGCGACCCGGGTCGTCGAGGCCTTCCAGCTCGGCTGGGGCTTCTCCGCCGCCTTGGAACCGCTCGCCGACGGCGAGGGCACCGGGGTCGGCTCGGGCGTGACCTCCGGCTCCGGGGTGGGCGCGAGGGCGAGGCCCAGCGTGGGGGCGAGCGCCGCCCCCGGAACCTCCCTGTTCGTGGAGCCTCCGGGCGCGGCGAACAGGGCCACGACGACGGCGGCCAGCAGGGTGAAGGCGGCCACGGCGAGGACGCGGTCGCGCCTGCGGCGGGTGAGGGCCTGCCTGTCCGGCGCCATGGCGGCGTCCGCCGGGAGCTCGCCGGGCCGCGGCGAGGGTTCCGGTCCCGCCGTCGGCTCCCGGGGCGCCGGGTCGCGGCGCGCGATCTCCGGGGGCCTCGGCCACATCGGCCGCGAGCTCAGCGGGATGGGCCCCTCGTACGACCGGGCCGGCGGGGCCGGCGGGGAGGCGGCGTACGCGGGCCACGCGGGGACGGCGGGAAGGCGAGGCGCGGGGGAAGACCCTTCGAGGTGGGCGAGCAGTTCCCGCGCGAAGGGCCGCCGGGTGGGGGCCTTTTCCAGGCAGGACTCGACGGCGCCGCGCAGCGCTCCGGACAGCGCGGCCAGATCCGGCATGCCGTTCAGGATGCGGTTGATCACCGCGGGGACCGAGTCCTGGCCGAAGGGGGCGCGCCCGGTGGCGGCGTAGACCATCGTGCCTGCCCACGCGAACATGTCGCTCTCGGGACCGGGGACCGTCCCCGCCAGGTGCTCGGGCGCGGTGAACGGCGAGGCGCCCGCGAGCCGGCCGGTCGCGGCCGGGCCGTCCAGGGCGCGCCCGACCCCGAAGTCGATCACGCGGGGCCCGTCGGGGCCCATCAGCACGCATCCGGGCCGGAAGCCGCCGTGCGCCGTGCCCGCCTCGTGGATGGCCGCGAGGGCCGCGAGGGTGGCGGCAGCCAGCTCGGCCATCTCGCTCTGAGGGCGGGGCCCCTGCCTCTCCACGACCTCCCACAGGGACGGGCCCTCGACGTACTGGCCGGCGTAGTACAGGCGGTGGTCGTGGATGCCGTAGGACAGGACGCGGGAGACGTGGGGATCGGTGACGCGCTGGGCCTGCCGGAGTTCGACGCCGAAGGCGCGCCGCACCTGCTCGTCGTCGGAGACCCTCCGGTGCAGGAGCTTCACCGCCACCCGCTCGCCCGACCCGCTCTCGGCGGCGTAGACGACCCCCTGGCCGCCCTCACCGATCCGCCCCGTCACCCGGTAGGAGGCGATCTTCGTGGGATCGGTGGGCCCCAGGGGCCTGAAAGCCGGCAAATGTGCTCTCCCTTGGCGTGTGATCCTGAGCGCCGGCCCCCGTACCACGGCGGCAAGATTCTGCCATGTTGGAACGTACCTAAGTACGGTTTTGTGTCATTGGCCACGGTGGACCCCTAGGCCCCAAATCGGACACCCCGGTGTGATCGCACCACCCCGTCGCCTGGATAGGCTCAGGGCATGCGATCGTGGTCCGCTCCGAACATCTCCCCCCTGCCCGGCGCCGGCCTTCCTCTCCGGCTTCACGACACCTCGGCACGGGAGATCAGGGAGACATCCCCGGGATCCGAGGCACGGATGTACGTGTGCGGCATCACGCCGTACGACGCGACCCACCTCGGGCACGCCAACACCTACCTGGCCTTCGACCTGGTGAACCGGGTGTGGCGGGACGCCGGCCACGCGGTGCACTTCACGCAGAACGCCACCGACGTGGACGATCCGCTCCTGGAGCGGGCGGAGCAGACGGGCGTCGACTGGCGCGACCTCGCCGAGAGGGAGATCGAGCTCTTCCGCACCGACATGGAGGCCCTGCGCGTCCTTCCCCCCGACGACTACGTGGGCGTCACCGAGGTCGTCGCCGAGGTCGCCGAGCTGATCGGGCGGCTCAAGGACAAGGGCGCCACTTACGAGGTCGACCGCGACGTCTACTTCTCGGTCGCCGCGGCCCCGAAGTTCGGCGCCGTCTCGGGATACTCAGAGGAGCAGATGCTGGAGCTGTTCGCCGAGCGCGGCGGCGACCCCGCGCGCGAGGGCAAGCGCCACCCGCTCGACTGGCTGCTGTGGCGGGCCGAGCGGCCCGGCGAGCCCTCGTGGCCGTCGGACTTCGGCCCCGGCAGGCCGGGCTGGCACGTCGAGTGCACCGCCATCGCGCTGAACCGCCTCGGCAGCGGGTTCGACGTGTCCGGCGGCGGCTCCGACCTGATCTTCCCCCACCACGAGATGGGCGCCAGCGAGGGGCACGTCGCCACGGGGGAGTGGCCCTTCGCCAAGGCGTACGTCCACGCGGGCATGGTCGCGCTCGACGGCGAGAAGATGTCGAAGTCCCGGGGCAACCTGGTGTTCGTCTCCCGGCTCCGCACCGAGCACGACCCCATGGCGGTGCGGCTGGCCCTGCTCGCACACCACTACCGCGCCGACTGGGAGTGGACCGCCGACCAGATCGGCACCGCGGCGGAGCGGCTGGCGCGCTGGCGCTCCGCCGTCGACCTGCCCGCCGGCCCGGACGCGGGGCCTGTTCTGCGGCAGGTCAGGGAGCGCATGGCCGACGACCTGGACACGCCCGGGGCGCTCGCGGCCGTCGACGCCTGGGCCGCCCGCGCGTCCGGCGGGGAGGGCGCCGATCCCGGCTCGCCCGCCCTGGTCCGCGCCGTCGCCGACACCCTTCTCGGAGTCGCGCTCTAGCTGTTCTAGCCTCACCGGGGCCGCTCAGTCGGTCGGGAGCAGCGTGCCCAGGGGGCCGAGGTCGAGGTTCAGCTCCGAGGGGGACAGGCCGAAGCGTTCGCACAGCTCGGTCATGGCCTCTTCCAGGCGCATCAGCGTCAGGCCGAGCGTCTCGATCTGGTCCTCCGACAGGTCGCCCTGGTCCATCCGGTGCACGCACTGGCGCTCCACGAGCTGCCGTACGAGCTCGACCAGGGTGAGGACCAGCCGGGTCAGGTCGCGCTCGACCGTTTCGGGGTCGGTCTCAAGGTGCCAGCGGCCCGAGCGGGACTCGGCCGCGGCGCCGGCCCCGGCGTCCTCGGGCACCCGCCGCACCCTGGCGGGCGCGGGGCCCGCCGGTACGCGGCGCGTCCTTTCTGGTGTGCGGTCTTCCGGTGTGCGGCGCGTTCCTTCGGGTGTGCGGTCTTCCGGTGTGCGGCGCGTTCCTTCGGGCGCGGGGCCTTCGGGGACGCGGCGGCCGGAGGGATCAGAGCGGAGACCGCTCATGCCGCACCCCCGTTTCGAGCGGTTCCGACGCCCGGACCGACATGATCAGGGCACGCAGAGAGATGCGCACGAGGTCGATGTCGGCGATGGACAGGACCAGGTCGCCGGTGATCACGACGCCTCCCGCCAGCAGCCGGTCGAGGAGGTCGACCAGGGCGACGCGCTCGGTGGGAAGCCGCCCCTCGGCCGCCAGCCGGGCGCCCCGCGGAGCGAGATCACGTGCCATCGCCCGCCCTCGCCTCCGTTCCCGGGCCGCCCGCCTCTGGGCCGCCTTCTGGGCCGTCCTCTGAGCCGCGTGCCTCCGCTTCCGGGTCGCCGGGGTCCAGTTGGGTGAAGGAGTACGGCGCCCAGGGGCCGGTGAGCTCGATCTCCACGCCGGGCCCGCGGAGCCCTGCCAGGGTGGCGGCGAACTCCTCGCTCAGGTGGTCGTCGACAAGGTAGGCGCCGTTCAGCAGCATCCAGTCGTCGCGGCCGGACAGCTGCGGATCCTGGGGCCGGTGGCGCCTGCTCGCGACCGAGACGGCCGCCAGGGCGGCGTGGATGTCCTCGGCGCGCCGGGCCGCGTCGCGCCAGGCGTCGTCCCGGCTGCGCAGGCTCTCCTTGCGGCGCCTGAGATAGTCGGTCCCGGGCTTCACGGGCGCCTCCGCCTCCTGGCCCGGCTCGGAAGGCCGAGGCTCGGCGGCCCGCTCCGCGTACGCCTTCACGCCCCACTCGCGCCGCCCGGCCACCTGCGACAGCACCGCCGTGAAGTCGTCGCGCCTGCGGCCCAGCATGTCGCGGACCTGGTCCTCGCCGCTGTACACGGTCACCAGCCGCACCGGGGCGGTCGGCGCCGACCCGGCCACGGCCTCCACGACGCGGTGGTGCGCGCGGGCCGTCTCGCCGACCCAGTCGAGATCCTCCAGCGAGCGGCGCAGCGGCCCCTCCCCGAACTCCTCCAGCGGCACGGTGCCCACGTACGCGACGAGGCCGGCGTGCGCCACCGTATGGACCGGCGTGCCCGCCACGCCCGTCAGGCCCGAAAGCGCGGCCGGATCCACACGGTCCTCCTCGCGGGTGACCGCGTACAGATACGTTCCCGTGTCAGCCACCGCGATCCTTCCGGTCGGCGGTCCGGTACGCCGTGTCGCGCTCGTAGTGCTCGTAGGGCTCGGCCCCGCGCGACCGCTCGATCGGCCGCGGAGCCGCCTCCTCGCCCTCCACGGCGGCGAGCCTGCGGCGCAGGGTGCGGTTCTCCTCGACCAGGTCGCGGTCCTTGGAGCTGAGCCACGGGTCGTGCTCCCACCAGTCGATGCCGAGCTCGCGCGCGGTGTCCACCGAGGCGATCAGCAGCCGCAGCTTGATCGTGAGCAGCTCGATGTCCAGGAGGTTCACGCGGATGTCGCCCACGATCACGATGCCCCGGTCGAGCACCCGCTCCAGGATGTCGCCGAGGTTGCCGCCGGAGTCGCGGGCCACGGGCGCGCGCGGGGCGTACGACTGGGGTGTCACGCGCGCGGAGCGCGTCGGATCGGACATGTCAGTACACTCCGCCCGTGTCGCCCTTGGCGCGCTTGAAGCTCCGGACCCTGCGGTATGACACCAGGTCGCCCTCGGAGTCCAGGTCGGCCGCGTAGATCCCCAAGGTGTCGCCCGAGGACGGGACGCGGTGGTCCTCCACGACCTCGACCTCGACGGTCCACCCGTCGCCCGAGGGCTGCACCAGCGTGACCCCCTCGACGTCCTTGCCGGTCAGCTCGCCGATGTGGCGCAGCCCCGCGCGGCCGGCGGTGACCGCCGTCAGGCGCCGCGACGGTCGCACCCGTGCCGCGCGGCGTCCGTGCGGCGGCTCCACCTCGTCGTCCTCCGCGTCGTCCCCCGCCAAGATCTCCTCGTCCACGGAGTCGTCGTACTCGTAGGAGTCGTCGGGAGCGTATCGGCCGGTGGCGCGCTCACCACGGTCGTCGCGCGCACCGGGAAATCTGCGACTCGCGGGCACGACATCACTTCCTTTCGCCGCTTCCTGGCCGGTCGCGCCGCTAGGAGATCATCCGCTGGAGGATGTCCTCCATGGCGCGGGCCTCCTCCTCCTCGGAGATCAGGCCGGCCGCCCTGGCGTCCTCCACCTCCTCCAGCTGGCGGCGCACGGACGCCGGGTCGTGGAGCTGCTGGTCCACCTGCTGCTCGATCAGCTCGCCGAGCTTGACCAGCAGCTGGACCGGCGCGAGCGGCCAGCTGAAGAGCATGCCGAACAGACCCATTCCAAAGACCTCTACCTCTGTGTCGTGACGAAGTCGTACGGCGCCTGGGGGCCGAGCAGGCGCAGGGTGACGCGGTCCGCCCACCTGCGGCCGAACTCGTTCAGGGCCTCCTCGAAGTCGTCCTGCCTGCCGGTCTCCACCAGGACGGCCAGATGCGCGGCGTCCTCCTCGTGGGTCGGCTCGCGGATGACGATCGCGACGGCGTGGGGCGCCAGGCCCTCGGCCAGGGTCTGGGTGTCGGCGTCCCGCTTCGCCTCGATCGCCTGGTTGATGATCTCCCCGAGCCGGATCCTGGCGTCCCAGGTCGCCTCCTCGGGCAGGTCGCGGATCTCCTCGCGCAGCCGCCTGGCCTCCGGCTGCTCCTGGAGCACCTCCATGAGCACCGTCCCCTCGACGTAGCGCGCCTTGACGACGTACTGGGCGCGGCCTTCGAGGTCTTCGAGCGCGGAGCGGAACTCGTCGTGGTGGGGCGTCAGCAGCTCGCGGACGACCGCCTCCGGGCTCTCCATGACCGCCCCGAAGCGTAGCGGCAGCACCGGTACCTCGGCGGCCACGTCGTCCAGCAGGCTCTGGTGGGCCACGAGGTCCTGGGGCTTGCCGAGGGGCCGGTTCAGCCGCAGATCGCTGACCAGCGCCGCGATGTCCTCGTGGCGCACCAGCCTGATCTCGCCCGGCGGGTCCCCGACGCCCCGGGCCTCGGGGGTCAGCTCGACGTCCGCGGGCAGGATCCCGTAGATGTACGCCGCGACCGCCTGCTCGTTCGGCGCCTCGGGCGTGCCGGGGGCCTCGCCCGCGCGGCCCGCCTGGTCCGGCCGCCGCTCGGCCTGGCGCGTGGCGCCGGGCTCCCGGCCATCCCCGGGGCCCTTCTGGGCGTCCTTGGCTCCGGCGGTCTCCGGCGGCCTGCCAGGGCTCCGCGTGCCCCCGGCGGCGCGTGCGCCGGCGGGGGGCTTGGGCGCCTGGGGGCCCTCGCGTACGTCCCGCCGGGTCTCGCGGGTGTCCTGGCCGGATCCGGGTGCCGCGGCACGTGGGGTCGAGCGGGCCATATCAGTCCTCCTCCCGCCGGCGCCTGCGACGCGGCGCCGGCTCCTCGGCGGGCTCGATGAAGTCGCGGAGCTTCTCGCCCGCGGCCTCCAGAGCGCCCTGCGCGATGCCCTTGGTCTTCGACTTGGCGACGCCCTGCGTCATGTCCTGCATCAGCTCGGGAAGCCCCTTCTGGCCCTCCGAGAGGTCCAGCCGGTTCACCGCCTGGGCGAACCGCAGGTAGGTGTCCACGCTGGCGACGACGACGCGCGCGTTGATGGTCAGCAGTTCGATGCCTACGAGGGCGACGCTGACGTAGACGTCGATGACGAGGCCCTTGTCGAGAATCGTGTCGATGACGTCGGCCAGTCCGCCGCCCGAAGACGACCGCCCGGCCGCTCCGCCCCCTGAGGGCTGCACGATGGTCATACGCTGAGCTCCTTGGTCTCGGTGCCTGAGGAATGGCCGGTCATCTCATCGGCCCCGGGGTTCGGGCTCGCGGCGGGGCCGCCGGGGAGCGGGCTCCTCGCCTTCGGCGGTCTCGGGCCTGCGCCGCCTGGCGGGCGGCTCGCCGGGCTCGCCGCTCTCGGGCCTGCGCCTCCGGGCCTCGGCGGGCTCCGGCCTGCGCCGTCGTGCCCGTGGTTCCCCTTCCTCCGCCGGGACGGCGCGTCCGGGACGCTCCGGGCGCTCGCCGCGCCTGCTCCAGGGGCGGTGGCGCCGTTCACGGGGCTCCTCGGCGCCCTCTTCCTCTTCCGCTTCCTCGGGCCCGGCGGCCTCCGCCTGCTCGCCCTCTTCGGCTTCCGCCTCAGGCTCGGCCTCCTCGCCTTCTTCGGGCTCGGCCTCGGCCTCTTCGCCTTCGTGCTCGCCTTCCTCGGGCCGCTCCTCCCGCTCCCGCTCCTGCTCCTCGCGGAGGGCGGTCTCGTGGTCCTTGACGACCTCGCCCTCGTGGATCACGCCGCGCCAGCCCTCGACCTCGTCCGGGGTCAGCAGAGACTCGGTCATGACGTGCCGCCGGAAGTGCTTGAACTCCAGGCGCGCGCGGCGGCCCTGTACGCGCCAGAGGAGGCCGATGTGCTCCATGAAGCCCTTGGGGTGGTACTCAAGGACCATCAGGATCCGCGTCAGGTCGGGGGTGATCTCGTGGAACGTCACCGTCCCGTCGACGTAACCCTTGGCGCCCTTCGACCGCCAGATGATCTTGTCATCGGGGACCTGCTCGCTGATCGTGGACTCCCAGGTCCGGCGTGACCAGATGATCTTGGCCTGCCAGGTGAGCTTCTCGTCGCTGTCCTGCACGACCTTCTCGACCTTCTTCATGAAGCTCGGGAAGTCCTGGAACTGCGTCCACTGGTTGTAGGTCAACCGGATCGGGGCGCCGACATCCAGCGACTCGACGATGTTGAGGAACTTGAACTTCTTCCCCTTGCCGCCGCCGAAGCCCAGCTTCTTCTTCAGGCCGCCCCAGGCCATCTTGGCCAGGCCCTTGAACCTTCCCGTGCCGCCCTCCGCGCCGGCGAGCTGGCCGAGAGTGCGAAGCCCGCCGCCCTCGGCGATGCCGGTCAGCCGAGTGGTGGTCTGCTCGACCTTGCGCTTCGCCGCGGCGAGCGCCAGTTTGCCCGCGATGCCGGCTATGCCGCGTAGCTGGTGCTTGATCGGGCTGAGCAGCCCTCCGGCCGCTCCCGCCTTGTCCTTGTCCGCCATGGAGGTCACCCCCGGTTCCGGCGAATGGGACGGGAACGCGGCGGCGGCTGGTCACGCATCACGTGACCACGCGGCCCGGGCTCCTCGTCCTCTTCTTCCTCGTCGTCCAGGCGCTCCCCTGCTCCGCGTCCGGCCGGCCTGCCGCGGCCTTCGGCCGCCGCACGCCTCGGGGGTGCTTCCTCTTCGTACTCCTCGTCTTCGTCCTCGTACTCGTCGTACTCGTCCTCGTAGGGCTCTTCCTCTTCCTCCTCGGCGGGTGGGCGCACGCGGGAGCGAGCGGCGCGCACCCCACCGGCCGCCCTGTCCCGAAGGCCCCTGACCCCGCCTCTCGCGGTCTTCGTGACGCCCTCGGCGGCACCGGCCGCGGCTCCGGTCGTGGCGCCCGCGGCTTCCTCCAGGCCCGCGGCGACGTTGGCCGCGTGCTGCAGGGACTCCGCCCGCTGCTGCAGCTTGGTGCTCAGCGAGCCCACCTGCCTGCTCGCGGTGGCCTTGGCCGCGGCCTTCCCGGCCTCGAACAGCTCGCCCCGGACACTGCTGATGATCTTCTCCAGCTCGGGAGAGGAGCTGACCAGCTTGAGTCCCTGCTCCAGCAGGTTCCCCCGGGCCCCGCCCAGCCGGCCCGTGGCTCCCGCCACGCCGAGGGCGACCGCCAGCTTGAACCGGCGATGCCGGCCGAGGAAGTAGCCGAGTGCGACGGCCAGGGCAACCTTCAATCCGCCTGTCACAATGTCCTCCTTCTCCGGCCTGCCGAATCGTCGAGTGCCCTACCCCCCCACATGGACACAGAACGCTCGTTGCCGGAAAAAAGGGACATACCACATAAAGAATCAAGGTGTGCCAGAGTCCGGAGAATGCCGGGCCGTCCCGTCGTGGCCGGCGGGGAAGGAGGCGCCTACGGCCGTCCTAGGCCATCGCCGCCCGGAAGCGCTCCTGCTCGTCGGCGGGGAGGCGGTCGCTGAACAGGACGCCGTCGAGGTGGTCCACCTCGTGCTGGAGCACCCGGGCCAGCATGCCGAGCGCGCGCACGGTGACGGGCTTGCCGTGCATGTCGCGGCCCCGGGCGACCACGGAGTAGGAACGCTCCAGGGGCCACCAGATGCCGGGGGCCGACAGGCAAGCCTCGTCGGCGACGACGGTGCGCCCGGACGCCTCAAGGCGGGGGTTCACCAGGTGGCCCGACCTGCCGTCGACCTCGAAGACCAGCACGCGCAGCGGCACGCCGATCTGCGGCGCGGCGAGTCCGGCGCGGCCGGCCCCGGCACGCGTGGTGGCCTGGAGTGACTTGACCAGCTCGCGCAGGGAGCGGTCGAACTCCCTGACCGGATCGGCGACGGTGCGGAGCACCGGGTCGGCGAAGAGCCTGATCGGCTGGACGCTGGTCATGCCCGCTCCTGGGGGTCATTTGTGGAATGTTCCCCAGAGGGGTTCCCGGTCTGCCCGGCAGGCAATCTTTGTTAAATCCATGTTGCCGCCGTGATACCTGTAGATCACGAGTTCCGCCCGTGCGTCAGACGTAACGCCGATATCTGACAACCGTCGTCAGACGGTGTGATCTTTTCCGGTACGTTCGGACCTCCCGATTCTGAAGAAAACAGGAGGAACCGTGACGGTGGCGGAGGCTGCGCGGACCGTACCGGCGAAGGGTCGCTGGATAACCGACTGGAACCCGGACGACCCGGGCTTCTGGGAGAGCCGAGGCAAAGGCGTCGCCCGCAGGAACCTGGTGTTCTCGATCCTGGCCGAGCATCTGGGCTTCACCTTGTGGACCGTCTGGAGCATCGTCGCCGTCAAGCTCGGCGCCTACCGCTTCTCCACCGACCAGCTGTTCTGGCTGGTCTCGCTGCCCAACCTGGTCGGGTCGGCGCTGCGCCTGCCCTACACGTTCGCGCCCGCCAAGTTCGGCGGCAGGAACTGGACCGTGGTGAGCGCCCTGCTGCTGCTCGTGCCCGCCGTGCTGCTGGCCGTGGCGGTGGGCGACCCCGCGACACCGTACTGGGCCTTCCTGCTCATCGCGGCCACCGCCGGTCTCGGCGGCGGCAACTTCGCCTCCAGCATGGCCAACATCACCTACTTCTACCCCGAGCTGAAGCAGGGGTGGGCGCTCGGCCTGAACGCCGCGGGCGGCAACGTCGGAGTCAGCTCCGTGCAGCTCGCCATGCCGCTGGTGATCACCGGGTTCGGGCTGGCGGCGGCGGGGCTGTTCTGGGTGCCGTTCATCGTGGTCGCCGCCGCCGGCGCGTTCTTCTTCATGGACAACCTCACCTCCGCCAAGGCGAGCGCGAGGGAGCAGCTCAAGATCGCCGGCAGGGCCCAGACCTGGATCATGTCGCTGCTCTACATCGGGACGTTCGGCTCGTTCATCGGTTACACCACCGCCTTCCCGCTGCTCATCAAGAGCCAGTTCCCCGGGCACGCCTCGGCCGTCACCTGGGCCTTCCTCGGGGCGCTGGTCGGCTCGCTGGTCAGGCCCCTGGGCGGGCGGCTGTCCGACCGGCTCGGCGGGGCGCGGGTCACGCTCGGGAACTTCGCCGCGATGGTGGTGGCCATAGCGCTGGTCGCCTTCGGGCTGGGCGCGAACAGCTTCACCCTCTTCTTCTGCGCCTACCTGCTGCTGGTGGCGCTGACGGGGGTGGGCAACGGCTCGACGTACCGGATGATCCCCGCGATCTTCAAGGCCAAGGCGGTCGAGGGCGCCCTTGCCGGGGACGAGGCGGCGCTCGCCGCCGCCGTGGCGGCCGGCAGGCGCGACAGCTCGGCCGCCATCGGGATCATCTCGGCCGTGGGCGCCTTCGGCGGGTTCTTCATCAACCGGGGCTTCGGCACCTCCATCGCGGCGACGGGCGGCGCGGGCGCCGCCCTCGTCGCGTTCGCGTGCTTCTACGCCGCCTGCGCGGCGCTGACGTGGTTCTGCTACCTGCGCACGGTGGGCGCCCGGCTCGCGCCCAGCCTCGCCTCGGCCCGCGTCTGAGCGCGATCCCTCACGGGGACGGTCGCGGCGATGTGCGCACAGGAGATCCGCTCCGGATGTGAACACGGTTGGCGGCTTGTAGCACAGAGGTAACAGGAGGGACCCAACGGTGAAACGGCCTGAAAGCACCATCGGATCCATGCTGATCTCACTTTCCCCGCCGGCGCCTGTGATGTCGCCGGTCCACAGGGGAGAGGCGACGCACTGCCCGTACTGCGCGCTGCAGTGCGGCATGAACGTCAGCGGGGGGACCGGCGAGGCACCGGGCGGCACGATCACGATCACCCCGAGGCACGACGTCCCGGCGAACGCCGGAGCGCTCTGCCAGAAGGGATGGACCGCGGGTGAGCTGCTGGCAGGCGGCGACCGTCTCACCACGCCGCTCGCCCGCGCGAGCCGTACGAGCCCGCTTGAGCCGGTGAGCTGGGACGACGCGCTCGACCGCGTCGCCGCGGCCGTACGCGGCATCCAGGCCGGGCACGGCCGCGACGCGGTGGCGGTGTTCGGGGGCGGCGGCCTCACCAACGAGAAGGCCTACCAGCTCGGCAAGTTCGCCCGGGTGGCGCTCGGAACGAGCCAGATCGACTACAACGGCCGCTTCTGCATGTCGTCCGCGGCGGCGGCCTCCAACCGCGCGTTCGGGATGGACCGGGGCCTGCCGTTCCCCATCACCGACGTCGCGGCGGCAGACGCGGTGATGATGGTCGGCGGCAACGTCGCCGAGACCATGCCGCCGTTCCTGCGGCACCTGCGTCACACCCTCATCGTCGTCGACCCGAGGGCCACCCGCACGGCCCGGCGGGCCACCCTGCACCTCCAGGTCACCCCGGGCACCGACCTGGCCCTCGCTCTGGCGCTGCTGCACATCGCGATCACCGAGGGCCACGCCGACCTCGGCTACATCGCCGCCCGCACGACCGGGTTCGAGGAGGTCCGGGCGTCGGTGGCGTCGTGGTGGCCCGAGCGCGCCGAGCGGGTCACCGGCGTGCCGGTGGCCCGGATGCGCGAGGCCGTCCGGCTCCTCGCCGGGGCGGGCACGGCGATGATCCTCACCGGCAGGGGCGCGGAGCAGCACGCCAAGGGCGCCGACACGGTGACCGCGTTCATCAACCTGGCCCTCGCGCTCGGCCTGCCCGGGAGTCCCGGCTCCGGGTACGGCTGCGTCACCGGCCAGGGCAACGGCCAGGGCGGGCGCGAGCACGGCCAGAAGGCCGACCAGCTCCCCGGTTACCGCTCGATCGCCGACCCCGCCGCCCGCGCGCACGTCGCCGGGGTCTGGGGGATCGACCCCGGCGAGCTTCCCGGGCCCGGCCGTTCGGCGTACGAGCTGCTCGACACCCTCGGCACCGCCGGGGGCGCACGGGCCCTGCTGGTGTTCGGCTCCAACCCGGTGGTGTCGGCGCCGCGCGCGACCCACGTGACCGAGCGGCTCGCCGCGCTGGACCTGCTCGTGGTCTCCGACTTCGTGCTGTCGGAGACCGCCGCGATGGCCGACGTCGTGCTTCCCACCACCCAGTGGGCCGAGGAGCACGGCACGATGACCAACCTGGAAGGCAGGGTCCTGCTGCGCCGCCAGGCCGTCGCTCCGCCCTCGGGGGTGCGGAGCGACCTGGCGATCCTCTCCGGCCTGGCCCGGAGGCTCGGCCGGGGCGAGGGCTTCTCCGGCGACCCGGGCGTGGTGTTCGACGAGCTGCGCCGGGCGAGCGCGGGCGGGGTCGCCGACTACTCGGGCATCACCTACGAGCGCATAGCCGCCGAGACCGGCGTCTTCTGGCCCGCCCCCTCCGAGGACCACCCGGGCACGCCGCGACCGTTCCTCGACCGGTTCCCGACGCCGGACGGGCGGGCCAGGTTCGTGCCCGTGGACCACCGCCCCGCGGCCGAGGACGTCGACGACGACTACCCGTACTACCTGACCACGGGCCGCGTCCTCGCGCACTACCAGAGCGGCGCGCAGACCCGCAGGATCGCCGCGCTGAACGAGGCGGCCCCCGAGGCGTACGTGGAGCTCCACCCGGACCTCGCCGAACGCCTGGAGGTGGCGCCCGGCGACCTGGTCAGGGTGACCAGCCGCAGGGGCTCCGCCGAGGCCGTCGCCAGGGTCACCCCCGGCATCCGCCGCGACACGGTGTTCATGCCCTTCCACTGGGAGGGCGCCAACCGCCTCACCAACCCCGCACTGGACCCGGTGTCCCGGATGCCGGAGTTCAAGGTCTGCGCCGTGCGCGTCGAGCGGGGGCGGTGCGCGTGAAGCTCGTCGTCGTCGGCAACGGCATGGCCGGCGCGCGGCTGGCCAGTGAGGTGCGCGCGCGGGACAGGAGCATCCAGATCACCGTGTTCGGCGCCGAGACCCGGGGGCCGTACAACCGGGTGCTGCTGTCCAACGTGCTCGCCGGCACCGCGAGCCCCGAGCAGGTGCGCCTGCCCGCGCAGGCCGAGGGGGTGACCGCCCGCCTCGGCGTCACGGTCACAGCGATCGACCGCGAGTCCCGTACGGTCGGCACCGCCGACGGCGTGCGCGAGCCGTACGACGTCCTGGTGCTGGCGACGGGCAGCGAGCCGGTCGTGCCGCCCATCCCCGGCGCCACCCGGGCGATCGCGTTCCGGACCATGGACGACTGCGACCGCATCCTGGACGCGGCGGCGACCGCGACCGGCGCGGTGGTGGTCGGCGGCGGCCTGCTCGGCGTGGAGGCCGCGCGCGGGCTCGCCGGGCGCGGCATGCCGGTCACCCTGCTCCACCTGGCCGGTCACCTGATGGAACGCCAGCTCGACGCCGAGGCCGGGCTGGTGCTCGGCGAGGCGCTGGCCGGGCTCGGGGTGACCGTCAGGACCGGTGCCGAGGTCGCGGCGATCCACGCCCACGGCGTCGAGCTCGCCACGGGCGAGACGCTCGCGTCGGAACTGGTGGTGCTCGCCTGCGGGGTACGGCCGCTGGCCGGCCTCGCCGGGGACGCCGGCCTCGCGGTGGCGCGCGGGGTCGTCGTCGACGACCGGATGCGCACCGCCGACCCGGCGATCTACGCCATCGGCGAGTGCGCGCAGCACGACGGCACGGTGTACGGCCTGGTGGCGCCCGCGTGGGAGCAGGCGGCCGTGGTGGCCGACCTGATCACCGGGGCGGACGCCACCGCGAGGTACCGGGGCTCGCGCCTGGTCACCCGCCTGAAGGCCAGGAGCGTCGAGCTGGCGGCCATGGGGGAGACGCACCTGACCGAGGACGCCTCCGGCACGGTGGAGGTCGTCCGCTTCAGCCACAGGGCCCGCGGCATCTACCGCAAGCTCGTGATCAGGAACGACCGCCTGGTGGGCGCCATCCTGCTCGGCGAGTCGCCCACGGTGGGGACGCTCACCCAGCTCTACGACCGCGGCGGGCCGCTTCCCCGCGACCCGGCCGGGCTGCTGTTCCCCGGCCTCGACGGCGCGGCGCTCGCCGACGGCCCGGCCCGCATGCCCGACTCCGCGCGGGTGTGCGAGTGCAACAACGTGACCAAGGGCCGCATCCGCGCCTGCTGGGAGGCGGGCGCCCGCGACACGGCGGCCGTGGTCGCCGCCACCAGGGCGACGACCGGGTGCGGCACCTGCCGCGACGCGGTCGAGGGCCTGATCGGCCGGCTGCGCGAGCAGGAGGAGGTCCGCGCGTGAGGATCGTGGTGGCGGGGTACGGGCCGGCGGCCCACCGGTTCGTCGAGACACTGGCCCGCAGGGGCTTCACCGGCACGATCACGGTGCTCGGGGAGGAGCCGAGGCCCGCGTACGACCGCGTGGCGCTGACCTCCTATCTGTCCGGACCGCCGAGCGCGAGCGCCGACGACCTGACCTATCCGGCTCCCGGCGGGCCGGTGGTGGCGCGGCTGGGCGACCGGGTGGCCTCCATCGACCGCGCCCGCCGCACCGTGACCACCGAGGGCGGCCACGACGAGCCGTACGACGTGCTGGTGCTGGCGACGGGGTCGGCGCCGTTCGTGCCGCCGGTGCCGGGGGCCGGGCGGGCCCTCGTCTACCGCACGATCGACGACCTGGACGCCATCCGCGCGGCGTCCGCGCGGGCCACCTCCGGCGTGGTCGTCGGAGGCGGCCTGCTCGGGCTGGAGGCGGCCGACGCGCTGCGCGGGCTCGGCCTTTCCACGCACGTCGTCGAGATGGGCGACCGGCTGATGCCCCGTTGCGAGCACTTCGACCACGGCAGGCCCGAGTTGTTCGAGATCGTCCGGGTGCGCAGGATCACGACGTTCTCGCGGCTCATCGCCGAGCACGGCCGGGGGCGTGGCTGCGACGTCTGCAAGCCCGTCGTCGCCTCGATCCTGGCGTCGCTGAACGGCGGGCACGTCCTCGACGGCGAGCGGGCGGCGCTGCAGGACACCAACGACCACTTCCTCGCCAACATCCAGAAGAACGGCACGTACTCGGTGGTGCCGCGCATTCCGGGCGGTGAGATCACCCCGGAGAAGCTCATCGTGATCGGGGAGGTCGCGCGCGACTTCGGCCTCTACACCAAGATCACCGGCGGCCAGCGGATCGACCTGTTCGGCGCCCGCGTGGAGCAGCTTCCCGCGATCTGGAAGCGGCTGGTCGACGCCGGTTTCGAGTCCGGCCACGCCTACGGCAAGGCGCTGCGCACGGTGAAGTCCTGCGTGGGGTCCACGTGGTGCCGGTACGGGGTGCGGGACGCGGTCGGCATGGCCATCGCGCTCGAACTGCGCTACCGGGGGCTGCGCTCGCCGCACAAGCTCAAGGCGGCCGTCTCCGGTCCGCGACGTGATCGTGGACGACTCGCTCGGGATCGCCGTCGCCCTGGACGCGGGCATGGAGCGGCACGTCGCCGGCTACTTCGACGAATGGCGCGCCACCGTCGAGGACCCCGGCAAGCTCCGCCGGTTCGTCAGCTTCGTCAACGCCCCCGGCACCCCCGACCCCTCGATCGTCTTCGAGACCGAACGCGACCAGATCAGGCCCGTTCTCGTGGAGGTGACCCGCCGATGACCACCGTCCAGAAGGCTCCGGTGACCGCGACCGGCGAGAGGTGGACCGCGATCTGCGCCTACGCGGACCTGATCCCCGAGCGCGGCGCCGCCGCGCTGCCAGGGGCCGTCAGATCGCGCTGTTCCGTGCCTTCGACGGCCGCCTGTTCGCCGTCGGGAACCGCGACCCCCACAGCGGGGCGTACGTGATGTCGCGCGGCATCACCGGCACCAGGGGCGACGAGCCCGTGGTGGCGACGCCCATGCACAAGCAGGTCTTCTCCCTGGTCACCGGCGTCTGCCTGGACGATCCGGCACTGGCAATACCGACATATCCGACTCGTGTCACCAACGGCACCGTGGAGGTGAGCGTGGAATGACAGCCGCGCTTCTGGACGACCCCCTGACCACCCTTGAGACGGCGCCCGACGCGCTCGCCGGGTTCACCATCGGGGTGACCGCGACCCGACGCAGGGAGGAGTTCGCCGCCCTGCTCGAACGGCGGGGCGCCCGGGTCGTACGGGCTCCCGCGATCCGCCTGGTGCCCCTCGCCGAGGACGCCGACCTGCTGGCGGCCACCCGCGAGTCCCTGGACGGGCCGGTCCACGACGTGGTGGTCACCACGGGCGTCGGATTCCGGGGGTGGATGGCCGCCGCCGAGGGCTGGGGGCTCTCCACCGACCTGGCCGACCACCTCGCGGCGGCGCGGCTGCTGCCCCGGGGGCCGAAGGCCCGTGGCGCGGTGCGCGCCGCCGGGCTGAACGACCACTGGACCCCGCTCACGGAGTCCTGCGAGGAGATCAAGCAGTACCTCCTCGGCCAGGACCTGCGGGGCAGGCGCATCGTGGTGCAGTTGCACGGCGAGCCGCTGACCGGCTTCGTCGCCCAGTTGCGGGCGGCGGGCGCCACCGTGATCGAGGTACCGGTCTACCGCTGGCTGCCCTACCGCGACGCCTCCCCGCTGCGCCGCCTGATCACCCAGGCGATCTCGGGGTCGGTGGACGTCGTGGCGTTCACCAGCGCCCCCGCCGTGCACGCGATGCTCAACGCCGCCAGGGCCGAGAGCCTGGAGGACCCGCTCGTCGCGGCCTTCAGCGGCCCGGTGGTGGCGGCGTGCGTCGGCCCGGTGACGGCGGCGCCGCTGCTGGCCAAGGGCGTGCCGGTGATCCAGCCGGAGCGTTCCCGCCTCGGCGCGCTGGCCCGCACCCTCGCCCGTCACCTTCCCGAGCACAGCGTCACGCGCGTGAGCGCGGGCGCCCACCGGCTGGAGATCCGCGGGCACGCGGTCGCCGTCGACGGCGACCTCAAGCCGCTGCCGCCCGCGCCGATGGCCGTGCTCAAGCGCCTCGCCGAGCGTCCCGGCCACGTCGTGCCCCGCTCCGACCTGCGCGTGGTGCTGCCCGGAGGCCCGTCCAGGGACTCCGCCGAGCACGCGGTCGAGATGGCGGTCACCCGGCTCCGCCGCGCCCTCGGGCCGTCGGGCATCGTGGAGACCGTGGTCAAGCGCGGCTACCGGCTGGCCTGCGACCGGGTGGACGCCCGGTGACGACCACGGCCGGCGCGGGCCCCGACCGGAAGGACGGCGGGTGAGGAGGAACCGGGAGGTCCCCCTGAGGGGCGGTTCCCGAGACGGTTCCCCGGCGGCGGTGGCCGCCGGGACGCTGGTGCTGGTCGCCCACGGCACGCGGAGCGCGGCGGGGGAGGCCACGCTCGCCGCCCTCGCCGAACGGGTGCGCAGGGCGCGGCCCGGCCACCGGGTCGAACTGGGCCACCTGGAGATCAGCTCGCCCCTGCTCGCCGACGTCCTCGCGGGCGTGCCGGGGCCGGTGGTCGTGGTCCCGCTGCTGCTCGCGGGCGGCTACCACGTCCACATCGACCTGCCGGCGGTCGTGGCCGGAGCCAGGCCGGACGCCATCGTGGCCGGACGGCTGGGCCCGCATCCGCTGATCACCTCCGTGCTGGCACGCCGGCTGGCGGCGGCCGGGCTGCGCTCCACCGACGCCGTGATCCTCGCCGCGGCGGGCTCCTCGGACCCCTCCGGCCTCGCCGACGTGCGCTTCGCCGCCCGGCTGCTGTCGGTACGGCTGGCGCGCCCGGTCACCGCGGCGTTCGCCTCCGCGGGCAGCCCGACGGTCGCGGCGGCCATGGAGAGGCTGCGGTCGGGCCCCGCGCCACGGGTGGCGGTCGCCTCCTACCTGCTGGCCCCCGGGTTCTTCCATGGCCGGCTGGAGTCGAGCGGGGCCGACGTGGTGAGCCGCCCGCTCGGCGCCGAGGACGACCTGGCCGCCCTGGTGTGGCAGAGGTTCGACGAGGCCGCGGCCGCGATCGGCCGGGGAGGCGCCGGGCCGGCGGCTCAGGAGAGCGCGGGGGCCCGGGGCGTGGCGGTCTCCAGCCGCAGTTCCCGTACGATCTCGACCGCGCCGTCGTCCCGCGACAGCCCGGAGCCGATGAACATCTCGTAGTAGGCGTGCCGGAAGCAGCCGGCGAGCAGGAGGCGCGCGCTGGCCTCGGGGGTCACGTCCGGCGACACCCGCCCAAGGCCCCGCTCGGCCGCGAGGTACTCGGCGAGGGGGGCGATCTCGGAGGCGGGGCCGAGATCGGTCTCGCGCAGCGCCTCGCGGAACCGCACGGTGATCGAGGGGGAGAGGAACGCGGGCATCGCCGCGGCCTGTACCTCGGCGTAGTAGGCGATGCCGGCACGGGCCACCGGCAGCAGGTTGTCGTTCACTCGTCCCTTGCCGGTCATGTGCATCAGGGTTTCGAGGGTGCGGAGCCAGACCGGCAGCCGGTCCTGGAGCAGGGCGAGGAACATCTCCACGGCCTGGGCCGGCGTCGCACCGCGCAGCTGGGGGTACGCGGCGCCGCTCGCCTGGCCGGCGGGTACGTTCGCGGGCCGGGCGGCCCCGTCTCCGCCCTCCTGCTTCATGAAGACGGCCATTTCGAGAACGCGTCGCCGCGTCTCCTGTGCTCTCTTGTGCGGATCGGGATATTGAGTCGCCATGGGGGTCCCAAGGTGCGCAGTCACATGTGTAGGTTCAGCACGCGGGTGGCGTCGTACACGATGTTTGCGGAGTCGTGTTTCTCTCCGTTATCGAATCGTTGCCGCGCGTGGGTGCCGCCCAGGTGCAATGGTGCGGAACGGCGCAGCGGCCAATTATTACCCGAGATCCCGGCCGCGCGTGGGCGATAACGCGAAGTATGTGAATTGCGCCTTTTGTGAATCTTCACGTAAATATGCCCTAGGCGTCCGCCTTCCGGCGGGGTGCGGCGCGCGTCAGCCTTCGGTGTCGTTGTCGCGCCGCCGCAGGTAGCGCTCGAACTCGGCCGCGATCGCGTCGCCGCTCGCCTCGGGCAGCTCGGCGGCGTCCTTGCGCTCCTCAAGCTCGCGCACGTACTCGGCCACCTCGGAGTCCTGGGCGGCCAGCTCGTCGACCCCGTGCTCCCACGCCTGCGCCTCGTCGGGCAGCTCGCCGAGCGGCATCGGGATGTCCAGCAGGTCCTCCATGCGGCGCAGAAGGGCCAGGGTGGCCTTGGGGTTGGGCGGCTGGGCGACGTAGTGCGGCACCGACGCCCACAGCGAGACCGTCTTGGTGCCCGCCACGCCGAGGGAGTGCTGGAGCACCCCGACGATGCCGGTGGGGCCCTCGTAGCGGGTCAGCTCCAGGTTGAGGGAGCGCGCGAGGCCCGGATCGCTCACCGAGCCCACGATCGGCACCGGCCGGGTGTGGGGGGAGTCGTTGAGCAGGGCTCCGAGCAGCACCGCGGTCTCCACGCCGAGCTCCAGGCTGATGCTGACCAGCTCGGCGCAGAAGGTGCGCCAGCGCATGTTGGGCTCGATGCCGCGCAGCAGCACCACGTCGCGCTTACTGCCGGGCGGGCGCGCCACGAGCAGGCGGGTGGTGGGCCACACGATGGAGCGCGTGAGGCCGTCGCCCATCTCGACGACCGGGCGGGTGACCTGGAAGTCGTAGTAGTCCTCGGGGTCGAGCTCGACGAGCGGGGTGGCCTTCCATTCGGCCTCCAGGTGCGCGAGAGCGCCGCTCGACGCCTCCCCCGCGTCGTTCCAGCCCTCGAACGCGGCGATCAGCACCGGGTCGACGAGCTCGGGGAGTCCTTCGAGCTCGATCACGCGCCGCCTCCTCCTCGCCTGGCCGAGGCCGCCAACGTCCCCGCAAGCGTCCTCTCGGCCGCCGGCGGCGGCCTTGTGCCTGTCTAAGCCTATTCGTTGAGGGGCGTTCAGTGTCACGGAGAGGCGACAGGCGGACCTCGGAGCCCTACCGAACCCTCACCCGCATATTGGGAGACCACCGGACATCTCAGGCGTTTTCGGTGCTCGGGCGGTCACATCATGCCTCCCGCTAGGCTTGAGTTCATGAACAGCGGAGCGTCCTTCAGACAGACCCTGTCCCAGCGTGTCCTGGTCGCGGACGGGGCCATGGGGACGATGCTGCAGGCCTACGACATCACGCTCGACGACGTGCTGGGCCATGAGGGCTGCCCCGAGGTGCTCAACGTCACCCGCCCCGACATCGTCCAGGCCGTGCACGACGCCTACTTCGAGGTGGGCGTCGACTGCGTGGAGACCAACACCTTCGGCGCCAACTTCGCGGCCCTCGGCGAGTACGGCATCCCCGAGAAGATCTACGAGTTCTCCGAAGCGGGTGCCCGGCTGGCCCGTGAACGGGCCGACCACTGGTCGACCGGCGAGCGGCCCAGGTTCGTGCTGGGCTCGATGGGTCCGGGAACCAAGCTCCCCACCCTCGGGCACCTTCCCTACGCCACCCTGCGCGACGCCTACCGCGACAACGCCGCCGGTCTGATCGCCGGGGGCGCCGACGCGCTGATCATCGAGACCTGCCAGGACCTGCTGCAGGTCAAGGCGGCGGTCATCGGCGCCAAGCACGCCATCGAGGCCGCCGGCCGCGACGTGCCGATCATCGCGCAGGTCACCATCGAGACCAACGGCGCGATGCTGCTGGGCTCGGAGATCGGCGCCGCGCTGACCGCCATCGAGCCCCTCGGGGTCGACGTGATCGGGCTCAACTGCGCGACC
>NZ_JBICTU010000031.1:0-89314 GCF_043197795.1 Sphaerisporangium sp. NPDC049003
TGCCTTTCCATCTGTGGCGGCTTGGCATTTCCTTACCTGCGTAGCCGTATGTTTATGAACGAACCCCATCAAAACCTCAACTCGCCGGGGCCCTGGGCCCAGTGGTAGGCCAAGAAACTGGCGCGCCAACCGGTCTATAAACATCGCGCACAAACATACAAACACTCCATTATTCTCTCGCTGAAGCACCATTGCCACGCCAAGCCGTGTCTTCGGCATGCCCTGTGATGGTGCTTCCCCCTTCCCGTGCATCGGTGGTTTCCTTCGGTGAAAGGAGCACCGCTGCAAACTCCGGATGTCTCGTCGCATTTCAAGCTTGCCGAGGAGTGGGGCAAGCGAAAGGCGGCACAATCACCCCCGTGGTCAGATAAGAAGTGGACCCGCATAGCTCTATTTCTCGGCGTGGAAGTCGAGGCGGAACAGACTCGCTTCACTTCTCCCAGTAATGGGAGGGGTGCCGTGTGAGCGAGGTCCCCGGCTTCTCTCCTGAGGTCTTCGCTGCTGCTCAGCGCGCCTCGATGCCGGACTTTCCCCGGTGGTATCAGATGGTGCGGGCTACGGGCGGGTGTGCTGAGCCGATTCGGCTTCAAGGTCACCGGATCACGTTCGACTCTGCCCTAGAGATCCTGGATGTGTACCGGACGGCTGATGAGCCGACCGGGTACCTGCTGACCGCGTGTGGCAACCGTCGCGCCTCGCGCTGTCCGGCCTGCTCTGAGGTGTACCGGGACGACACCTATCATCTGATCCTGTCCGGCCTGCGGGGCGGTAAGGGCGTCCCTGAGGACGTGGGCGGGCATCCTCGCGTGTTCGCGACCTTCACGGCCCCCTCGTTCGGGGCGGTCCATGCTCGACGTGAGAGGGACGGCAAGCCGCTGCCGTGTCGTCCCCGGCGTGACAACCCGGTGTGCGAGCACGGCAGGCCGCAAGGGTGCGGGGTGCGTCACGGGGAGGATGATCCCCAGGTCGGGCAACCGGTCTGCGTGGACTGCTACGACTATGTCGGCGCGGTGCTGTGGAACGCTCACGCGGGCGAGTTGTGGCGGCGGTTCACCCAAGCACTCCCGGCCACCTTCGCCCGTCTGCTCGGAGTGTCACGGGCCGCGCTGCGGCGTCGGCTTCGGCTGTCGTATGCGAAGGTCGCCGAGTATCAGGCGCGGGGCCTGGTCCACTTCCATGCCGTGATTCGCCTCGACGGCCCCGAGGGGCCTGCCGATCGTCCCCCGGACTGGGCAACGGTCCCGGTGCTTCAGGCGGCCATCCGTGAGACGGCGGCGGGGGTCTCGGTGCCCGTGCCTGAGGAATCTCCCTCCTTCGTCGGCCGATGGGGCCAACAGCTCGACGTGGAACCGATCTACGTGGCTACCTCGCTGGAGGGGCTGGCGGATCAGCGGGTCGCGTCCTACATCGCCAAGTACGCGACCAAGGGTGCCGAGTCAGCCGGGACGGTGGATCGGCCGATCCGGCAGATACGTGACGTCGCGTTTCTGGAGGTGACCGAGCACGCTCGGCGCATGATCTACACGTGCTTCGTCCTGGGGGACCGTCCTGAGTATCGGCTGATCCCGTTTCGGCAGTGGGCGCACATGCTGGGCTACCGGGGGCACTTCTCGACCAAGAGCCGTCACTACTCGACCACGCTCGGCACGTTGCGGCAGGCTCGGGCGGATCATCAGGCGGAGGAGTCTCGGAAACGGCGGGGCTTGCCTGATCCTGGCGAGCGGGAGACGGTCACGGTCGGGGAGTGGCGGTTCGCGGGAAGCGGCTACCGGCATGGTGAGGCGTTCTGGGCTGAGGTCGCACGGGGACGCATCTCGGCAGCTCGGAAGCTCGCACGGGAACGGAATCGCAGAGAGTCCCCCGGCTGACGGGTGGCCAACCCCGCGCTGAGTGGTGCGGCCGGCGTCAATGCGAAGCACCCCGAAGGGGCCGCGAAGCGGTTGAGGCCGGCGGCACCACGTCACTAGGTCGTAAGGCCGTAAGCCACACGGACCTAGGTCTTTGACTTAGCCTGGGAATCGGAGTTGTCCCCCAGGGAGGGGTAGAGCCATGGCCGATGGCAGCTCGACAATCGGAAAGCGTCTCCGGTCGCTTCGCCTGGATCGCGGCTACAGCCAACAAGAGCTGGCCAACCGGGCGGGTGTAAGCCTCGATCTGGTCTCCCTCCTGGAACGCGATGTTCGTGAGTCCATGTCGTGGGCCTCAATGGTCAAGCTCGCTCGTGCCCTCGACGTCGACCCCGGCGTGATCGCGGGGAAGAAGCCTGCGCTTGACCCTGTTCCCGGAGCGGCCGTCTTGAGCGTGCGCGACGCAGTGATCAATCCGGGCCTACTTCCCCTGCTCCATCCAGATCACGAGGGAGAGCCCGCCGACGCGGCTAGCCTCTGGCGCTTGGTGGAGCGCTCGTATGGTGCCTACTTCGGTGGTGAGTTCGGAGTCTTGGCGGCAGATCTTCCGAACCTGATCAATGAGTGCCGCCTGCTCCATGCACATGATTCGGGTGCCGGTGCCGCTGCGCTGGCCCATGCCTGGCAACTCGCTGCCTGCGTCCTGGTTCACACCGGACGTGACGACGCTGCCGCTATCGCTGCTGAACGTGCCATCTTGGCGGCCAAGGACGGCAACGACGCCTGGCGTCTCGCCACGTTGTACGGCACGTACTCATGGGTCATGCTTCATCAGGGGCGGCTTGACGAGGCGGAACGACTCGCCACGTCGGCGGCCGATGAGATCGAACCGGCCATGTCCAAAGCTCCGGCAGAGCAGATCACCGCGTGGGGCGGGCTCATGTTGCACGCGGCTGTGTCCGCTGGTGCGCGTGCCGACGGTGAGCGGGCAGGGGAGTACCTACGTGTTGCTGCGGCCGGTGCGGCTCGGGTGGCCAAGGACCGGCATGATTACTGGGTCTCGTTCGGGCCGTCACATGTTGCGGTGCAGACCACGCACATCATGACTGCTCTGCATCAGCCTGACGCGGCGCTGACTGCGTCCCAGGGAGTACGGCGCGAAGACCTGTTCAAGGTCCAATTCGGACGCCACCTGCTCAACGAGGCGCGCTCGCTGTTGGAACGTCGCCGTACCGATGAGGCCGTGGAGGCGACCGTACGCGCTCGGAAACTCTCGCCCGAATGGTTCCGACACCAGGGGTTCGCGAGGACTCTCACGTCTGATCTCGTTGAGCGTAAGACTCGGCTTACCGCTCCCTTGCGGAGCCTGGTTCAGGAGTTCGGGGGCGTCAACTAGATCAGCCCGTACACCCTGTACGGGTAGGTGGTCTCCCACCGATGAGCCCTGACGCTGCGTCCCTCGTAGTCACAGTGAGTTGCCCTTACCGTCCAAAGCATGGGCTTCCGAGACGCAAGCGAACTGCACTACTGGGACGCGGACGACGACATCGTGAGCCGGTTGCGGAACCGGTTCCCCCGTTGGCGCGTCTGGCGGGGGCAAGACGATCAATGCCAGCCGTCCGGCTGGTACGCCACCCGTTCGGACGTGATCTCCGAGAAGGACCTCATGCGGGGCTTGTGCCGCACGGTCGACGCCGACAGTGACGGTGACCTAGCTCGACTCCTCGATGAGCAGGAGCGCATCCAACGGGACGCTGTCCGTAAAGGCCAGACGGTCACGAGGGGCTAAGCGGTGATCGTGACCGCTCCGATCCTTCCTGAGCTGTCGAGTCGGCACCCCGCGGTGACGGTGGCGTTGCGGCTCTCGCGAGAGCTGGAACGTCACGGGATCTGCTCTGACGTTCATGAGGGCACGGGGCTCGCGTTGGTGTCGGTGTGGGTGGACCTCGTGGTCTGGACGGATGGCGCCTGCTACATCTGGTGGTCCGGTGCCGTCTCCTCCAAGGGGCGACGCCTGCTCTCGTACTGCTCGACCGACGATCCGGTCTCGGCCGCTCGTCGCGTGGCTGCCCGATACGTGGACCTGCGCAAGGGGCACCCGTACTCACATGTGATCGCGGAGGCGCTTGCCTCGATCGGCGTGAGCATCCCGGCCGTGGAGACGTCTGGGAATGGGGGCTGACCGGTGGCAGCCACGACACTTAACGCGTTGACCGCACGGTACGGCATGCGCTGGGAGATCTCCGAGGGGATGGGGGGCGGGTTCTACGCGGTGCGTCGTCACGGTGTGTCTCAGAGCGCTCTCGATCGCGGACTGTCCAACGTGCGATGTGGGGCCACGCTTGACGAGCTGGCAGCGCATCTGGACACCGAAACGCGGCTTGAGAACCGAGCACCCTCGGCGCTGCGGTTCTAACAACCAAGATCACGTCGCGCGGATGGGCGAGGGTATAGCAGTCCGGTGCGACGGAGCCCCCCACGGGGAAGCACTGGGTGGGGGGCTCATCAATCTTTCGGCAAACGCCATGCAGGACCATAACCATGCTGCTCGGTGGGCTGGTGCTGAGGGACGAAGCGCCGGACCTCCGATCGCCCCCAACCCCGTACGTAGATCAGCCACCCTGTGGCGATCGTGAGGGCGTGGTGGTGGCTGCCTGACTGGTACAGGCTGTGTGCTGTCGGGGGCCGTCGCCTGAGGACGGCGCGCCCCCGGGACCGGCCCCAAGGCCGCATGCCCGGGGAGCGCTGGCCGCCCGCAGGGCGGCGGCCCCCGGCGAGCGAAGCGAGCCTTTAACCCTGTAGAGAAGATCCTCGCCGAAACGGCTCTGCCCTCGGCTGAGTTGTATGCGTTGTGCTCGGTGTCCGTGGGGATCGGGGCTGTGATGGCACCCGGCGCGAAGGCTCTCAAGTGTCCTGCCAGCACAGCAAGCCCCCTGTAAGCGGCCTGCAATTGGAGCTGTAAGCAGCCTGCAATGGGACGGGTTTTCACTGGTAGCACGAACCCCGGAGCAAGAGCCGGGGAGCACCCCTCAGTCTGGGAGATCCAAAATGCGTCGCTCCGTCCGCACCCTTCTCGGCATCGCCGCCGCCTCAACCGTCCTCGCCGTCGGCGTCCCTGCCTTCGCCTCCTCCGCGTCGGCGTCCACCCAAGGAACCGCGCGCAAAGTGTTGCTTGAGGACGACTTCTGGGGCTACAACTACTCCAAGTACTTCCACGGCTCGCGGGCCAAGGCCAAGGGCCACGTCTACGAAGAGAACGACGGCAGCTTCCACGTCGAGGGCAAGCTGTACGACAAGAACTCCCCGAACTGGCTGTGCGGCTACGTCCAGGTCAAGTTCGAGAACGAGGACGGCGACGAGTCGACGTACTGGGCGAAGAAGTGCGGCTCCAGCGGCTACCGCTACTTCCACTTCTACGAGGACGACGTCGACAACATCCAGGTCCGGGTCTGCTACTACGACAACAACCACGGCACGAAGAAGTACTGCGGCCGCTGGGACTACATCTACGAGGCAGACGAGCAGTAATCCTCAACGCCGAACGCGAGAGACCGATGGAAAACAGGGCAGCCCGCCCGGAAGCCACGAAGGCCTCCGGGCGGGCTGTCTGTTCCATGGGTTCATAGAAGGAACGGGGATCTCACGCCGCTTCCACGAGGCCGAGCCTCGCGTGCATCCGTTCTCGGACCTGCGGCCATTCGGTGCTGAGGATCGAGTAGTAGGCGGTATCTCGGACCGTGTCGTCGGCGCCTCGGCTGTCCGCCCGCCGCACCCCGTCGAGGTGTGCGCCGAGGGCCTCGATGGCGGCCCGGGAACGTACGTTGCGTACGTCCGCCTTCAGGGTGATGCGGTGGACCTGCCAGGTCTCGAAGGCGAGCGAGAGCATGAGGTACTTGCTCTCCCGGTTCACGCTGGTGCCCTGGGCCGATGCGGCCAGCCAGGTGTAACCGATGTCCGCCACGGACGGGACCTCGCCCACCACGCCACGCGCGCCGGGAGGCCAGGGCAGGGGGCCCTGCCAGTACTCCAGGTGCATCAGACGGGTGGCACCGACGATTCTGTCGGTGTGCAGCCACCGGATGGCGAAGGGCACAGTTCGGCCCTCCGCCTGCTCAGCCAGAGCCGCCTCGACGTACGAGGTCATCTCTTCCCGGCCAACGGGAACGCGAGTGAAGGCGTAGGTGGAGCGGTCTTCACTCGCCGCGGCGACCAGGTCGTCGACCACCGCGTGGCTGAGAGGTTCCAGGCGCACGGAGCGCCCGGACAGGGTGACAAAAGCGGGCATGAGCACATGATGGGGGCTCTCTTGTAGACGCTGCACCAAATCGGATGGAACATCTTGGGGGGCGTCCGCGAGAGCAGTGATCCAAAACAAGAAATCGCAGGTCAGATGGGTGATCCCGGCCGTCGCCGGCAGGGGGTGAACAGTAAAAGTTCGGTAATGCAGATCACGGAGTCGCCGGGGCCAGCGAGCCGGGAATCCAGGCCACGAATCGCCTCCTTTCGCTGAACCCCGCGAGCGCCTCTTCCAGGTGCCCTAGAGAGGCCGCGACCCAGGGCAGATCGAGCGGCCGCTCGGCGTTCAGCGTGGCCAGCCGCTGCTCCTCGCCCTCGCCGTACAGCAGGCTCGTGGCGACCCGCACGCGGTGGTTCCCGGGCGCGTCGCCGAACGCCGAGCCCGGCAGCACGCCCACCCCGTGCCCGTCGAGCAGCGCGGAGGCGAGCTCGGCGGAGGTGGTGAACCGACGAAGGGGCGCGAGGTCGGGGTAGAGGTAGAACCCTCCCTGCGGGTACGTCAGGCGGGCGCCCGCCCTCGCGAAACGGTCGGCCACCGCCCGCGCCACGATGCCGTGGAGCCTCCTGCTCGCGGTGACGCGCTCGACGAGCTCGGGCGGCTCGGTGTACGCGTACGCCGCCGCGTGCTGCACCGGGGTGGCCGGGCTCGACCAGATCTCGGAGGCGACGGCGAGAAGCCTGTCGCGCAGGGGCGCCGACGTGAGCCGTGCCACCCCGATGCGCCACCCGCCGATCGCGAGGCTCTTGCTCAGCCCGCTGGTGACGACGGTCCGCTCGGGTGCGATGTCGGCCGGGCTCAGGAATGCCGCGCTCTCGTCGTGGACGAGGTCCCGGTAGATCTCGTCCGAGATGATCATCAGGTCCAGTTCACGGGCGACCTGGACGAGACGGGTGACGGTCTCCGGGGCCGCCAGCCTGCCCGTCGGGTTGTCGGGCAGGGTCAGCAGGACCGTGTTCACCGTACGGCCCTGAGCGCGCGCGTGCAGGACGGCGCCCGCCACCTGGTCGGGATCCGGCGTCCCCCCCTCGCCGGGGGGCGCGGGAACCAGGATCGGGCGGACGCCGGCGAGCTCGGCCTGGGCCGCGTAGCTCACCCAGCTCGGCATCGGCAGCACGATGTCGCCGCCGATCGCGAGCAGGAGCGCGTACAGCAGGGGCTTGCTTCCGGGGCCGCAGACGACCAGTTCGGGATCGGTGGGCAGCCCGCGCCGGGCCCAGTAGCCCGCCGCCGCCTCGCGGAGGCCGTGGGCGCCGGCGACGGGTCCGTAGCAGTTCTCCTGCGAGGCCTCGGCGAGGCGATCGCGCAGTGCCGGGTGGACGGGAAGGCCTGCCTCGCCGAAGGCGAGGTTGAGGACCCGCTGCCCGGCGCGGCGTCTTCGGGCAATGTCCTCATTAGCCGCCAGAGTGGCAGAAAGCGTGATGTTCACGGTCATAACCTCCTGGTACGGGGGAACGTCCCCAAGCTTGAGCGGGTACACCCATCAGTACAAGCGAGGCTTTTCGTGGGTGACCATAAGGAGAAGCGATGCTCGACGTCCGGCGCCTGGCGTTGCTCCGCGAGTTCGCGCGCAGAGGGAGCATCGCCGCGACCGCCGCCTCGCTCGGGTACAGCGCGTCGGCGGTCTCCCAGCAACTGGCGGCCCTGGAACGCGAGACGGGTTCGGTCCTGCTGGACCGTACGTCCCGGAGTGCCGAGCTCACGGACGCGGGGCACCGTCTCGTCGAGCACGCCGAGCGGATCCTCGCCATGGTGGAGGCGGCCGAGTCCGACCTGTCCGCCCACGCGGCCACTCCTTCTGGTCGCGTCGTCGTGACCGCCTTCCCGACGGGTGCGGTGGCGTTCGCCCCGGTGCTCGCGAGGTCACTGCGCCGCCACACGTCGCTGTCGCTCCGGCTACGCCAGAGTCGCTCCGGGCGTGGCATGCGGGAGGTACAGGCGGGCGAGGTTGACATCGCGCTCGTGGACGACTGGTACGGGAGCCTCCGCGCCCGCGACACCGAGGCGTTGCGCGTCATGCCGCTGCTGGTCGATCCGCTCGTGCTGGTGGTGCCCCGGCGGCACCGCATGGCCGACCCGTCGGTCCCCGTCGACCTGTGGGCGCTGCGCGACGAGCCGTGGATGGCCACCCCGGACGGCGAGCCCTCCCGCATGGCGGTGGACAGGCTGCTCTCCGATGTGGGCGGCGCCCACCCGGTGCCGTGGGAGTTCGAGGGCCTCGGGACCATCCTGAGCCTCGTGGCCAAGGGCATCGGCATCGCCGCCGTGCCCGCGCTGGCGCTCGCCGCCGGCGTCAGGGGCGTCGCGGTGCGGGAGTTCCCCGGCGACCCGGTCACCCGCGAGGTGCAGGCCGTGGTCAGGGCGTCGAGCGTGAACCGCCCGTCCGTGGCCGCGACACTGCGGGCCTTGCACGTGGCGGCGCGCTATCTGGCCGCCGATCTGGCACCGGTGCGGTCCTCCGCCGAGTAGGGCATACGGAAACCGGTACGGCCCCCGCCGTGGTGCCTGGCGGGAGCCGTACGGAGCGCGGTGCGTCAGCAGTCGACCAGGTCGGGCTGCTGGTTGAGGATCTGGGCGCGTGCGGTGACGAACTCCGCGTGCGCCTTCTCGGCCGTCGGGTCGAACACGGCGACACGGTGGCAGTTCTGGAAGGCGAGCCGCACGCCGAAGTGCCGCTCCAGCGCACCGCGCATCGAGTCACTGGCCAGGCACCGCAGGAGCTGGCCGCGCGCCGCCTCGTCCGGTGGTGGCGTGTGGTTGTCCGCGAACTCGGCGCCGCTCTCCTGGCGTTGCCGCACCAGTCCGGTGATCAGGGTCCAGGCGTACGGGAGGGAGTCGCGGACGCAGGCAAGGAACGCCTCGTCGTCGACGTCACCCGCGCGTGCCTGGTCGATGAGCTCGTTCGGAACGGTCAGCGACATGCTTGGTTCTCCTCTCGGGAGGGACGAACTCGACGTTAGGCGTCGCGTCGCCCCGGCTCCAGGTGGCGTTATGGGAACAGTCGCGTAAGCGGCCGCCCGTCATCCGGCTCCGACGGTCGGGCGCTCGCCGAAGACGAAGTCGTGGTCGATCTGCTGGAGAAGGTCCTCGCCGGTGGCCCGGTTGGCCCACGCCCGCGCGTTTCGCGTGTGGAACTCGATCGCCTGGCGGCCGAACCTCTCCCAGTCCTTCTTCTGGGCGCGCAGGTGGCTCATGAGCACCGTGAGAGCCTCCCGGTTGGCCGGTTCGAGGTCGTCGAGGGTGAACGCGTGGCCCTGCTCCATGGACCGGACGGCCGGCGAGTGCTCCAGGCACACCAGCAGGTCGTCTCCGACCTGCTCCCGGAGGAAGGCGACGTCGGCCTCGGAATGGACCTTGTTGCCGACCACCGCGATCGGCACGTCGAAGTCGCGGGCGTGGTCGCGGTACTGGCGGTAGACGCTCACGCCCTGTCTCGTCGGCTCGGCGACCAGGAAGGTCATGTCGAACCGGGTGAACAGCCCGGAGGCGAAGGAGTCGCCGCCCGCCGTCATGTCGACGATGACGTGCTCCTCGGGCCCGTCGACGAGGTGGTTGAGGAAGAGCTCGACCGCGCCGACCTTGGAGTGGTAGCACGCCACGCCCAGGTCGTCCTCGCTGAAGGGGCCGGTGACCATCAGCTGGAACCCCTGGACGCCGGTGGCGAACCGCTCCATGAAGAAGGGATCGGTGACGCTCACCAGCCGCGACCCCCGGCCGGGCGGAGTGGTCTTGACCATGGACGAGGCGGAGGTGACCCGGGGGTTGCCGCCCCGCAGATACTCCTTGATCTCGCCGATATGGGCGCCCAGCGGCTGGGGCAGCGCCGACGGGTCGAGCCCGAGCACCAGCCCGAGGTGCTGGTTGATGTCGGCGTCGATGGCGACCACCTGGCCGCACTGCCGCGCTGCGTACCTGGCGAACAGGGACGAAAGCGTCGTCTTACCGCTCCCGCCCTTGCCGACGAAGGCAACTCTCATAGGTCGGATCCAATCTGATTATGAAAACCATTGCAAGTACCGAGTGGCTCATCATGCCACGTGCCTGGGCTTTCCTCAGCGGTTCATGACCAGGCGCGAGAAGTTCCTTGTCACGGTTGTCCACAGGTGGCAGGGGTTGGTCCCGCGGGCCCCGGCCGTTGAGTAGGGTTCCTGTCGTCCCGCGGCACTTACTAAGGGGTGACAAGGTGGGGGCCACTTCCACTCCACCGGCGGCCGACGAGCGCGCCGACGAGAAACTGCGTGCCTGGCTGCTGCACGGCCTGCTCCATTCCGACCGCAAGTCCGTCGGCCACCACGCCGAGCCTGCGGCCCATGAGCAGCACCGGTGGTGGCAGGTCATGTGCCTCACCGGTGTCGACTACTTCTCCACGCTCGGCTACCAGCCGGGCATCGCCGCGCTGGCCGCAGGGTCGCTCTCGCCCATCGCCACGCTGCTGCTCGTCGCGCTCACCCTGTTCGGCGCCCTGCCGACCTACCGCGCCGTGGCCGCGGAAAGCCCGAACGGCCTGGGCTCGCTGTCCATGCTCGAAGGCCTGCTGCCGGGGTGGCGGGGCAAGCTCCTCGTGCTGTTCCTGCTCGGGTTCGTCGCCACGGCGTTCGTGGTCACGATCACCCTGTCCGCGGCCGACGCCACGGCCCACGTCCTGCAGAACCCCTTCGTCCCCGACTTCTTGGAGGGGTGGAAGGTCCCGATCACGCTGCTGCTCATCGTGCTGCTCGGCGTGGTGTTCCTCGGCGGCTTCAGCGAGGCCATCGGCCTGGCCGTGATCCTCGTGGCGGTCTATCTCCTGTTCAACGTCGTGGTCGTGGTCACGTCCGTCGTGCAGGCCATCGCCCATCCGGCCATGGTGGGCGACTGGCAGCACGCGCTCACCACCGAGCATTCAGGGCCGCTCGCGATGATCGGCCTCTCGCTGTTCGTGATGCCCAAGCTCGCGCTCGGTCTGTCGGGGTTCGAGACCGGCGTCGCGGTGATGCCGCTGGTGAAGGGCGATCTTGAGCAGCGCGTCAAGGGCGCCAGGCGGCTGCTGACCGTCGCCGCGCTGATCATGAGCGTCTTCCTCATCGCCAGCAGCTTCGCGACCAGCGTGCTCATTCCGGCCGAGGAGTTCAAGGAGGGCGGCAAGGCCAGCGGGCGCGCCCTCGCCTACCTCGCCCACCAGTATCTCGGCGACCTGTTCGGCACGGCGTACGACATCAGCACGATCGCCATCCTGTGGTTCGCCGGCGCGTCGGCCATGGCGGGGCTGCTCAACATCGTGCCGCGCTACCTTCCCCGCTACGGCATGGCGCCCGACTGGACGCGGGCGGTGCGTCCCCTGGTGCTGGTGTTCACCGGCATCGCCTGCGCCATCACGCTCTTCTTCCACGCGGGTGTGGAGGAGCAGGGCGGGGCGTACGCCACGGGGGTGCTGGCGCTGATCCTTTCGGCCGCGGTCGCGGTCACCCTGTCCTCCTGGCAGCACGGCAGGCGCGGGCGGGCCGCCGCCTTCGGCGTGGTGGCGCTCATCCTCGCGTACACCGCCGTCGCGAACATCATCGAGCGGCCCGACGGTCTGAAGATCGCGTTCTTCTTCGTCGTCGCCATCGTCGTCACCTCGATCATCTCCCGGGCCACACGCTCCACCGAACTGCGCGTCAGCGCCATCGAGTTCGACGAGAAGGCGAAGAGCCTCATCGAGGTCCCTGGCAAGATCCGCATCATCGCCAACGAGCCCGACGCGCGCGACGAGCAGGAGTACGCCGACAAGGACCACGAGACGCGGCGCAACCACCACCTGCCCGACGACGAGCCCCTGCTCTTCCTGGAGATCACGGTGGGGGACGCCTCGGAGTTCCACTCCGAGCTGTGCGTGCGGGGCGAGGAGCGCCACGGATACAAGATCCTGCGGGTGGAGGGCGCCACGGTGCCCAACGCGATCGCGGCGGTTCTGCTGCACATTCGCGACGAGACGGGCAAGCTCCCGCACGTCTACTTCCACTGGTCCGAGGGCAACCCCATCGCCGCGCTCCTGCGCTACCTGGTCTTCGGCGGGGGCGATGTCGCGCCTCTCACCCGTGAGGTGCTCCGCCAGGCCGAGCCCGACGACACCCGCCGCCCCCCGGTCCACGTCGGCTGACCCGGGCCTGTGACCCGGGCCTGGTCCTTACGCGGGGTCAGGTGGCGTCGCGCGGGGTCAGGTTGCGTCGGGTCAGGTTGCGTCCGGTGGGGTGGCGTCGGGTGGGTTCGTGGCGTCCGGTGGGGTGGTGTTCGGGGGTGGTGGGGGGAGGAGGTCCTGGGGCGTGGAGATCTGGAAGCCCCAGGCGTCCGTCGCCAGGCCGTTGAAGGCGTCGGCGATGGCCAGGGCCACCGCCCCGGTGTCGGCGAGTGCCTCGTCGCCGGTCAGGGTGATCGTGCCCTCGGAGTCCTCGAAGGGGCGCACGTCCACCCTGACCACCTCGGAGGCGTACGGCATGACGGCGCGCACGGCCGAAGGGATCTCGGTCGTGGGGGTGAGGGACACCAGGATGTCGGCTCCGCCGTACATGGCGAAGCCTTCCTGGTACCGGTGGGCGATCCCGTCGAGGAGCTCGGCGGACCCCGCCTCCTCCCAGGACGGCTTCAGCGACTCGGCCGGGCGCAGGCGGTCGCTCAGCAGCGAGATCATCTCCTCGTGCGGCGGCATCTCGCCGAGGTACGCGACCGGCCCCACGGAGTCGTCGTCGGTGGGGTCGCTCATCTCGCCCCTGGTCATCGCCCAGCCGCCGAGGCGGTAGGCGATTCCCTCCGCCAGTCGCTTGTCGAGACCGTTAACGGGCAGCGGGCCGTCGGCGACGACCCGCTGAGCCCAGAGGTGGTCCTCGTCGGTGATCAGGAGCTTGCGGAGCTCCTCCTCCGTCAGTTCGAGGCCGGCCTTCACCCGGATCCCCGTGAGCACGATGTCGTCGCCGTCGGCGTGCGCGTCCGGATCGGCCAGCCGCAGGACCACGAGAAGCGCCGCCGGGCTCGGCTTGGCGGGCAGCAGAACGGTGGGTCCCGTGCGCAGATGGCCGAGAAGAAGACGCTTCGAGAGCCAGCTCATGCACATCTCCTCGTGATCGAGATACGACCGACCTTAGTAGGAATTCATCGAGCGGTGATGCCTTGTCGCCGGTTGGTGGGGCCGATTTCCTTCACCGGCGCCGCCGACTGGCAGCGAACCTACCGGGAAGGTCATCTGGGGGTGGTAAGTCCCGGAGGACGGTAGTACTTGAAGACGGCCTCCATGGTGGGGCCGAGGCGTTCCCATTCGGCCGTGGTGGTGACCCAGTCGATGACGCTGAGGCGGTCGCCCGTGACGATCATCCTCTGGATCTCGTGGTAGGGCACCCCCTTGACGGCCCAGGAATGGTAGCCGGGCCCGGTCCAGGTGCTCTCCCACTCGGCCACGACGTCGCGCTTCGCGGGGACCTTCTCAAGGCGGATCTTCCGGTACTTCCTGACCGAGCTGGAAAGGGACGTCTCGACCTCGCGCAGCAGGTCCAGCGGGTCCCTCCCGCGAGAGTCGATGACCTCCAGCCCCAGGTAGGCCGTGCCCGTACGGTCGGCCCAGGTGAAGTGGTCCTCCTGGATGCCGAGCCGCCAGCCTCGCGGCACTCCCGCCTTCCACCCCCGGCCCGCGTCGTACCACCTCAGCCTCAACCGGCTCGGGGAGGGAGTGGGCGTCGCGACCGGAGTCGCGGTCGGCGTCGTGCCGGACGCGGGAGCGGTCAGCGGAGACGCGCCGTCGCGACCGGCGCTCGCCGTGCCGGTCGGCCGCAGGACGGCCCACCCGCCGATCGCGCCCGCGACGATCACGACCGCCGCCACCCCGGCGAGGAGCTTCGTACGGCTCCCGCCCCGGGTGGGCGCGGGCGAGGGCGCCGGATCGCCGGGCGACACGATGGCGTCGAGCAGGCGCTGGGCCTCGGCGGCGCCCATCCGTTTGGCGGGATCCTTGGCGAGCAGCCCGGCCAGCACCGGGCGCAGCTCGGCGGGCGCCTTGGTCAGCTCGGCGTCCTGGGTGAGGAGCGAGGCCACCGGTCCCATGGTGCTGTCGAAGGGGGGCTTGCCGACGACCGTGGCGAAGAGGGTCGCGCCGAGCGACCAGAGGTCGGCGGAGGGCGCGGCGGGCGCCCCGGCCGCGCGTTCCGGCGCGAGGAAGCCGGGCGATCCGATCGTGCCGCTCCGCTGGGCCAAGGGGTCGCCGAGGGACGTGGCGATGCCGAAGTCGCTCAGCACCACGCGGCCGTCGTAGCCGATGAGGATGTTGGCCGGCTTCACGTCGCGGTGCACCACTCCGGCGGCGTGCGCGACGGACAGGGCGGTGAGGACGTCGCGCCCGATCGTCGCGGCGCGGGAGACGGAGAGCGGGCCCTCGCTGGCGATCACCCGGTCGAGGGAGCGCGACGGCACGAGCTCCATGATGATCCAGGGCCGCCCGTCCTCCTCGGCCACGTCGAAGACGCTGACGATGGTGCGGTGGTTGAGCCGCGCGGCCGTACGGGCCTCGCGGGAGGTCCGATGGACCATCTGGAGCTGCTGACGGGAGTCGAGCCTGTGCGGGACCAGCACTTCCTTGACCGCCACCGGCCGGTCGAGGAGCGTGTCGTGCCCCTCCCAGACCATGCCCATGCCGCCCTGACCGAGTGCTCTCACCAGCCGGTACCGCTTCACCACCAGCTGCCCAGGAGTTCCCATCCGAAAATGCCCCTTCGCGGGCGATAGATAGAGATGTCAGCAGATCGGCAGTCTTCCACAAACGCCGGCTTTGGCGCGCTCCAACCGAAGGGGTCGTACAAGACGTACGGGACGGGCCGGCATCAGGCGAGAGGCGGGAGGGAGCCGCTGGCGATGTGGGCCAGCGTGATCTCCGTCAGCGTCGTGTTCTCGAACGTCCGCAGCGCCGTCCACACCTCGGCGAGCGGCCCGGCGACCCCGGGGAACCGCTCGCTGTGGGAGGGTACGCCCTCGATCACGAGGATGATGTCGGCGAGAGTGATCTCGGTGGCCGGCCTCGCGAGCCAGTAGCCCCCCTCGGGGCCCCGCTGGCTCTCGATGAGCCCCGCGCGCCGCAGCTGGAGCAGGATGTTGTCCAGGAATCTGCGGGGGATGTCCTGGGAGCTCGCTATCCGCTCCGCGGGCACGGGGCCCGGAGGAGCGGCGGCCAGCTCCGCGGCGGCGCGCAGGGCGTACTGTGTCCTGGCGGAGATCCGCATCAGCCTACGCGCTGGTCGAGCCCCCAGCGGCGCCGGAGAGCGTTGTCGGCCGCGCCGAAACACATGTCCACGACGATGCCGATGACGAGGATCACGATCATCGTGGCCAGCAGGCCCGGGGCGTCGGAGAGCTCCCTGGCGTTGTCGAGCTGCTCGCCGATCGACGTCTGGTTGGCGATGATCACCAGGAGCTCACCCGCCATCAGCGACCGCCACGCGAACGCCCACCCCTGCTTGAGCCCCGAGAGGAACGACGGCAGCGAGGCGGGCAGGATGACGTGCCGGTAGAGCGCCAGCCGCCGCAGCCCGAGGATGTGCCCGGCCCTGAGCAGGATCGGCGGGGTGTAGTCCACGCCCGCGATCAGCCCGTTCGCGATGGACGGCGCCGCGCCGAGGACGACCACGAAGAGGATCGCGCTCTCGCTCAGCTTGAACAGCAGGATCGCCAGCGGGAACCACGCGATGGAGGGCATGGTCTGCAGGCCCGTGATCAGGGAGCCGAACGCCGCCCGCAGGGGACGCACGCGCGACACGGCCGCGCCGACGATCAGCCCGACCAGCACCGCGACCGCGAACCCGGTGACGGCGCGGCGCATCGTCACGGCCACGGCCGTGTAGAACTCGGGGTCGCCGAGGCGGGTCCAGAGGTCTCCGAGGACGGCGACGGGGCCCGGGAAGACGTACTCGGGACGCCACCCGCTGAGTACGACCAGTTCCCAGATCACCAAGACCAGCACAACGGCGGAGATCATCGGCCAGGCGCGCGACCAGACCCTCGCGGCGACGCCGCGCTGCTCCCGGTGGGACAGCTCCAGCGCGTCCAGACCGGCGATCTGTTGGGAGATATCAGCAGTCATGACGCACCATCACTTCTCAGCGCCGGCGCCGACGGGCTGCTGCGCCGGCCGGGCGTGACGCAGCACCTCCTGACGAAGCCTGTCGGTGATGCTCCCGGCAAGCTCGGCCACCTCGCCGGAGTCCGTACGGCGCGGCCGGGGGAGCGTGACGGGGAACTCCTCGATCACCGTGCCCGGCCTGCTGCTCAGCAGCACCACCCGGTCACCCAGCCGCACGGCCTCGCGCACGTTGTGGGTCACGAACAGGACGGACAGCTCGCGCTCCCGCCAGATGCGCTCCAGTTCGTCGTGGAGCAGGTCGCGGGTCATGGCGTCCAGCGCGCCGAAGGGCTCGTCCATGAGCAGCACGTCGGCGTCCTGGGCCAGGGCCCTGGCGAGCGCGACGCGCTGGCGCATGCCGCCGGACAGCTCGTGCGGGCGCTTGGCGCCGAAGCCGCCCAGGTGGACGATCTCCAGCAGCTCCTCCGCCCGCGCGCGGCGCTCCTTCTTCGACGTGCTCCTGGACGAGCTCTTCACCCGGAGCGCCAGCTCGATGTTGGCCGAGACGGTGAGCCACGGGAACAGGGCGGGCTCCTGGAACATCATCGCGATGCGCCCGCCCTTGGTGTCGATCTCCCCGGCCGTGGGGCGGTCGAGCCCGGCGACCAGGTTGAGCATCGTGCTCTTGCCGCAGCCCGAGGCTCCGAGCAGGCAGACGAACTCGCCCTTGTCCACCGACAGCGTCACCCGGTCGAGGGCGAGGAGCTCCCGGCCGTACACCTTGGAAACCGCGTCCAGCCGGACCGCGGGCTCACGCCCGTCGGCCCGGCTGGGGCGCAGCTCCTGAATCGGAGCTGTCACTTCGACTCCTCACCCAGCGGCTCGCCGGCCCGTGACCGGGAGCGCCGCGTCGGCTCTTGTGGGGTGCAGTGCTTGGTCACTTGTCGCTCACCGCCTGCTGGCCCTTGGCGGCCAGCACCTCGTTGAGGATCGTGAGGTCGTAGATGCCGTTCAGGTCCACCGGGTCGAGCAGGCCGACCTGCTGGGCGTGCTCGGCGCTGGTCACCAGGGAGGAGGCGATCGGGTCGTTGGTGAAGGTGATGTTCTTGAAGGCGCTGTCCAGCACCTCGGTCTTGAGGGGCTTGCCGGACAGGTCCTGCAGCTCCGCGTTGATCGCTTCCTTGGCGCCGGCCGGGTCCGACTGGATGTAGGCGTTGGACTCGACGTGCGCCTCGATCAGCTTCTTCACCAGGTCAGGGTGCTCCTTGAGGAACTGCTGCCTGACGATGAGGTGCGTGATCACGAACTGCTTGTTCGGCCAGAGGTCGGCCTCGGTGACGAGGATCTTGCCCTTGCTCTCCTGGATCATGCGGCTCGCGAAGGGCTCGGGGACCCAGGCGCCGTCGATGTCGCCGGTGGCGAAGGTCTGCAGGGTCTGCGCGTTCTCCTGGGGGACGATCGAGACGTCGCCGCCGCCCTTGGTGTCGGTCTTCAGGCCCTGGTCCTTGAGCCAGAAGCGCAGCGCGACGTCCTGCGTGTTGCCGAGCTGCGGCGTCGCGATCTTCTTGCCCTTGAGGTCGGCGGCGCTGTTGATGGTCGGCTTGACGACGAGGTAGACGCCGCCCGACGCCGATCCGGCGACGATCTTGATGGCCTGGCCCTTGGACTTCGACCAGGCGTTGATCGCGGGGTTCGGTCCGATGTACGTCGCGTCGATGGCGTCGGAGAAGATCGCCTCGGTGGCCGCGGGGCCGGCGTTGAAGGTGGCGGTCTTCAGCGTCGCGTCGCTGCCCAGCGCCTTGGCGAAGAACCCCTTCTTGACCCCGACCAGCGCCGTGGAGTGCGTGATGTTGGGGAAGAAGCCGAGGCGGACCTCGGTCTTGGCCGCGCCGCCGCCGGAGGCGGAAGTGTCGCCTCCGCCGCAGGCCGCCGCGAGGGCGGTCACGGCGACCGCGGCCAGTGCTGCCGCCATCCCCCGGAGCCTGCGAACCTTCATGGACTACTCCTTAATTCCTACTTAATAAGTCGGGTAGGTGTATAAGACGATATGGCGCTCCTTCTGTCAAGCCGTGGTGACGGCACGGGCACGCGTTGTTACCGGTTCGTGTCCCGTGGAGTGACGCCATCGCCATTCTTTATGCGGATATATGGCGTTATGTCTGTTTCTGGAGGGTGCGGCTTCTTGAGGGCTCAGCCGACGGTGATCCGGTACGCGTTTCCGGTGGTCGCCTGGAACGCGGCCGTGTCGTCCTCGACGGCGCAGGGCACATGGGTGCGGCAGCCGCTCAGGAACGCGGGATTGCGCAGCCGTACCTCGCCGTCGGTGCCCGAGACGACGCGCACCTCGACGACCTCGCCCTCCTGCCAGGTGGCGCCGACCGTGTGGCCGCCCCGGGCGCGCAGGCCGTCGAAGGAGCCGTACGGCCACGCGGACGGCAGCGCGGGAAGCACGTCGATCACGCCCGCGTGGCTCTGCAGGAGCATCTCGGCGATCCCCGCCGTGGTCCCGAGGTTGCCGTCGATCTGGAACGGGGGATGCGTGCTCCGCAGGTTGGGCAGGACGCCGTGCCTGAGCTGCTCGCGGAGCAGGTGGTGCGCGCGGTCGCCGTCGAGCAGGCGGGCCCAGAGGTTCATCTTCCAGGCCCTGCTCCAGCCGGGGCCGTCGTCACCGCGATGGTCCAGCGTGACCCGCGCGGCGTCGCCGTACTCGGTGCAGGGACGGATGCGGCGGCCCGGGTGCAGCGCGAAGAGGTGGGAGACGTGGCGGTGCGTGTCGTCCGGGTCGTCCCAGTCCTCCCGCCACTCCTGGAGCTGCCCGAACGATCCGACCCGCAGCCCCTCGTCCAGCTCGCCGAGGGCCTTGAGCACGTGGTAGCCGGGATCGACCCCGAGGTAGTCCGCGGCCTCGACGGTGTTCGCCAGCAGGTCCCACACGATCTGCTGCGACATCGCGGCGCCGGCCGAGAAGGGCCCGTGCTCGGGCGAGTGGCTGGGGGAGACGACGAGGCCCCGCTCCTCGGTCAGGTGGTCGAGCCAGAAGCCGGCCGTCTCGCGGAGCAGGGGGTACGCGTGGTCGCGCAGGTAGCGGAGGTCGCCGCTGAACAGGTAGCGCTCGTAGACGTGCTGGGCCAGCCAGGCGTTCGCCTCGGGGAACCAGAACGACGTCGGCCAGTCGTGCACCCCGGTGAACCCGAACGGGTTGGTGTTCTGGTGGACCACCCAGCCGGACGCGCCGAACATGGTCCTGGCGGTGATCCCCCCTGGAGCGCGCAGCCCGTCGACGAAACGCAGCAGCGGCGGCACGCACTCGCTCAGCCCGGTGACCTCGGCCGGCCAGTAGTTCATCTGGACGTTGATGTTGGTGTGCCAGTCGCCGTCCCACGGAGGCGTGGTGCTGTCGTTCCACAGGCCCTGGAGGTTGGCCGGCAGCGGGGAGTCCGACCGCGACGAGGCGATCAGCAGGTAGCGGCCGTAGGCGAACAGCAGCGTTTCGAGCGCCCGGTCGCGGGGGCCGCCGTCGCCGTACGCCGCGAGCGCCTGGTCCGTCGGTACCGCGTCCTGCGTCGCTGTCGCGAAATATCCGCCTATGTTGAGTTGGACGCGGTCGAAGAGGTCCCGGTGGTCGGCGACGTGCTCGGCCCTCAGTTCCGCGTAGCTCCGGGCGCACGCGTGGTCGACGCGCGAGGTGACCGTGACGTGCGGGTCGTCTCCGCGATAGCCCGGGTGCGCGTCCGCGTAGTCGGTGCCCGCCGAGAACACCACGGTCACGGCGTCGGCGCCGCGCACCGCCACCGCGCCTCCCTCGTCCGTACGGCTGCCACCCTCGGCCAGCACGCGGACCTGTCCCTCGAAGCGGAGCCCGTTGTCCTCCAGCGCTCCCCGGAGTGTCAGACGGCCTTCCCGCGCCCGTACCGGCGGGCAGAGCGGTGCGGCGGCGGCCGGCCGTACCGTGACGGACACCTGGCCGGGACGGTCGGCGGTGAGCCGTATGACGACCACCTGGGCCGGGTTGCTGGCGAAGTGCTCACGCGTGAAACGGACGCCGCCCGCCGAGTAGAGCACCGACGCGATCGCGGTCGAGAGGTCGAGCTCGCGGCGGTAGTCCGAGACGCCGTCCGGCGTACCGAAGTCGAGGAGAAGGTCGCCGAAGGGCTGGTAGGCGCCGAACCCGGGGATGTGACCGTCCATCCCGGCGAGGTTTCCGAGCAGGCGGGCCGCCTCGCAGGGCTCGACGCGCCCGTCCTCGGCGATCCGCCGCCTGACCTCGTCCAGCGCGCCCGGCCGGGGAGAGGGCCAGTCGCCGAAGCCGTACCCGTGCTCGGCGTCCTTCGAGCCAGGCCCGCCGGTCCACACTGTGCTCTCGTTCAGGGCGACACGCTCGGTTCCGAGCCGTCCGAACACCATCGCGCCGAGCCTGCCGTTGCCGATCGGCAGTGCGAGCCGTTCCCACGCGTCGTGCTCATCTGACTCGTCCGCGGGACGGTCGTACCACAGGGTCAGCATTTCTCCCCGATCAGCATAATGATCAAACTAAATCTTAACGGGGCGAATCAGAATTGGTTACAAGACGCGTTAAGTGTGGATTGTGGCTATTTGTCGGGGCACGGCGGCGGGACCGCGACACGCCTCGGCAGGGTCTCGCGGTTCCGCGGTCGTGCGGCGGGTCAGCTCACCAGGTGACGGGAAGCTCGACGAAACCGCCGGTCAGACGGCCGGTGCGGGTGCGCAGCCGATGCAGGGGCTCGGCCAGCTCCAGCGTGGGGAACCGCTGGAGCAGCGTGCCGAACACCACCCGGAGCTCGACCCGCGCGAGGTTCGCCCCGATGCAGTAATGCTGGGCGTATCCGAACGCGATATGAGGATCCGCGGCCTCTCGGCCGATGTCGAACACGTCGGGCGCGTCGAAGACGTTCTCGTCGCGGTTCGCCGCCGAGGTGAGGATGAGCACCGCCTCGCCCGCGCGGATCGTCACGCCGCCGACCTCGATGTCGGCCTTGGCGTACCGCACGAGCCCGTGGTCGGACGGCGCGGCCATGCGCAGGACCTCCTCCACCACGGCGGGCGCGAGTGAGGGGTCGGCGGCCAGCGCGTCGCGCTGGGCCAGGTCGCTGAGGAGGAACACGACGCCGTAGTCGATGCGGTTGACGGTCGTCTCGTGCCCCGCGAACAGCAGGCCGGCCCCGAGGTCGGAGATCTCCTTGTCGTCGGCGTCCATGTTGGCCATGTCGGACAGGACATCCTCTGCCGGGTGCCTGCGCTTCTCCAGCACCAGCCCGTGGATGTAGTCGCTGAGCTCGTCCATCGCCATGGAGGCCGCCACCGGGTCGGTCATGTTCGTCATGCCGTCGGCCAGCGCTCGGAACCGGTCGCGGTCCTCGAACGGTACGCCGAGCAGCTCGCAGATGACCAGCACGGGAAGCGGGAAGGAGAAGTGCTCGTGCAGGTCGACCGGCGGCGTCTTGGTGGCCATGCGGTCGAGGAGGTCGTCGACCAGGTCCTGCACGTGGTCGGTCAGGGCCTTCATCCGCCGGGCGGAGAACGCGGGAGCGAGGAGCTTGCGCATCCTCTCGTGCTCCTGCTTCTCGGTCGAGTAGTCGCCTCTCGGGCCGCCGAGGATCACCGAGCTGGAGATCCGCGGCGCGGCGTCGGGATCGGGGTGGGAGCGGCCGAGCCGGTCGTCGGCGAGGATCCGCCGCACCTCTTCGTAACCCGTGACGAGCCAGGCCTCGTCGCCCGCCTGGGTCCGCACCCGGCTGATGGGCGACTGCTTGCGCAGCTCGCGGTATGTCGGTGGCACATCCAGCTGGTTGCGTCGCGGAAACGGCAACTGGGGGAGATCGGACACGATGGGCGCCTTTCTCTCGCCGGCTCACGCCCTCAAGACGCGACCCGGATCGGCTGCTACACCGGATTAGCGTTCCCCGTAACCACTCTTGTCAAGACATGTCATGAGAACTGTGGTGAACCTGCACGGCCCGCACCTCAGATTTCCGGTCCCACGGACATGGATGGCTTCGCTGCCGAGGTCGAGGTGGCACAGATCACGAGGCGCATCGGCGGTCAGATCCGGTAGGCATCTGACCGATGGCGGATGGACTCCACCGAGACAGTGCCGAGGCACCGATGCTCACCGGGGCATTTCCCTGTGTGCCTGCCGTCGTGGATGCGATAGAGGACCCGCCAAGTCGACCGGCGAGCTGACATCACGCCATCGAAGGGCTCCCGGAGTTCCTTACCCACACGTCGGGGATTCTGAGCCAGCGCGACTTCGAGGAAAGTGAGCACAGCGTCCGCGACAAAGAGGGGAAGCTGCTCGGCGATGGCGCGCAGAGCTGCGGGCCTCAGCTCGATTTCGAACCGTGGAGCATCGTCTGCATCGCTCACGCGGAGGCTCGCCGCGCGGCCAGTGCGGCCCGCGCCTCGTCTAGCGTGTACCCCTCGCCCCTGCGCTGGGCCTCGGCGGACTCGTGAAGGTCGGCAACCGCCGCCGCATCGGACAGGACCGAGAGGGTTTCCTGAGTGGCCTCCCATTCGGCGATGGAGACCACGACGACGTAGGGGCGGCCGTTGCGGGTCACAGTGAAATGATCCTGTGCTTCGGAAGCCTGCGCAGCCAGTTCGGTGAACCGGTTCTTAGCCTCTGTGATCGAAAGTGGCTCCATGGCTACAATTCTAGCTAGACACGTCGGGAAGGGCCAGTCACCAGGTGAAGGCGCCGGTGAAGGATGTGGGTGCCGGGCGGTAGCCGAGGTGGGTTCTGGCGGCGGTGATGTCGAGGGTGCGTTCCACGGACAGGTGGCCTACGGCGTACCGGGTGAGGCGGGGTGGTTCCGGGCGGCGGAGCAGGTGGAACGCGGTCTCGGCGACGGCTGCCACCGGGGTGACCAGGGCGGCGGGCAGATAGGCGGGCCGTGCGTCGATGCTTCTTTCCCGCAGGATCTCGCGGAGCGCGTCGTCCAGCACGACCGGTTCGGCGTCCGTCACGTTGAAGACGCCCGTCTCCACCGGGCCTGCGGCGGCGAGTAGGCAGGCCTGCGCCAGGTTGTCCACAGAGGTCAGGCTGATCCGCTGACGTCCGTCGCCCACCGCCCACAGGCGGCGTCCGCGCACCGCGCCGAGCACCCTGGGAAGCAGCGTCGTGTCCCCCCTGCCGTACACGGCGTGCGGCCTGAGTATCACCGCCGTGTCGCGCACCACGTTCTCGGCCAGCGCCTTCGACGCCCCGTAGGCGTTGACGTACCGGCCGGCCGGGGGCTCGTCCTCGCGTGCCATCACGGTGGGCCGGAACGGGTCGTACACGCTCGCGGTGCTGACGTGGACGAACCGGGCACCGGGGAAGGCCCGCCGGACCTGCGTCGTGCCGCCCAGGTTGACCTCGACGATCTTCCGCCTGGGTCCCCAGTCGGTCACGCTGCCCGCGCAGTGGATCACCGCGTCCACCTCGGGCAGGTCATCGGGCACCGGCCCGGTGATGTCCCACGAGCGGTACGACGCGCGCGGGCCGCCAAGATGGTCACGACCGAGGTCCGCCTCGGGGCGGCGGCCGAAGGCGTACACCTGCCAGCCCCGCGCCGCCGCGGCCCTGGACACCGCGCCCCCGACGAACCCCGACGTTCCCGTCACCGCCACCCTCATCGCGAACCTCTCGCCGGGAAGAAGCTCATCGCGAAGGCCTCATCGCGGCGAGGGTGGCGCGGAGCCTGGCGCGGTCGAGTTTGTCGGTGCGCCCGCCGCGCGGGAACGTGTCGACGACCTCGATCCGGTCGGGAAGGGCGCCCACGTCCACGATCCGCGGGAGGCTCCCGCGCAGCCGGGCCGGGTCGAAGTCCGGGTCGGCGATCACGGCGAGCACGACCTCCTCGTCACCGGTCTCCGGGTCGGGGATTCCGATGACGGCGGCCTCGGCCACGCCGGGAAGCGCCGCCACGGCCGGCTCGTAGAGGCCGGGGTAGATGTTCACCCCGTCCCTGAGGATCATGTCCTTCTTCCGGCCCAGCAGGACCAGGCGGCCGTGCTCGTCCAAACGGGCCAGGTCGCCCGTGGCCACCTCCGTCAGCGGCGGCTCGCCGAGGTACCCCCGGGCGAGCTGGGGTCCCGAGACGAACAGCTCGCCGTCGTCGCCGATACGGACGGCCACGCCGGGCAGCGGCGTCCCGAGCAGGTCCCCCTCCGGGTTGGCGAGCTTCTCCTCCGCCGAGGCGACGGCGATCGGCAGGGCCTCGGTCATGGCGTACACGGACCAGATCTCGGCGTGAGGAGCCGCCGCACGGGCGCGCCGCAGTACGGCGGGCGGCGAGGGGGCGGTGCCGAGAAGCAGGCAGCGCAGCGTGCCGGGAAGCGCCGGGGTCTCACGGAGGATCGTGTCCAGCCGTACGGGCACGCAGAATGCGTGGGTGGCCCCGCGCGCGGCCAGCTCCTCCGCGTACGGCCGCGAGCCTGGCAGCGACCACGTGGCGCCCGCCATCAGCGCCGGCAGGCCCAGCATGAGCTGGTCGGTGTGGACGACGTCACCGGGACCCAGCGGGATCGCGGCCCGGAAGATCGCCGAGCTCTCCGCGAGCGATCCACGGGTGTGGACGACCCCGCGCGGCCTTCCGGTCGTCCCCGAAGTGAACGCGACGACGGCCGCCTGATCCGGCCGCTCGGCGCGCTGCCCGGGGACGGGCCTCCCAGGCTGCCCGACGACGGGCATGCCGGGTTCGGCGACGGGCCCGCCGGCCCGCGCGGCGTTCGCGGGCCGGCCGCGTTCCAGGGTGCGCAGCCGTACGGCTCCCCGGGGAACGCCCGGCAGCCACGGGCCCGAGTACAGGTGGCGCACGGGACGGCCCGGCAGGGGATCGCGCAGGTGCGGGAGGGTCAGCCCGCGACGCCGGGCGATCGCGCGCAGCGGCCCGCTCAGGGCGTACACCAGCGAGTCGGCGACCACCCAGGCGGGCTCCGTCACGGCGATCCGGGCGGCGGCGACGTCGGGCGCGAGGCCCGGGTCGGCGAGGACGAGCATCCCTCCGGCGGCGACGGCCCCGAGGGCCAGCGTGACGGCGTCCGGGCCGGGCCGTACCGCGAAGAGCACCCCGTCGCCGGGACGCAGGCCCGTCATGGCACCCGCGACGGCCTCGACGCGGCGGCGCAGCTCCCCGTACGTCAGCTCCCGGCCGTGCCCGTCGATGATCGCGACGCTGTGCGGCTCGCGCTCGGCGGCGTCCAGGACACCGGTGACGAGATCACTCATCGGCTCCCGACCTCCTCCGCGCATGTGATCCCTCTCCGCCGCGGCGGGCTCCAGAAGTTATCCACAGGTGTGCATAAGTAGGGATGAGCACTCCTCGGGCCGCCACGCGCCGTACGACGCGCACGTCATGGGACAGCACGACCCCGGCGACCGCGCGGATCTCGGCCAGCGCCAGCGGGTACCCGATGCAGAAGTGCGGCCCCGCGCCGAACCACAGCCGCCGCAGCTCGGGAGGATGCGCCGTCGCCAGGTCGAAGGGACCGTACGCGCGGGCGCAGTTGTGGGTCACGATCAGGATCCGGTCGCCGGGCCGTACGGCGACGGGCCCGACGCGCGCGGGGGCGGCCACCGAGCGCAGCATCACCGGCGTCGGGGTGGTGACCCGCATGGCCTCCTCGATCGCCCGGTCGAGATCGCCGGGGCCGTCCACCCGCGACCCGGTGTCGTGCAGCAGCGCGACCAGCCTCGGGACGAACGTGGCCACCGTCTCGGTGCCGGTCAGGAAGAACGCCCCCGCCGCCCCGCGCGCCTCGGCGGCGGACAGGCCGAGGGCCCGCATGCGTCCCATGACCGTGGAGTCCTCACCCCGCTCGTACGCCGCCACCGCGATGTCGCCGATCCGGTCCAGGACCAGGCGGGCGGCCGTGATCTGCCGCTCGGAGAGCCGGCGGGAGCGCAGCGACACCATGGACACGATGCGCTCGCCCTCGGCGAACAGCGACCGCGCGTCCTCGGGCGCCACCTCGCCCATGCCGATCAACCGGCAGATCACCGCGCCCGCCATGAGCCGCATCTCGTCCACGAGGTCGACCGTCTCGCCGCGCGCCAGCCGTGCCGAGAGGCCGGCCAGCGGGGACTCCAGCACGCCGGACACCAGTGAGGCGACCTGGGCCGGGGTGAACAGGGGGGCCAGCTTGCGCCGCAGCGCGGCGTGGGCCTCGCCTTCCATGTTGAGCAGCACGGACGGCCCGAGCACGGGGGTCCAGAGGTCGCCGGGCGAGCCGGGGCCGTCCTTGCGGAAGCGCTCGTCCATGAGCACCTCGCGGGCGGTGGCGGCGTCGTTGACCACCACCCCGACGCCGGGCACCCGTACGACCGGGCCGAGCCGGGCGAGCAGCCGCATCAGCGGATACACGAACGGATGGGCGGCCAGGTAGAGCCGGGTCTCGTGGTCCAGGAACCCGTGTCTCGTGCGGGCGGCGAGGCCGGGGCGGGTCGCGTGGCGCGTCGTACGGGGGGCGGCCGGGGGCCTCGTCCCGTCGGCCCGGAGGCGCGCGGTCATCGGACGTCGACGACGTCGGGACGGTAGTGGTGGTCGGCGTACCAGGCCAGCGTGCCCGCCAGCCCGTACGCGCGCAGCCGCCGCACGGAGCCGTAGACGACCACGTCCCGGCGCGAGGCGTACGCGGGGGTGAGCTTGCGCACCCGGTTGACCAGGGCGCGGTCCTCGTGGACCTCCTCGATCGCCGTGCGCGGGAACCCGCCCGCCCGCTCGTACAGCGCGGAGGTGATCCCCACGGTCGCGCCCGGCATCATGACGTACGGCCCGAGGTAGGCGGCGTCGCGGTTGCCCGGCCGGAAGCGTCCGAACGCCGCCGCCACGCCGACGACGAACGGGATGAGCCGGCGCTCCCACAGCTTGAGCCGGAACTCGTCAGTACGCGGCCGGAGCCGGCCGCCGACCATCTCCAGGCCGTCGCCGAAGCCCCGCTTCATCCCCCGCACCCAGTCGCGGCGCGGCACACAGTCGGCGTCCGTCCTGGCGAGGTGGGTGCCCCCCCGGGCGATGGCATGCCGCATCCCGGTGTCGGAGGCGGCGCCCGTGCCCTTGTGCGACTCCTGGATGACCTCGATCGTCATGGGCGAGGTCCTGGCGTAGGCCCTCACGACGTCGGCGGTCCCGTCCGTGCTCATGTTGTCGACGACCACCAGCGTGAAGCCGGGGTCGTCCTGGGCCTCCAGGGCGCGGAGCGTCGCCTCGATGCCCCCGGCCTCGTTGTAGGCGGGGACGATCACCCACAGGTCCATGCCGCCGCCCGTCACAGATCCGCTCACAGATCCGCTCACAGGTCCGCGAACAGCACGCCGAGGCTGATGCCGCCGCCCAGGCCGAGCAGGGCCACCCGGTCGCCCGGCCCGGCGCCCGAGGCGGCGAGTTGGAGGGGCAGGGTCGCCGAGGCGCAGTTCCCGTGCTCGGGCAGCGTCACGACCAGGCGGTCCTCGGGGATGCCGAGGATCCTCGTCAACGCCTCCAGGTACGGCAGCGCCACCTGGTGTACGGCCACGAGTTTGAAGTCGTCCCAGGTCAGGCCGGTGCGCTTGAGCGCGTCCAGGAAGATGTCCGGGCCGACCAGCTCGAAGGCCTCCCTCAGCCGCTGCCCGTCGCCGCGGAAGTAGGAGTACTCGGGGTCGCGCGGGTGGGCGGAGCCGCCGCCGGGCAGGGTGCCGATCGCCCACGCCGTCGAGTCCGCCGAGAAGTCGCGGTAGAAGATGCCGCGGTGCGGGTCGGCGGTGACCAGCACCGCAGCCCCCGCGTCCGAGAGCGTGTATCCCGCGAAGGCGTCCACGAACTGCGCGCGGCCCGCCACCCGCCACCGTACGGCGCGCGAGGGGACCTCTCCCGTGCAGACCAGCACCTTGCGGTGGCAGCCGGTGCGGACCAGCGCCTCGGCGACCTGGATCCCGTTGAGCATGCTGTTGCAGGCGTTCTTGACGTCGAACACCGGGCACGACATCCCGAGCTTCGCGGCGACGATGTGCGCGGTCGCCGGCTCGACCATGTCCTGCGACGCCGACGCGAAGATGAGCAGGTCGGCGTCGCCGATGTCGAGCTTGCGCGCCGCCGCGACCGCGAGGTCGGAAGCCTGCTGGTCGTCCGCCGCGACGTGCCGCCGCACAATCCCCGTCATGCGCTCGATGACGCCGCGGTAAGGGACATAGCCCTGGATCCGCGCCTCCACCTCGCCACTGGTCAAAGTGCTTTCGGGCAAGTACGTCGCGACGCCCGAGATACGGGCCTTCATCGCGCCCCTCCGTGTTGTCTAAGAATCGCCCCCGCTGTCGGTAATCTACCGAACTTTTCCTGCTGTCCCTCAATTCCGGCGGGCCGTCCCGGCGGTTTTGAGCGCCTAAATCATGAAAAATCGAAGTTGAGTGTGCTCGACGGGTGGGGGAAGCCGATAATCCCGGAGAAGGTCGAACGCCCAGGAGGACGTCTGTGACCGAACCGCGCCTTGAGCACGCCCACGACATCCGGCGGAGGCCCGTGCTCGTCCGTGTACTGACGGGTCCACCCGGTGCGTCACTGCTCGGCGCCACGGCCCTCACCGGGTTGCTGACCCTGTACGCCTTCAGCGTGCCCGGAGGCTACTTCCTTGCGACGCTGGCCGCGATGGCGGGCACATGTGTGCTCGGGATCGTCTGGATTCCCCGCTTCGTGGTCGCGGCGCTGCGGCGGGACGGCCGGCCGGGGCTCCGCCGGCACTGGGCCAGGTGGATCGCGGTGCCGGTCATCGGCGCGGTGGTCGTGGGCCTTGTCATGCTCGACCTGCCGTTCCGGGCACGGTTCGTGGTCTCCCAGCCGCATCTCACGCGACTGGCCCAGGCGGTGAACTCGGGAACGGAGCCCGAGCGGCAGGGCGGGAGACGGGTCGGGCTGTTCCCGGTGGACAACGTGCAGCGGTTCGGGGGAGGAATCCTGTTCGACATCGAGGGCGCCGGCTTCCTCGACTCTCACGGGATCGCCTGGAGTCCCCGAGGCGAGCCGGGGCCGGGCGAGGACGGCTACGACCGCATCCAGTACGAGCACCTCACAGGACCCTGGTACACGTGGGAGGAACCGTGGTGAGCGGTAGGAAGATCCTCCAGTCGCCGGCATTCTGGGTGGCGCTCACGGTGCCGCTCGTCTTCGGGGTGCTGGTGTTGCCCTGGAAGTACGCCCTGGTGCCGCCGTTCGTCACGATGACCGCCGCCGTCGTCGCCGCGTACGGCGCGTCGGCTCGCGACGCGGCGACGGCGGAGGAGGTCGCGGCGGAGGACGCTAGTTCGCCGGGATGAGGCCGAGGCTGACGGCGATGATGACGAGTGCGCCGAGGAGCACCCGGTACACGATGAACGGGGTGAAGCGGTGCGTGCTGATGTACCGCAGGAACCAGGCGATGGCCGCGTACCCCACGGCGAACGACACGATCGTGGCGAGGATCGTCGGCCCCCAGTCGGGCGCCTGGTCGTCGCCGATCTTGAACAGCTCCAGCACGCCCGACATCAGCACGGCCGGGATCGCCAGCAGGAACGAGTACTCCGCGGCCTCCTCACGCCGGTAGCCGAGCAGGAGACCGGCGCCGGTCGTACCGCCGGACCGGGAGACGCCGGGGATGAGGGCCAGCGCCTGGGCCAGGCCGTACGTCAGGGCGTGCGGCAGGTTCAGGTCCTTGTCCAGGGTCAGCTCGTTGCGTGCCACGCGGTCGGCGACGGCGAGCAGCAGGCCGAAGACGATCAGGCAGGCGCCGATCAGGCGCAGGTCGCGCACGGTGGTCTCGATCTGGTCCTTGAACGCGAGGCCCAGCACGCCGATGGGGATGCTGCCCGCGATGACGTACCACCCCATGCGCGCGGCCGGCTCCTGCCGGAGGTCCGGGGTCCAGAGCGAGCGCGTCCAGGTGGAGACGATGTCCCAGATGCGCTTGCGGAAGTAGATCAGGACGGCGGTCTCCGTGCCCAGCTGGATGACGGCGGTGAAGGCGGCTCCCGGGTCCTTCCAGCCGAAGAAGGCGGAGACCACTCTGATGTGGGCGCTGGAGGAGATCGGCAGGAACTCCGTCAGCCCCTGCACCAGGCCCAGCACTAACGCCTCGAACCAGCCGATCAATGAACGCACCTTCCGGGGAGAGGCCGCGTGGGCGCGGTGAGACCAGGCCGCGCGGCCGCGTTGGCGGGGACCTGCGAGGCTAGCCGAATTCGGGCACCAGAGTGCTCGGCCAGGCGGGGCCGGTGACGCGGGCTCAAGGGGGGCCGGTGACGCGGGCTCAAGGGGGGCCGGTGACGCGGGCTCAAGGGGGGCCGGTGACGCGGGCTCAAGGGGGGCCGGTGACGCGGGCTCAAGGGGGGCCGGTGATCGCGGGCTCAGACGGGGGTCAGGGAGCCCGTCAGCTCGCGGGCCAGCTCATGCATGCCGCACTGGCGGACGCCGTCGATCATCATGCGGAGGTCCTTGGTGACGCGGGTGGAGCATACGCCCTCGGCCAGCATGACCGCGCGACGGGCCTGCTCGGTGCCGGTGTCGCGGTCGCCCTCGCGGATGCGGAGCACCGCGAGCCGGGTGAGGCAGCGCAGCCCCGTGCGCGTACGGCTCTCGCCGAGCCTGTCGAGCGCCGCGGCCAGGCGCTCGCGCGCTCGCGCGTCGTCGCCGAGCTGGAACAGCGCGAGCCCGAGCGCGCTGTCGTGATGGCCGGGGGAGACGGTGATGTGGTGTGCCCAGTCGGGTGCGACCGCGGGCTCCTCGCGGGCCAGGGCCTCCTCCGCCAGGCCGATGTGCCGGAGGCCGCCCGGCCGGTCGCCCGCCGAGGCGCAGTGGCGGGCGGCGACGGCGTGCACGTTGGCGCGCTCGGCGCTGGAGATGCGCTCGTCCCCGAGCGCGAGGCGGAGGATCTCGACGCCGTCGCGGGGCCTGCCCATGTCGGCGAAGGCGACGGACAGATCGAGCATGGTGTGCGCCCGCAGGTCTCGGTCGGCCCCGCGCGCCGCCGCGTCGAGGGCGAAGGTGAGGAGCCGTGCCGCCCGCTCCATCTGGCCCTGGTCGTACGTCGCCCACCCGACCCGGTCGGCCAGCAGCCCGACTGCCGAACAGAGCCGCTCGCGCGTGGGCTCGGTCATGCGACGGTCTTGTAACTTCACCGCCCATTCGAGCGACCCCCGTGCCATGGCGATCGCCGCGGTGCCCCCGCGGGCGAGGTCCATGCGCATGTAGAGGTCGGCGGCGGCCTCGACGGCCTGCACCTCGGGTAAGCCGACATGGGTCGGCGGCTCGGTGCCGAGGCCTTCGAGTAGACGGGTAAGAGGCTCACCCGTGGCGACCCCCACGGACGCCGCCGCGATGACTGAGAGTAGGCCTCGCCGCTTCATGTCATCGACGGTACCCACTTCGGGGGGGCAGGCATCCGGCGTTCCTGTTGCGGCAAAAGGAACGGTCATGGTGCCCAGAGCGGCCTCGTAATGCCGAATTAACATGGGGGTGATCTCGCGGTCACCCCTCTCGGCCCGGCTGAGGTGACCTGCGGAAACACCCGATATCAGTGCGAGCTGGCCCAAGCTGAGGCCCGCACGCTGACGGGCGGCGCGCAGATCCTCACCAATGGTCATGGTCACTCCACGTGTTGCGGCAACGACGGTGCGGCACCACGGCAACGGTGACACCGAGTCATCAGGACCTAACACTGACCGTAGCGCGGAAGTAACTCGCGCAGACCGATGACGCCATAACTGGCGGACCCACAAGGGCGGTTCGTGTGCCTTGCGGGTCCTTTTGAGATTCGGAAACCGAGGTCCGGTCAGTGCGCGAGCCCACAGCATTTCCCGTCAGCCGGTACGCCGGCTCACCTCCGCCGTTATCCGGGCACCGTCAGCAGGAGGCACGATGAACCCCGCTCAGCTGGACGCGACCGGATGGACGGTCTTCCAGTCGGACACCGGACGCTTCTGGGCCACCCGGCTACGGTTCGACGACGAGATCGAGGCCGCGGGAGTGTGGCGGACGGTGGACGCCGACGACGAGACCGGCCTCGCCGAGCTGATCGCCGAGCAGGAGCAGCGCGCCCGGTCGGCGTCCTGAGCCGCCCGCCTCCGCCTCCGCCCGCCTCAGTCTCAGCCGGCCTCAGTCTCCGGACGGCCGGCGGCGCGGGCCGCGTCCCATCTCGTGACGACGGTCCGCATCTTGCGGCGTCAGAGGTCGGTGCGGGTCTCGGGGTGGCCGGTGAGCTCCCATTGGGTGTGGTAGACGCCCTCGCTGTCGACCTTGCGGTAGGTGTGGGCGCCGAAGTAGTCGCGTTGCGCCTGGATCAGTGCCGCGGGGAGCCGCTCGGCGCGCAGCCCGTCGTAGTACGCGAGCGAGCCGGCGAAGCCGGGGGCGGGGATGCCCCGTCTGACCGCGGCGACGACCACGTCGCGCCACCCGTCCTGGGCCTCGCCCATCTCGGCCGCGAAGTGGACGTCGGACAGCAGCGTGGGAGCGTTCGGGTCCGCCTCGTAGGCCGCGCGGATGCGGTCGAGGAAGCGTGCCCGGATGATGCAGCCACCCCGCCAGATGGTCGCCATCGCGCCGAGGTCGATGTTCCAGCCGTACTCCGCGCTTCCGGCCTGGATCTCGTTGAAGCCCTGCGCGTAGGCGACGACCTTCGAGGCGTACAGCGCCTGTTCCACGTCGTCGGCGAAGGAGGACGGGAGGTCGTCACCGGTGGGGCCGGGCAGGACGCGCGCGGCCTTCCGCATGTCGACGTGGCCGGAGAGGGAACGGGCGAAGACGGCCTCGGCGATGCCGGTGACCGGAACCCCGAGGTCGAGGGCCGCCTGCACGGTCCAGCGGCCGGTGCCCTTCTGCTCCGCCTGGTCGAGCACCACGTCGACGAACGGCTTGCCGGTGGTGCGGTCCATGTGCGACAGCGTCTCGGCGGTGATCTCGATGAGGTACGACTCCAGCCGGCCGGTGTTCCAGGTGCGGAACGCCTGCGCGATCTCGGCGGGCGTCATCCGCACGCCCTTGCGGAGCAGGTCGTACGCCTCCGCGATGAGCTGCATGTCGGCGTACTCGATGCCGTTATGCACCATTTTCACGAAATGTCCGGCACCGTCGGGGCCGACGTACGTGCAGCACGGCACGCCGTCCACCTTGGCCGCGATGTCCTCCAGGATCGGGCCCAGCGACTTGTACGCCTCGGGCGAACCGCCGGGCATGATGCTCGGGCCTTCGAGCGCGCCCTGCTCGCCGCCCGAGATGCCGACGCCGACGAAGTGGATGCCGAGCTCCTTGAGCGCCTGCTCGCGGCGCCGGGTGTCGAGGAAGTGGGCGTTGCCCCCGTCGACCATGATGTCGCCGGGTTCGAGCAGGGGCGCGTACTCCTCGATCACCGCGTCGGTCGACGCGCCCGCCTTCACCATGATCACCATCTTGCGCGGACGCGCCAGCGAGGCCACGAAGGCCTCCGGCGTCTCCGCGGGGATGAATTCACCCTCGTGGCCGAACTCCTCGATCAGCGCCTTGGTCTTCGCGCTCGTCCGGTTGTGCACGGCGACCGTGTATCCGTGCCTGGCGAAGTTGCGCGCCAGGTTGCGGCCCATGACCCCGAGTCCCGTGACGCCGATGACCGCCTGCTGTGCCATGTCCGATCACTCTCCTTCCGATCTAGCAATACGCCGTGGACGGCCGCCGGGTTCGATGGACGTCGGGACGGGCGCGGCATCGTGCCTTCGTGGTCGTTCCGGCTCCCGGGGTCGTCCTGCCGCGTCAGCTCAGGAGCCGGCCGATCGGCGTCTCGTCCAGGTGGCACAGAAGGTCCAGGCAGTCCTTGTACACGACCTCGGCTCCCGCCTCCAGAAGTGATCCGGTGTCGATGCCGCCGGACCGGAGGGCGACGCATCCGACCTTCGCCGCGCGGGCGGCCAGCGCGTCCCACACGCTGTCCCCCACCATGATCGCATTATTCGGTGGAAGGCCCGCCTTGTCGAGCGCCTGCCGTACCGGCTCGGGGTGGGGCTTGGACTTGTCGACGTCGCCCGCGTGCACGAGGGCCGAGACGGCGTCCTGCGCCCCCGTGACGCCTATCAGGCGCTCGGCCTGGTCCTTCGGGGCGCTGGTCGCCGCCACCACGAGCAGGCCGCGATCGGAGAGGGCCTGGAGCAGTTCGCCCGCCCCCGGCACGGGCCGTACCTCGTCGATGCGCGGCTTGTACAGCTCCGCGTGCGTGTCGGAGATGGCCTGGGCCTCCTCGTCCGACACGTCAGGAAGCAGGTAGTCGATCAGATCCCGATCAGCCCGGCCGATGGCTCCATGGATGTCCACCATGAGGACGTCACGACCCTGCCGCCTGAAGCCTTCCCACCACGCGGTCACGTGCAGGTAGTTCGTGTCGACCAGGGTGCCGTCGATATCGAAGATCACTCCGTGTCGCATAGTTCACCATCCCTGAGATGCCCGGACACTCGCTCCGTCCCCCGTGCCGTTCTGGGGGATCCCGCCGGTCCACCGGCGGGATCGGGCCCTTCACCGAGGGCTTGACCCCACAACAGAGAGCAAGTGACACATGTCCGGATCCGTACCCCGGAGGGCGCGGATGCAACAAGGACGCCTGAGGAGCCGGGAAGGCGATGACGAGCGGGTCACTCGGCCGAGCAGGAGTCCTGCGTCGCGTCGATCCCCTTGAGCTCGTCCTCGGAGACGGGGGCGGCCTTCAGGCCCTTCCAGTCGGAGCCGATGACCAGTGCGAGCCTGGTCGTCGTGACGTTCTTGACCGGGAGGTTGCGCGAGACCAGCAGGTCACCGGCCAGCGTCGGCACCCGGCTCTGCCCGTCCGCGGCGTAAAGGATCGTCGTCTTGGGATACGGCTTGCGCTTCGTGTCGCCGACCTTCACGACGGTGTAGCCGCGCTGCTCCAAGGCGGCGGCGACCTGCGTGCCGAGGCCACCGCGGGTGGTGCCGTTCTGCACCGAGATCTCGATCTTGGACTTCGCGATCTTGCCCTGGCGGCCCGTCTTGATGTGCGAGCCCTCGATCTTCGTGTCGGTAGCCACGAGCTGGAAGAGCCGCTTGGCCTGCGGCTGCACCCACTCGACCCGGCCGGGCTGGGTGAGGGAGTAGCGCCATGGCGTGGTGACGAAGCGGATGTCCCCTGCGGCCAGGCCCTGCGCGCTCCCCGCCAGGTCCTTCATGACTCCCACGGTCAGCCCGGGGTCGGTCGTGACGGACTTGGTGGCCGCGTCGAGGAAGCTGAACAGCTTGGCGGGGTCGCTCAGCGTCGCCCCGCTCATCGCCTTCTTGATCATTGAGGCGAGGAACATCTGCTGCCGCTGGATGCGGCCGATGTCGGAGCCGTCGCCCAGGCTGTAGCGGGCGCGGACGTACCCGAGCGCCTGCTCGCCCTTGACGGTCTGCTTGCCGGCGGGCAGGTGCAGCATCGCCTTCTTGTCGTCGATCGCCTTCGGCACGCAGATGTCGACGCCCCCGAGGGCGTTCACCATGCTCTTGAAGCCGGTGAAGTCCACCTTGGCGTAGTGGTCGATGCGGATGCCGGTGAGCGACTCGATCGTCTTGTAGGTGCAGCCGATGCCGCCGAAGTTGAACGACTCGTTGATCATGCCGAGGTGGGCGCGCTGCCCCAGAAGCCCCAGCTTGGGCTTGGGCGCGCAGGCGGGCAGCTGGACCAGCGAGTCACGCGGGAAGCTGATGAGCAGGGCGTTGTCGTGGTTGGGCGACACGTGGGCCAGGATGATCGTGTCGGTGCGCTCGCCGACCTCCCTGTGGCCGTACTTCACGTTGGCGCCCGCACGCGTGTCGGAGCCCACGATCAGGATGTTCAGGGCCTTGCTGAGCTTGGCCGGGCGCGTGCCCAGATCCTTGGCGTCGACCTCGATGTGTTTGATGTTGCCGCTCAGCTTCGTGTAGGCGCCGACCAGCGTGGCGCCCCCCGCCACCGAAACGCCCGTGACCGCCGCGACCAGGCACCACAGCCACGCCAGGAAGGGCCGCTTCGCCCTGTCGGCCGGACTGTCCGCGGACTCGTCCACGGGCTGGTCAGGGCGCACATCGACAAGCCCGCCGTTCATTGTCCCCACGGAATGGCCAGGGCTGGTGGCCCGAGGCCACGCGCCGACTCCAGGCGCCGGATCCGTCTGCCCGGCAAGCCGCGAGCAAGTCTAGCCATGCCGGTGATATTTGTGGTCCCCTGTCGCGGAATTCGCAGGAAGTCCGCATTTTCCCTGCTGCATCACCGGTAAGAGGGCTCACTCGCCGCGCGGGCGAGACGATGACCCATCCGCTGGGCCGGTCTCTCGACGAAGCGGTAGCTCAGCGCGGCACAGCCGATCACGCTCGTGAAGAACACCGCCTCCCAGACCAGCCGCGTCATGAGCGGGATCCCCGACGGATCGGTGGTCAGACTCCTGATGACCTGCAGGACCAGGGGGTGCAGCAGGTAGATGGAATAACTGGCCAGGCCGAGCCAGACCAGCACAGGTGAGACCGTACGGTGGCGAAGGGCGAGCCCGGCGGCGAAGGTGAGCCAGGCCGCGACGACCGCGGTGGACCAGCTCCACTTGAACGCCTGCTGCCCGGCCTCCGACATGCCCCACCCCGGCCCGAGCCACACCGCCGCCGCGACCGACAGGACGGGCACGAGGCCGATCATCCAGCGTGACCGCGCCCAGGCGACCGGCGAACGCTCCAGGCGGTAGATGGCGGTCCCGCCGAACATCGTCGCCAGGATGATGAGGCTCTGCCACGCGCCCACCCTGCTGTTGAAGGTGAGGAGCACGACGGCGAGCACGGCGATGACCGCCGCGCCTTGGAGCCGTACGTCGCGCTTCGCGCTGAGGACGGCGGCGATCCCGCCGAGGAGCACGACGGCCGCGATCCCGACCACGCTCGCGCCCAGGGCGTGGGACAGCCACCCGGCCGGTACGAGCGCGCCGGCGACGAGCGCGCACACGGCGAAGGTCAGCGAGGTCCCGGCGCTCGCCCGGTGGACGCCGAACACGAACATGGCGGTGACCAGGAGGTAGAACGCCATCTCGTACGAGAGGGTCCAGAAGACGTTGACGACGCTGGGCACCTGGAGCAGGTCCTGCAGCATCGTCACGTGGGCCAGCGTGGAGCTCCATGGCCGCCCGGAGGTCTGCGCGGGGAGGGTGGAGTACACGCCGACGACGGCGAACACGGTGCCGATCGCCGCCACCAGCGCCCACAGGGGGTAAAGGCGGAAGAACCGGGTGATCCAGAAACCCCGCACACTGCCCCGCCGTTCCAGTGAGACCGGAATGACATACCCGCTGACCAGGAAGAACACCAGCACGCCGTACTGCCCGAAGTCGAACCACGGGCTGATCGAGCCGCGGACCTCCGGCAGGAGGGCGTCCAGCGAGTGCTCGAAGACGACGATCAGCGCCGCGATCCCGCGCAGGGCGTCCAGCCACGACTGTCGGCCGCCTTGCGACGACGGTGACGAGGCCGGCGAGGGTGACGAACGGGTCGCGACATGCATTTGTCCTGTGCTGCCCCAGATGTCCGCGCTCTTAACCACCGGGTCACGCTATTAGTCGAATCTGGATGAAAGATGACAATAGCCGCACTGGAACCTGACAGGACTAGCTCGGGGTCTCCTGGCTGGCGTGGTGGAGGAGGCCCGTGAGCACGTCCTCCAGGGTGACGACCCCGGCCACGGCGCCGCCGTCGTCGACGATCGCGGCGAGCTGGGCGCGGCGCTTGCGCATCGTCGCGAGCACGTCGGCCAGGGTGGTCCTGCGGTGTACGTGGGGCAGGGCGCGGGCCGGCAGGGGTTCGTGCGCCGCGTGGCCGTTGAGGGCGTCGAGGACGTGGAGGTACCCCGACAGCTCGCCCGGCCCGGCGCCGCGTACGGGAAATCGTGAGTGGCCGTAGCGTCCGGCGTTCTCCTGCAGCTCCGCGGCGCGGGTCGTGGCGGGCAGGCTGACGACCTCGCCGATCGGCACCATGACCGACTCCACCGGACGGGCGTGCAGGGCGAGCGTCGCGATCATGCGATCGTGCTCGTCCTGGTCCAGCAGCCGGTGCCTGCGCGACTCCTGGATGAGGGCGGGCATCTCGTCGGAGGTGTAGACCGAGCGGATCTCCTCGGTCGGCGGGATCCTCAGCACCCATAGGACGGCCGCGGCGAGGGCGTTGACCCCGACCAGCACCGGGCGGGTGGCGCGCGCGACGAGGCGCAGGGGCGGCACGAGCCACAGGGCCGCCTGGTCGGGGCTGGACAGGGACAGGTTCTTCGGCACCATCTCGCCGATGATCACGTGTGCGGAGACGACGAGGAGCAGGGCGAGGGTGAAGGCGGTCGGATGGACCAGGCCCACGGGGAGCCCGAGGGCCGCGAACAGCGGCTCCAGGGCGTGGGCGATGACCGGCTCGCCGACGGCCCCGAGCGCCAGCGAGGCGAGGGTCACGCCGAGCTGGGCGGCGGCGAGCATCAGGGGAACGGAGTCCATGGCCGCGAGCACCGCCCCGGCCTTCCGGGAGCCCTCCTTGGCCAGGGGCTCTATCTGCGTGCGGCGGGCGGAGATCAGCGCGAACTCCGCTCCCACGAAGAACCCGTTCGCCGCGAGCAGCAGCACGATGGCGAGCACGTCGAGCAGGCTCATCGGCCCTCCTCGCCTTCCGGGGCGGTGAGCGTGATGAGCTCGATGCGGTGGCGTCGCATGGTGTCGACTCTGAGGGTCCAGCCGTCCACGACCACGCTGTCCCCTGCGTCCGGTATGCGGCCGAGACGGCTGATCAGCAACCCCGCGAGGGTCTCGTACGGTCCTTCGGGCATCTGGAACCCGGTGCGCTCCTCGGCTTCGTGGGCGCGCAGGAGCGCGGGCACGGCCACGGAGGCGCCGGGGGCGAGGAGGGCGTGCTCCGGCTCGGCCGAGCCCTCCTCGGGCAGGTCGTACTCGTCGGCGATGTCGCCGATCAGCTCCTCCGCCAGGTCCTCGACGGTCACGATGCCGGCGAAGCCGCCGTACTCGTCCACCACGACCGCCATCTCCGCCCTGGCCGTGAACAGGCGCTCCTGCAGGGTCGCGAGGTCGAGCGACTCGGGGACCAGCACGGGGGGACGCCGGATCTTCTCCACCCGGGTCTCCTCGCGCAGGGACTCGGGCACGGCGAAGGCGTCCACCACGGAGGCGACGCCCACGATGTCGTCCATCTCGCCACCGGAGACGGGGAGCCGCAGGTGGCGCTCCCGCCTGGCCAGGGTGAGGAACTCGGCGACGGTGTCCCCGTCCGTCACGGTCACGCAGTCCATGCGCGGGGTCATCGCCTCGGCGGCGGTCATGTCGCCGAAGCGCAGAGCGCGGCGGAGCATGGCGGCGGTGCCCGTGGGAAGGGTGCCGGCCTCGGCCGACAGGCTCATCAGCAGGCTCAGCTCGTCGGGGGACCGGGCGGAGGCCAGCTCGTCCTGCGGCTCGGCCCCGAGCGCCCGGACGATGGCGTTCGCGGTCGCGTTGGAGGCCTTGATGAGCGGCGCGAACACCGCCGAGAAGATCCGCTGTGGGGGCGTGGAGAGCCGCGCGACGGCCATCGGGCGCGACAGGGCGGCGTTCTTCGGGACCAGCTCGCCGAGCACCATCTGGCTCACCGTGGCGATGAGGAGGCCAAGCAGCGCGGACACGCTCTCGGTCGCCCCGCCCGGCAGGCCCGGGATCCACTCCACGGCGGGATGGAGCAGCCCGGAGATGGCGGGCTCGGCCACGACGCCGAGCAGGAGCGAGGTGATCGTGATGCCCAGTTGTGCCCCGGAGAGCTGGAACGACAGCCGCCTGATCGCCGCCTGGATGCCCTGGGCCCCACGGTCGCCGGCGGAGGCGAGCCGCTGCACCTCGCTCCGCTCGACGGTGACCAGGGAGAACTCGGCCGCGACGAAGACGCCGTTCGCGATGACCAGGGCCAGCGCGCCCAGCAGGAAGACCAGCTCGACGATCACGGTGTCGTCCTTCCGCGAAGCCCGCGACATCAGTAGATCAGACCGTGCGACATGTTCGGTTCTCCGCCCGAACCGTATCGGCACGGCCATTCCAGGGGGAATGCCGCTCCAGATACCCCTGCGGAGGGCGCCGAACCCTCGCCGCGCGACGAGGCCCACTTGACGCGCAAGGTACTGTAGGGGGGTATGGTTCCAGGACATAAGGGCAGGCTGCGATTGGCGCCCGCGACTTGGGGTCACGCACTATGGGAGACGAACGGGAGGAGACGCCATGACGTCCGTCACCAGGAGGCCGTCCGCCGGGGGCGGCCAGATCGAGCTGGCCATCGGCGGCATGACCTGTGCCTCGTGCGCCTCCCGCGTCGAGCGCAAGCTGAACAAGATCGACGGCGTGACCGCGACGGTCAACTACGCCACCGAGAAGGCCAAGGTCGTCTACGACGGCGAGGTCCGGCCGGAGGACCTGGTCGCCGAGGTCGAGAAGGCCGGTTACTCGGCCGAGCTGCCGAGCGCCGAGCCCGTGACCGAGGAACGCGACGAGCCGGCTCCGCTGAGGCGGCGGCTGATCGTGTCGATCGCGCTCACCGTCCCCGTGATCGCGATGGCCATGATCCCCCCGCTGCAGTTCGACAACTGGCAGTGGCTGTCGCTCACCCTCGCCGCCCCGGTCGTGGTGTACGGCGGCCTGCCGTTCCACAGGGCGGCGCTGACCAACCTGCGGCACGGCACCGCCACCATGGACACGCTGGTCTCGATGGGCACGCTGGCGGCGTTCGGCTGGTCGCTGTGGGCGCTCTTCTTCGGCATGGCCGGCATGCCCGGCATGCGGCACGGGTTCGAGTTCACGCTCAGCCGGGGGAGCGGCGCCGGGAACGTCTACTTCGAGGCCGCCGCCGGGGTGGTCACCTTCATCCTGGCGGGTCGCTACTTCGAGGCCAGGTCCAAGCGCCGGGCGGGCAGCGCGTTGCGGGCCCTGCTGGAGATGGGCGCCAAGGACGTCGCCGTCCTGCGCGACGGCCGCGAGGAGCGCGTCCCGGTCGAGCGCCTTGCCGTGGGCGACACCTTCGTCGTACGGCCCGGCGAGAAGATCGCCACCGACGGGGTCGTGGAGGAGGGCGCCTCGGCGGTCGACGCGTCCATGCTCACCGGGGAGTCCGTCCCCGTCGAGGTACGGCCCGGCGACACCGTGACCGGCGCGACCGTCAACGCGGGAGGCCGCCTGGTCGTCCGCGCCACCCGTGTCGGAGGCGACACCCAGCTCGCCCAGATGGCCCGGCTCGTCGAGGACGCGCAGAACGGCAAGGCCGAGGTCCAGCGGCTGGCCGACCGCATCTCCGCCTTCTTCGTGCCCATCGTCATCGCCCTCTCGCTCGGCACCCTCGGGTTCTGGCTCGGCACGGGGAACGGCGCCGCGGCGGCCTTCACCGCGGCGGTGGCCGTGCTGATCATCGCCTGCCCGTGCGCGCTCGGGCTGGCCACGCCCACGGCGCTGATGGTCGGCACCGGGCGCGGGGCGCAGCTCGGCATCCTGATCAAGGGCCCCGAGGTGCTGGAGTCCACCCGGCGCGTGGACACGATCGTCCTCGACAAGACGGGCACCGTGACCGCCGGCCAGATGACCCTGGTCGACGTGGTGACCGCACCGGGAGTCGAGCGCGACGAGGTGCTGCGGCTCGCGGGATCGCTGGAAGCCGCCTCCGAGCACCCGATCGCCCAGGCGGTGGCCAGGGCGGCGCTCGCCGGCCGGGAAGACGGCGCGGGGCTGGCCCCGGTGGAGGGCTTCGCGAACATCGAGGGTCTCGGCGTGCGAGGGGTCGTCGACGGCCACGCCGTGCTGGTGGGCAGGCCGCGACTGCTGGGCGGGCACTCGGGCGACCTGCCGGTCGAGCATCGGCGAGGAGAGCCGGCCGAGAGCTCGCAGGGGTTGCCGGCCGATCTGGAGCGTGCCGTCACCGATGCGCGGGCGCGTGGTGAGACCGCCGTCGCCGTCGGCTGGGACGGGCGGGCGCGTGCCGTGCTGACCGTCGCCGACGTGGTCAAGCCGACGTCGGCCGAGGCGATCTCACGGCTGAAGGAGCTCGGGCTGCGTCCCGTGCTGCTCACCGGGGACAACCAGGCGGTGGCGGAGACCGTCGCGGCGTCGGTCGGCGTACCCGTCGGGGACGTGATCGCCGACGTGCTGCCCGCGGGGAAGGTCGACGTGATCAAGCGCCTTCAGTCCGAGGGCCGGGTCGTGGCCATGGTGGGAGACGGTGTCAACGACGCGGCTGCGCTTGCCCAGGCCGACCTCGGCATGGCGATGGGCACCGGCGCCGACGTGGCCATCGAGGCGTCCGATCTGACCCTGGCACGCGGGGACCTGCGGGTGGCCGCGGACGCGATCAGGCTCTCCCGCCGCACGCTCCGCACGATCAAGGGCAATCTGTTCTGGGCCTTCGCCTACAACGTGGCCGCGATCCCGCTGGCGGCGTCGGGGCTGCTCTCCCCGATGATCGCGGGTGCCGCGATGGCGTTCTCGTCGGTCTTCGTGGTCAGCAACAGCCTCCGGCTGCGCCGGTTCGCCCCGCTGTCCTGACCTCGTCGCCGCGCGCCCGCCCGCGCGTGGCCGGTCCCGATGGCCGGGTGAGGGGCGGGCGCGCCGGCCGCGCTCAGGCGTTGTGGATCACGTGCTCGGGGGTGACGCGTACGGTGATGCGCTGCTCGTCCGGGGTCCTGAAGGGGTAGGAGTCGGCGTCGAGGTACTTCTTGGCCAGGCGGTCGATGACCTCGTCGGCGCCCTCCAGCTCGAACTCGGCCTTGCCCGAGACGCTGACCAGGTGGAAAGCGTTGTCGGGGTCGAGCAGGCTGACCGACACCCGGGGGTCCTCGCGCAGGTAGCGCTCCTTGGCCCGCCCTACCGCGGTGTTGAAGATGACGTCGTCCCCGTCGACGTCGACCCAGACCACCGTGCTGTGCAGCGATCCGTCGGGTCGGTGCGCGGTGACCCAGGCGTGCACGGGCCGCGCGAGCAGGGCCTTGGCGTCGTCGTTCAGCTTGCTCATCTGTGATGCTCCTCAAGGTTCGGCGGTTCGCCTCGCCACTGACGAACACGTCCGGCGGCTGGACCATTCCATCCGGCGCGATCGGCACCGGACGCATGCCACGGCCCCCGAAGTCGATGGCCAAAATGGGGATGTGTCCTACTTTGCTCGGTAGGGCCAAACCGTGGAGGTCTGATGGATCGGCTCGGCGACTCCGAAGCGCCGGACGGCTCCGGCCGCCTCAGGAACAGGAGCACCTCGGCGAGCGTCGAGGAGTTCGCCTCGGCCCTGAACGACCTGGCACTCGGCGGCGACGGCTGGCGCTCGATCCTGCGGCGGATCGCGGACGAGACCGGCAGGGCCGCCCGGCTGGTCGGCGTGCACGGCGGCGTCTTCCACGCCACCGACGGTGGCGACGCCACGATGAGCCCCGCCGAGGTGCGCCGCGTGTTCGCCGAACCGGACCCCGTGCGGGTCGTCTGCCCGGACGGATGGGAGGCGCGCGCCCTGGCCGTACGGGCCGGTCAGCGCCGGGTCGGCCTGTTGCTGCTGGCCGAGCCGCTGCCCGACCACGTGCTTCCGTACCTGCGGGCCGCCTCCACGGCCGTGGCGATCGAGGCCGTACGCCGGGACGCCTCGGCCGTGGTCAAGTCGGAGACCGCCAGCAGGCTCATCGACGAGCTGCGCTTCGGAGCGCTGCGGGGCACCGAGGAGGTGACGCGGACGGCGGCGAGGTTCGGGGTCCACCTCGACCAGCCCCACGCCGCCGCCGTCTTCGCCTACGACGGCTCCAACCGGCACACCTGGTCCACGGCCCTGTCCTGGCTGGAGATGCCGGTCCGGCAGAACGGCGTGGAGGGCTGGACCGTGCTCACCGGTGACATCCCCCGTGAGGTGAGCAGGATCCGCGACCGCCTGCAGGGAATGGTGGGAGAGGGGACCGTGCTCGCGGCCACGGGGCCGGTGGTGTCGGGCCCCGCGCGGACGCCGCGCTCCTTCAGGGACGCGGAGACCGTGCTCGGCCTGCTCAGACGGCGTCCAGGGGAGACCGAGCTTCTGCACTCGTCGCTCGGGCTGGCGCAGTTGCTGCTGGCCGTACCGCCCGACCGGCTCCAGGCGTTCGTCGACCAGCACCTCGGCCCGCTCCTGGACCGCCCCGAGCTGATCCTCACGCTCGACGCGTGGCTCTCCACCCGAGGCAGCCGGGCGGCGGTCGCCGACCTGCTGCACCTGCACCGCAACTCGGTGGGCTACCGGATCGGGCAGATCCGGCAGCTCCTCGGCGGCGACCCCCTGGACTCTCCCATGGCGCACCACCTGCACACCGCGCTCACCGCCCGCGAACTGCTCCAGGTGCTCTCTGAGAACAGTGGTGTCACGTGAAACATGCGCGACCCCGTCCGAATGGTGTCACGTGAAACATTCCTCATCAGATCGGGCACGGTAGCGGCCGGAAACCCGATCTTTGGGCTGTGAGCACATGGAGGGCACGCGGACCACGGACGTACCGTCCGAGACGTCGCCCTCAACGCCAAGCTGCCTGGGAGGGAAGGCCCGGCACACGACCGGCACCTGACGCGGCCCGACCGGCGAGGATGCGACGCCGCTCGCGTCGGAGGGTTCGAGGGCCCGCCGACCACGATTGGGGGAAGGAACAAGGAGGAGCTGAAGACCCGACAGGCCTGACGACCCAGGCTGAACGGCTGAAGGAGGCACTGTGCTCGGCAAGAAGCTCACCGAGGCGCGCTGGACGCACATCGCGCTGCCAAGCTGCGACCTCGACAAGGCCATCGAGTTCTACACGACCATGACTCCTCTGGTGGTGGTGTCGACCCACGAGGACAAGGACGGGCGCAACGCCTGGCTCTCCAACGACAAGCAGGTGGCGACGCCTTTCGTGCTGGTGCTCGTGGAGTTCGCCAAGGACAGGGGCACGCCGCAGCCGCAGCTCTCGCCGTTCGCCCATCTCGGCATGGAAGTGCCCCACCGCGAGGACGTGGACGAGATCGCTCGGCGCGCCCGGGAGCTGGGCTGCCTGCACTGGGACCCGATGGAGCTGCCGCCGCCGGTCGGCTACATCTGCGCCCTCAAGGATCCCGACGGCAACGTCGTCGAGATCTCCCACAACCAGAAGGTCTTCGAAGAGGTCCGCACCCTCTGGGGGGAGTGATTTCTCACGGGTGGACGCCCATCGAGCCGAACGCCGGATTCACGAACGGCGCAGGCAACCCGGTCCACCACTCCACTTGATCTCAAATCATCTCGAATTTGTATTTCCCGGATCTTTCACGCAGCGTCAAGCATCAGAGTGAACGTCACGTTCCACATGCGGCACCGGGACGGCCGTTCCGAGGCAAAGGGAGAGGAAGTACCGTGCAGCACACCTCCGCCACGGGATTCGCCGTCCGTCTCACAGATCCGAGCCCTGTCACCGGTCCGGGGCTCGGACGATGAGCCGACCGTTCCGCACCGACGGCTCGTCACCGGGGGCCGGCCTCCGCTGTACCCCAGTCGGCAAGATCCGGAAATTTCTCCATAAGAGGTGATCGATACCGTGGTTCCGCCTACCACCGCGATCGCGGACGTTCTGCAACTGCGCGGGCTCACCGGCTGGCTCAGCCCGCCGCTGCGCCCGATCCACCGATCGCTGGGCCTGCTCGGCAGGGCCCGCACCGTACGGCTCGCGCCGGGGCCGGGGGACAACGGCCTCGCGCCCCTGCACTGGTTGATGGACGAGGACCTGGAGGACCGGGTGGTCGTCGTCGCGGGAGCCCGGGCGGCGGCCGGAGCGGTGTGGGGCGAGATCCTCACCCGCGCCGCCCTCGCGCGGGGAGTGTCGGGCCTGCTGGTGGAGGGCGGGGTCCGCGACGTCAACGCTTTCCGCGACCTCGGCCTGCCCGTGTGGGCGCTGTACGAGGCCACGGCCGGGCCGGGGCCGGAGGTACACGTGGCGTCGGTCGGACGCCCGGTGGAGATCGCCGGCGTGATGGTGGACGAGAGCACCTCCATCGTCATGGACGGCGCCGGGGTGGTCGCCCTTCCTTCGACGGACGTCTTCGCCGACTCCTATATGTACGCGGACGCCGAGGAGGACGTCGTCACGGCGCTGCGCGAGGGGGCCACGCTGGCCGAGGCGCACCGCTACAAGGAGGACATGGTGGCCAAGCTCCGCCGATCCCTGTAAGGCCACCGGCGACCTCGGCCACATCGCGGCGCGACAGCGGCGGAGGCCCTGTGGCATCCGGGGGCTCCGCCGCTGTCGCGGTCGTCTTCTGGCCGGTCCGGCGCCACCTCGGCCCCGCAGGTGTTCGGCAGGCGGGCCTTCGGGCGGCGTCGGCGCTCGGCGGGCGTCAGTGCTTGAAGGCGTTCTTGACGTTCTTGGCGGCGTCCTTCACCCGCTCGCCGGCCTGCTTCACATGGCCCTTGGCCTCGTCGGCCTCTCCCTCGGCGCGCAGCTCGTCGTCGCCCGTGACGTCGCCCACACCCTTCTTGACCTTGCCCTTGAGCTCTTCGGCCTTGTTCGAGATCTTGTCGTCGGCGCCCATGATCTGTCCCCCTTCGGCAGTAGGTCTGTCCGATATTGCCCCTGTCCGGTGCGGGGGTCGGTAAACGCGATCCGGACCTCTCCGGTGCATCAAGATCTGCCATGGTCGTACAAAAGGCCAGGTGGGGGCGGGCTTGCGGCGCGTTGGGACCGCCGGCGCACGCGCCGCTGGAATGGCCTGTTTCAGGGGGGTCAGGGGTGTTCTCGTGGGAAAGGTGATTCCGCTTCCGAAAGGCTCTCGCCCCTGCCGTTGAATGCGGAGATACTCGATCACAGGCGATCAACTGTGCTTTGTGCGGTCCTGGAACATCGTGCGGTCCCGAAACGAGGAAGCAGGAGAATGACCTCTCCCCGGTTGCGCTCGGCCGTGTTCGTGCTCGTCGGCGTCGCGGCGCTCGCCGTGCTCGTGCTGGCGATGTGGTTCGGCGGCGGCTGGCCGAGGGAGGAGATCCCCGGCCTGCCCTCTCCAGGCGTCCTCACCACCCTGGGACTCCCCGTCGTCAGGGTCGTCCACGACGTCTGCGCGGTCGCGACGGTGGGAACCCTGCTGTCGGCCGTGGCGCTGGCGGGCGACGCGGCCTCCAGGCGGGAGATCACCCGCGTCGCCGGGCACTGGGCGCTCGCGTGGGCCGCCAGCGCGGCGGCCACGCAGATCCTCACCCTCTCGGACCTGCTGGGACTTCCGGTCGGGGAGGCGCTGCAGTCGGGTTTCCTGCTCACCTTCAGCATGGAGGTCCCCCAGGGACAGGCGTTCCTGCTGGTGACGCTGCTGGCTCTGGTGATCGCGGGGGCCTCCACGCTGCCGCTCGGCCTGTGGGGCCGTGGCCTGCTGCTCGCCGTCGCGATCTTCGCTGTGCTGCCCCCCGCGTACGTCGGCCACTCCGCCTCGGCCGCGGATCACAACATCGCCGTCTCCAGCCTGATGCTGCACATCGCCGGGGTGGCCGTCTGGGTGGGCGGCCTGTTCGGGGTCGTCGCCTACCTGCGCCGGTCGGACACCCTCGCCCCGGCCGTACGGAGGTTCAGCGCCCTCGCGCTCTGCTGTTTCGTCGCCGTCGGTGTCTCGGGCCTGGTCAACGCCTGGATCCGCCTCGGCTCGCCGGCCCAGCTCTGGGAGTCGCGCTACGGACTGCTGGTTCTCGGCAAGCTGATCGCGCTCGTGGTGCTGGGATGGTTCGGCCTGCGGCACCGCCGCACCACGATCGCGGCCATGGAGACCCCGGGCCCGTCCGGTTCCCGGCCCTTCCTGCGGCTCGCGGCCGGTGAGGTCGGCGTGATGGCCTGTACGATCGCGCTGGCGGTGGGCCTGTCGCGCACCCCGCCTCCGCGCGGGAGCGGGGCCCACGACCAGCACGAACTGCTCGGCTACTCCCTGCCCCCGTTCAGCCCCTGGCGCCTTGTGACCGAGACGCGGCCCGACCCCCTGCTGATCCTCGCCGTGGTGGGCCTCGCGGTGGCGTACCTCGTCGGCGTGCGGCGGCTCGCCCGGCGCGGCGAGTCCTGGCCGGCCGGCCGTACGGTCGCCGCGATGGCGGGCCTCCTCGTCCTGCTGTACGCCGCGGCCGGAGGCGTGTCCGCGTACGGACCGGCGATGTTCTCCATGCACGCGTTCCAGTACGCGCTCCTGGGCACCGTCGGCCCGGCCCTGCTCGCCCTCGGTGCTCCACTGACGCCTTCGCGGGAGGCCCTGCCCCTCCTCGGGCAGGCGGGCGGCGACGCCACGGCGCTCAGGCTGACCCAGCCCCTGGCCGCGATGGCCGCCTACGCCGTGCCCTATCTGCTCCTCTACGTCACCGGGCTGTTCGAGCCCGCCCAGTCGAGCCTCGCGGTGCGCCTCGTCGCCGAGGTCGTCGTGGTGGTGACCGGGACGTGGTTCTTCTGCGTGGCCCTGGGCCTCGATCCGCTGCCCAGGGCCATCAGCTCGGCCGTACGTACGCGCATGCTGATGGGCGCGCTCGCCGTGCAGGCGTGGATGGCCCTGGTGTTCCTGGCCGGGCCGACCCAGGGGCAGGGCTGGTACGACATCCTGGCCATCCCGTGGGCTCCCGGCCGAGCCGCCGACCAGCGGTCCGGCGCCGCGCTGGGGATCGGCCTGTCGGCCCTCACCATCGTGGCGCTGCTGGCGCTCATGGTGATCTGGCGGCGCGGCGCCCGGCGGCGGATGTCGTCCAAGGACACCTCCGTACAGGCGTCCGGTGGGTGGTCGCGTCAGCACGTAGAGTGATCACATGGCGCCGCCACCGCTTCCGGGTCCTCTGGCCCATCTGGCCCCGCTGCTCGACCGGTACGGTTACCTGGTCGTCGGCGCGCTGGTCTTCCTTGAGGACTTCGGGATCCCCGTGCCGGGTGAGACCATCCTGATCGCCGCGTCCGTCTACGCGGGGGCGGGGCGGCTCAACGTCGTGGGCGTCGCCGTCGTCGCCCTGGTCGCCGCCGTCGTGGGCGACAACCTCGGCTACCTCATCGGCCGCAGCGGTGGTCGTGCGCTGATCCACCGCTACGGGCGCTACGTCTTCCTCCCCGAGCGGCGGTTCCAGGCGGCCGAGGCGTTCTTCCGCCGCCACGGCGCCCCGATCATCACCGTCGCCCGCTTCATCGACGGCTTCCGCCAATTCAACGGCATCGTCGCCGGCACCACCGGGGTCGAGTGGCGCCGCTTCCTCACCTTCAACGTCCTCGGCGCGTTCCTGTGGGTCGGGTTGTGGACGACCCTGGGCTACCTGGCGGGCACCAACATCAACAAGATCTACGAAGATGTGGTCCGCTACGAGACCTACGTGCTGTTCGCCGTGCTCGCCCTCATCGTCCTGGCCATAGCCCGCCACCTGATCCGCCGCGCCCGCCACGACCGCGCGGCCCGATGACGCGCCCGTACGGGCTCGTGCGGCGCCGCAGAGAGGGGCCGGTCGTCAAAAGAGCCAGTCGAGGAGGCCGCCGTTCTTGGTCTGGGTGGGGCTCGGGGCGGGCTGGGGCGCCTCGGTGGTCGGCGGGGGCGTCGGCGACGGGCTGGGCTCCGTGGTCGGCTCGTCGTCCTGGATACGCGGGTCTTCCGGCTGCTGTGTCCGGGTGCTGGCCCTCGGCGTCGGCTGGGCGGAGTGGGTCCGCGTGCGCGTCGGCGAGGGGCGGGACGTGGGCTCCTGGGGGGTCTGTGCCCGGGAGGTCGTCGGTGTCGGGGTGGGCGTCTGGCTGGGCTCCGCCGTCGTCTTCTCCGGGGTGACGGCCGGATCGGCCGACGGGGCGGCGCTGGGGTCGGCCGCCGGGTCGTCGGTCAGCTCGGGGTCCAGCTCACCGGCCGGGGAGCAGCCGGCGGCGGACGAGCACGCGGCCTCGGGCTTCGAGCCCACCGAGGACGACACGATCCAGCCGCCCGCGACCGCGAGCACGACGATCGCGATCATGGCGAGGACGAGCCGCTTGTTCTGGCTGCTCTTCTCTTCCTCTTCCAGGTCCTCGCCGGTCCAGCCGGATCCGAGGAAGCCGCGGCGCTCTTCCGCGTCCGGGTCGTGCTCCCCGTCAGGGTCGAAGCCCGCGTCGTCCGGCCGCGCGTATCCATCGGGTCGCTCGTAGTCGTCGGGTCCTTCGAACCTCTCGGGACGGTCGTAGCCCTCGGAACGGTCGTAGCCCTGGGCCCGCTCGTGGTCTGGCCGGTCGAGCTCCCGCGAGTCGTCGCTCTGGTGGGGGTGAGAGGGTTCGTGGCCGGGGGTCCATCCGTCGGACAGCACGTCGCCGTCGGCGCGCTCCGGTTCGCTGGTCCACGCGATGCCCAAAGGACCGGTCTGCTTCAGAGGGTCCTCTTCGAAGGGTCTCGGGGTGCCGTCGCGGTCCATGCCGAACCTCTCTGTTCAGAATCCTGGCCGCGCAAATTCTTAGCAGTTCCGACAGTGGCCTGTCCGGAAACTTCACAGTATTCCCGAAGATTCGTAATCTTCCCATGAGGCACACGCGTCCCAGACCCTGCTGGGCCGCGAAGCCAGAACGATCACCACGCAGGCTCCGTCGAGCCCGCCGGCCGGGCAAAGGTTGTTTCGCCGTTTCCGCGTGCTTGCCGCTCACGCGGGCGGAGGCGCCGTTTCTTGACTCGGGGTTTACAGGGGTGCTCCTGGCGGGCCGGAAGCCTCCGGTCTCGACGGGCCGGGATACCGCACGGGCCGACATCGTCGTACGTTAGTCATGTGTGGTCACGATGCGTGTGAAGGCGCAGGTGGCGGGCAGGGCCGAACGTCCCGCGGGGAGGCGTCGTAAGACCCTGTCGGGTGGCATCGGGCGTACCCGACTCTGGATGAAGATTCCCTGACAGGGAGGTTCACCATGCGATCCTTGGCCAGGTGGACGACAAGGTGTGTTCGCCGGTACCGGTTCGACCGCAACCCGCTGCGTCGGCGCTCTGACCGGATCGAAACCGTCGTGGTGCTTCTCACCCTGCTGGCCCTGTTGGTCTGTGTGTGGCCCGCTGTCCTCGCCGCCCGCGCCGTCTACGGCCGGGGTGTCGTGGCCGAGCGTGTCGAGCCCGGCCAGCGCAAGGCGGTCACGGCCGTACTGCTGGAGGACGCGGCCAGTACGAGCGCGGTCTCCTCCCAGGGGGCCGTCCTCGGCATCAAGGCCAAGGCGCGGTGGTACACGCCCGACGGCCGGGTGCGTACGGACGTGGTGACCGTGCCCGCGCACGCCAAGGCGGGGTCCGCGCTGGAGATGTGGATCGACTCGTCAGGACGTCCGACGGCGCCCCCGCGGACGCACTCCCAGACGGTCGCCGACGCGGTGGTGGCCGGGTTCGGCGTCGAGACCGGGGCGGCGGGCCTGCTGTTCCTGAACCTCGCGCTCGTCCGGTGGATGCTCGACCGCCGTCGCTACGACGACTGGGACAAGGCATGGACCTCCGCTCACGACCGGTGGCGGCGCCCGAGGCAGCCGTGACGAGGAGCACCATGAACGGACACGTTGTCGTGGGCGTCGACGGCTCACAGGGCGCGCTGGACGCCGTCCGGTGGGCCGCGGACGACGCCGTACGTCGTGACCGTGAACTGCGCGTCGTCCACGTCACCGAGCCGTGGATCTTCGACCAGTCGCTGGGCACGCCGCCCGGGTTCAAGGACTCCCTGTCACGGCAGTCGAGGGGCGTGCTCGCCGAGGCCACCAAGGCGGCCCACGAGCGGGTCCCCGGGCTTCTGGTCGAGTCGGCGTCGCGCACGGGCAAGGTGCGCACGGAACTGCTGAACGAGGCGCGCGACGCCCACGAGCTGGTGGTCGGCACCCGGGGCCTGGGCGGGTTCATGGGGCTGGTGCTCGGCTCGGTCTCGATCGGCGTGGCCGGCCACACCGAGTGTCCGGTCGTCGTCGCCGGTCACCCGCAGGAGACCGTCCACGGGGAGGTCGCCGTGGGTCACGACGGGTCGCCGGAGTCGGAGGGCGCGCTGGAGTACGCCTTCGAGGAGGCCTACCTGCGGGGAGCCCGGCTGCGCGCCGTCTACGCATGGCAGATGTCCGTCTATCTCCCGATGTTCGCCAGTTACACCCCTGACCTCGAAAGGGTCTACGACATGGGCAAGCTCGCGGCGAAGGAGCAGCTTGCCCCGTGGCGTGACAAGTATCCGCAGGTGGAGGTGAACGACGCGACGGTTCGCACTCACCCTGTCGAGGCCCTGTCCGAGGCGTCGTCGATGGCCGACCTCGTGGTGGTCGGCTCGCGGGGAAGGGGCGCCATCGGCTCGGCCGTACTCGGTTCGGTCAGCCATGGAGTGCTCCACCATTCGTACTGCCCGGTCGCCGTCGTGCGATCACGGCACTCCCCCTCGGCGCCCGGCGGCCAGGGGAGCGCGGGCGCATGAAACAGAGCCTGCGTCTCGGCCATGTGGCGGGCATCCCCGTGGGAGCCCACTGGTCCACGGTGATGATCGTCGTCCTGATCGGGGGGGTGCTGGCGACCACGGTGCTGCCGCAGGCGGTCAGGGACCAGCCTCCGGCCCGGTACTGGATGATCGCCGCCGCCGCTTCGGTCCTGTTCCTCGGCTCGCTCCTGGCGCACGAGCTCGCTCACGCGCTCGTCGCCCGCCGAAGGGGCGTGCCGGTCAAGTCGATAACGCTGTGGCTGCTCGGCGGCGTGACCGAGTTCGCGGGGGAGACCAAGACGCCGAAGGACGAGTTCCAGGTGTCGGTCGTGGGCCCGCTGGTGAGCTTGGCCCTGTCGGGCGTCTTCTACCTGGCGGTCCTGTTCCTCCACGGTCCCGAGCTGGTCGTCGCCGCCGTACGGTGGCTCGCCTTGATGAACGCCGTGCTGGCCGTCTTCAACATGCTTCCCGGCTCCCCTCTTGACGGGGGACGCGTGCTGCACGCGGCCCTGTGGCACATGCACGGCGACCGGGTGCGCGCCGACCGTTCGGCTGCCAAGGCCGGGCAGGTGCTCGGCATGTCACTGATCGCGCTCGGCGGCATGGAGCTCATCCTGCTGGCGTCGACCGGGGGGCTGTGGCTGATGCTGATCGGCTGGTTCCTGGTCGGCGCCGCCCGGAGCGAGGGCCTGGTGCGGGCCGCTCACGAAGGGCTCAAGGGCTGGCGGGTGCGCGACGTGATGACCACCTCGCCCGATGTGGCCCCGGCCTGGCAGGACATCGATGACTTCATCACGGGCGTGGCGGTGCGCTCCCATCAGACCGTGTTCCCCGTCGTGGACTTCGGCGGGCATTCGGCGGGGACCATCTCCCTGGAGGCCCTCACGGCGATCCCGCCCGACCAGCGGCAGGACAGGCGGATCGCGACGGTGGCGCGGCCGCTGCCCCCCGGCCACCTGCTCTCCCCCGACGACGACGCCGCCCGCATCCTGGAGCCGACGGCCGTCACCGGCGAGCTGATGGCCGTGGTCGCGGAGGCGGGGCACGTCGTGGGCATGGTCACCACCGCCGACCTGACCCGAGCCCTCCAGCAGGCGGTCCTGCGCACCACCACCTCACGCCAGGACATCCAGCGGGACGCCGAGCAGCCCGGCGACACCCAGCAGGACGCCGAGCAGCCGGGCGACACCCAGCAGGACGCCGAGCAGCCGGGCGACACCCAGCAGGACCACCCGGGCCAGGCCCTGCACGGTCCGGGAGCCTGACTTCACCCGCGCCGTAGGCCGGGCATGGTGGGGATCCGCTTCCCGCCTCGGGGCGATCGCGTCAGGCTTCAGTCTTCACGGCACCGGAGCAACAGCATGGCCGCGTCGTCGTGCAGCGGCGCGTCGACGTGGGCGACCAGATCGAGCCGGAGCGCTTCGAGGGCCGCCTCGGGGTCGTCGTCCTTCAGCAGGAAGGCACGGTCGGTGAGCGGGTAGAACCGGCCCGAGCGGTCACGCGCCTCGATCACCCCGTCGGTGTACAGCAGGATCTGGTCGCCGGGGCCGAAAGCGACCTGGTGCGGGTTGGGCCCCTCGACCTCCAGCACGGCAAGGCCGAGCGGCGGCGCCGTGTCCGCCGGCTCCGCGAGCGTGATCTTGCCGTCGGCATGGAGGATCAGCGGCGGGGGATGGCCGTAGTTCAGCAGCGTGAGCTTCCCGCCGGGATCGGCGTCGAGGAGGATCGCCGTGACGAACTCCTCGCCAGACAGCCGCCGGTTGAGGGCCTTCTCAAGCCGTCCGCTGACGGCGCGCAGGTCGGGCTCGTCGTGGGCCGCCTCGCGGAACGCGCCGAGGACCAGCGCCGCAGTCTCGACCGCCTCCAGGCCCTTGCCCTGCACGTCTCCGACGATCGCGCGGACCCCGGTGGGGCCGGTGACGACCTCGTACAGGTCGCCGCCGATGCGCGCCTCCGCGTTCGCCGAGGTGTAGGACACGGCCGCGCGCAGGTGGCCCGCACGCCGGGGAACCGGCCGCAGCAGCACCCGCTGCGCCACCTCGGCCACGGACCGCACGGTGGCCAGCTCGCGCTCGCGCCGCTGCCGCCCGACGGTGGCGAGGATGCTCGCCGCCGTGACCCCGACGATCGAGACCAGGCTCATGTTGCTCTGCCTGTCTCCGAGGATGTGGTTGTACAGGGCCAGCAGCAACGACAGCACCAGCGCGACGACGCCGATCACCACGGTGCGGCGCACACCGCCCACCAGGCTGGCGAACGCCGGGCCGACGGCCAGCAGGGAGAGGTAGCCGAGGTCGGGGCCGGTCATGAGGTCGACTACGGCCACGATGCCCAGCGAGGCGAAGGGCAGCGACCCTATGAGCCGCCGCGCTCCGCGGTTGACCGCACTCATAGGCGCTCCGCGGCCGTGACGGTGGATATACGACCGGGTTCGCTCGTCACAGGGTGCCTCCCGTCCGCTCACCACAAAAATCATCGACGACCATAAAAGGGGATAATTTAGACCAGTCCCCGCCTACGCGAGTAAGCACCTCGACGACCTCACAGCACGAACGAACTGGACGCTCTCAGCGCCTGAAAGCCGGACCGAGCCTGCCCGAGCGCGATTCGAGCCGGGAGGTCTCTGAAGGCCTCATGAATCGAACCTTACTCTGGGATGGCCCAACTGGGACCGATTCGATATAGGTCTTCGACTTTCCCGCTTTCGGTCGCGCTCGTAAAACCCCGAATTACCCAAAAAAGCGAAATATCGTGATTAGGTGGGAAATTAAGGCGGGCTGAGGTCGGGTCATATCTCTGATCGCCGGCGGACGACGTGCTTCAGCTGGAGCTCGTCGAGAAGGTCCTGGGTCGCCACGGCGATGACGTCCACGGCCCGTTCGAAGGCCTCCGCGTTACGCGCGGACGGGGACCGAAAACCCGAGATCTTGCGAACGTACTGCAGCGCGGCGGCCCGTACGTCGTCATCGGTGACGTCGCTGGTGTAGGGCTCACGAAGGGTCTTGATACTCCGGCACATGACAGGACGGTACGTCATGCCGCCGGGGGACGCGCGCACGTGGTGGCGGAGCCAGGGGTGACCCCAGCGAGCGCGGGCCCGCGTCGCCGCGGAAGGGTGGTCATGCGCCCGTACGGCGCGCATGACCACCCTCGGACGGATCAGAGGGCCGGACGTCCGTGAGCGTCGGCACCGGACGGCGGTGCCGCGACGCGCGCCGCGACCGTCGCGCGGGTGTCAGGACCGGGCAGGTCACGGCTGAACCCGTAGACCACGGCCGCCGTCGCGATGGCCCCGGTGTTCAGGGCGAGCGCCTTGTCGTTGATGTTGGCGATCGTGTCGCACGCCTGGTGGTAGCAGGAGTCGTAGGCCTTCCCGGCGGTGCCGCCGAAGAGCGCCTGCTCCGCGGGGGTCTTGATGCCCTCGGCGCCGGTGAACACGCCACCGGAGGGGATCCCCGCGTCGATGAACGGGCCGTAGTCGGAGCGGCCGTCGAAGTCGGTGCCCGCATGGCCCTGGCGGAGGGTGTCGAAGTACTTCTCGAAGAGCTTCTCGATCTCGTCGGATCCGGGCGGCCCGGCAGGCGCTCCCGTGGCGTCGGAGTCGTCGCCGTCGTAGATCTTGATCGCGTAGTTCGGCGAGGCCACCATGTCGAAGTTGAGGTACAGCTTGGTCTTCGCCCGCTCGTCGGCCGACAGGCTGCCGACGTAGTGCTCAGAGCCGAGCAGGCCGAGCTCCTCGGCGCTCCAGAAGGAGTAGCGCAGCTTGTTCCTGGTGGGGATCTTGGCGAGCTTCGTCGCCACCTCCAGGATCGCCGCGGTGCCCGAGCCGTTGTCGTTGATGCCGGGCCCGGCCGGGACGCTGTCCAGGTGGGCGCCCAGCTGGACGACCTTGCTCGCGTCGCCCCACCTGGAATCGGCGATGACGTTCTGGGTGACACGCAGCTCGCTGGTGGTGTCGGTCCTCAGCCGTACGACCGTGCCGGCCGGGCTGGACAGCTCCTGTCCGACGGCGAAGCTGGTGCCGACCACCGGGATCGTGACGGTGGGTTCCCCGAGGCTGCCCTGCAGCGTGTCGGTGCGGCCCGGCTGCCCCTCGTTGAAGAGGATCACCCCGGCCGCGCCCGCTGTCTGCGCGTTCTCCGCCTTCACCTGGAAGGTGCAGGTGCCGCGCTGGAGGAGGGCGATGTTCCCCGGCGTGAAGCCGGCGAAGTCGCTCGCCTCGCACCCCGAGGTGGAGCCCGGCGCCGGGGCCGGCGGCAGGGTCAGGTCGACGTTCTGGACGGGCGCCGTGACGTCGCCGGAGCCGGAGTAGGTCATGGTGGCGAACTCGCCGACCGTGCTTCCGTCGGCCGGGGTCGGGGCGTAGATCTTCGGTTCGGGGGAGATCTGCTGCAACAGCGCGGTGGAGTGCTCCTGGAAGTACGGGAACTCAAACGGCTGGATCGTCACCTTGTAGCCGGCCTTCCTGAGCTGGCCGGCGACGTAGTCACGCGAGGCGCTGAAGCCCGGCGTCCCCGCCGCCCGCGTGCCGCCGTTGGCGTCCGCGATCTGCTGGAGCTGCCGGAGGTGCTGCTTGACCCCTGGCGCGGTGACCGTGCGGGCCAGCTGGGTGAGGTCGGGGTCGGCGCCGACCGGTAGGGCCGTGACCAGGGGGAGTATCAGGGCGGCTGTCGCGGTGGCGATGCCCGCCCCCTTGCGGAGGGTGAAGCGCATTCAGCTTCTCCTTCAGATCCAATGGATGAGTCCCCGAATTGCCGCTGACGCATGAACGTAGCCGGAGTTGACCAATTCGTGAAGGGGTGCCGCCTCATGTAACGGTATTTCGTGAAAAAACGCCAAATGATCGTTTAGGCGGTTTCATGGCTGCCAAGCGCGATGGCTCTCCAGGTATCGGGGTGCGGGCCGCAGGCAAAGTCCCCGCCAAGCGGCGTTACCGGGCACGAAGGGCAGGGGATGGGCCATACGTTCCTGACTCACGGAGGGCGCTATGGCGCAGAACACGACCACTGTCCCGGATGGCAGATCATCAGGTCAGACGGTGAAGGCCCGGCGTCCGGCCGCGTCGAACGGCTCGGCGGGCGAAACGCGGCGGACCGCCGCCTCGCGGCCGTCCGCCACCGCGAGCAAAGCCGGCAAGCGGCCGTCCACCGCCGAGGGCAAAGCCGGCAAGCGGCCGTCCACCGCCGAGGGCAAAGCCGGCAAGCGGCCGTCCACCGCCGCGAGCAAGGCCGGCAAGCGGCCGTCCGCCTCCGAGGGCAAGGCCGAGAAGGCGCGGAAGCCCGCCGCCACCGGAGCTCGGGCGGAGAGCACGCGGCGGTCCACCCCGTCGGCACGTACCGTGATCGCCCAAGCCGAGGCGAGCAAGCCGTCGGTCACCCTGCCGCTGGTCGGCAGGGTGACCATGCCGCCGCCGAACCGGCTCGCCTTCTACGCGGCGCTTGGCCTGCTCACGGCCTTGGAGATCATCGAGTGGCCCATCGCGGTGGTCATCGGGGTCGGCCACTTCCTCGCCGAACAGCACGTCTCCCGCGCGCTCCAAGGAGTCGGGGAGGCCGCGGAAGCGGTGTAGGGATAGGAACGTGAAAGGTGGCGCGCATGGGGAGATCGGCCTTCTGCCGCTACATCGTGGCCGGCGCTCTGGCGGGAGCGGCGGGTACGGCGGCTCTCTACGTGGTGACCTACCTTGACCAGGCGGTACGCGGCCGGCCGTCCAGCGGCCTGCCCGCTCAGACCGCGGGAAAGCTCGCGGAGACTGCCGGGCTGTATCTCGGGGAGGGGCACCGGGCCGAGAGCCGCAAGGAGGGGATCGGCGCCCTGCTCGGGCTCGGGACGGGAGTGGGGCTGGGCGCGGCCTACGGGGCGCTTCGCATCCGCGTCCACGACGTGTCCGTCCCGGTGGCGGGCGTCGGCGTCGGGCTCGCGGCGACGGTGGCGGCCAATGTGCCGATGACGGCCCTGGGCCTGACCGACCCGCGCACCTGGGGCACGGTGGGCTGGCTGTCCGACCTGATCCCCCACCTGATCTACGGCCTGGTCACGGTGTACGGCTTCGAGATGATGGCCGGCCAGGCCGGACCCCGGAAGAGAAGCTCCTGACGTGCCAGAAGGCCGGCAGCCGATGGCTGCCGGCCCGCTCGGTGGTTACTTGGTGCTGTCGGCCAGGTCGACCAGCGCGGTGGCGGTACGGAAGAACTTGTTGCGCCCCATGTCGCCGACCGTGTTGATCCGGAAGGCCTCCTTGAGGAGCTTCGCGTCGCCCTCGCTCACCCCGGCCAGCGCGGACACAGGGGCCTTGACAAGTTCCGTGAGGCTCTTGTCCTCGTATTCTTTGTCGAGCAGTTTGGACAAATCTGCGATAGTCGGCATATATCCCCCAGTGATGGCACCGCCCGGCTGGAGCGTCGGGCACTGAAGACTTTCCCCGTCGAAATGCATGGCACGGACATCTACCGACATGACCCAGCAAAGACGCGGAGATGACGGGGGGTACGGCCGCGCGGGCCGTACCCCCTCGTACCCCCTCGTGCGCCCTTACGTCAGGGAGCGGTGCAGGTGTAGGCCGACGGCACCTGGGTGTTGCCGTTCGGGCGGCTCGCCTGGAAGCCGAAGGACGTGGACGCGCTGGGCGCCAGCGACCCGTTGTGGCCGGCGTTCCGCGCGGTCACCTTCTGCCCGCTGATCGTGAAGGTCGCGTTCCAGGATCCCGTGACCGTGTGGCCGGCCGGGAGGGTGAAGGTCACCGTCCAGCCGGTGATGGCGGCGGTGCCGGTGTTGGTGACGGTCACCGGCTGGATGACGTAGCCGTTGTCCCACTGGCTCTGGGTGGTGGCGGCGACCCCGCACCCCGTGGTGCCCCCGCCCCCGCCGCTGGTCGTGGTGAAGGTGACCAGGCCGGAGTTGCCGGAGAGGTTCCCCGCGCCGTCGCGGGCGCGCACGTACACCTGGTACTGCGTGCTGGGGGACAAGCCGGTCAGGGTGATCGAGTTGGTGGTGGACTGGCCGAGCTGCGGGTCGGTGGCGCCCTGCTCGCGGTAGACGTTGTACCCGGCCAGGCCGGACCCGCCCGCGTCGGTGGAGGCGGTCCACGACAGGGTGGCGCCGGTGGAGGTGATCGCGGACGCCGCCGGGGTGCCCGGGGTGGTGGGCGGCGTCGTGTCCGTGGTGCCGCCGGTGTAGATGGCCGCCTGCTTGGACGTCGACGCGATGCCGTTCGCGCCGTTGAAGATCCGCGTGCCCCATGACGTGAGGCTGCTCGTGTTGAAGTTGTTCACCATGTCGAGATAGGCGACGTCACTGCTGTTGCCGCTCCACGACCAGCCGATATAGCCGACCCCGCGCGCCTGCGCCTGGGCCATGATCGTGTCCTCGTCCGGGTTGCCGTCGGAGTGGTTGAACCCGAACTCGCCGATGACCAGCGGCAGCCCGGCCGTCTGGAAGCTGTCCAGGTAGCTGTTGATCTCCGCCGCCGTGTCGAAGACGCCGTACATGTGGATGGAGAACACGGTGTTGCGCTGCGGGTCGGCGTTGAACACGCTCGCCGCGGTGTCCCGCATGGTGAAGGCCCAGTCCTGTCCCCAGTTGGGCGCGTCGACCATGAGCAGGTGCTGGAACCCGGCGTTGCGCATGCGGGTGATCGCGCTGGTGGTGGCCTGCGTCCAGTTTGGGGTGACGCTGTTGTTGCCGACCGGCTCGTTGCCGATGTTGATGACGACGTAGTTCTCCTGGCCGGTCAGCGCGCTCTGGACGCTGATCCAGTAGTTGACCGCCGCGTCCAGGGTGACCGCGCCGCTCTGCTCGCCGTATCCGGTGGTGTCGTGGTTCTCCAGCACGCAGATCAACCGGTTCGCCTTGCACTGCGCGACCACGTTGGCCACGTCACTGGCGCTGTTGGCCGTCCATCGCCCGCCGCTCAGCACCACGCGCACCGTGTTGGCGCCGAGGGACTTGATGCCGGCCAGGGAGGACGTCGTCTGGGTGGGGTACCAGGCGTGCGGGTGGCTCGCGCCGCGCATGACGAAGGTGCTGCCGGCGGCCTCGACGATCTTCGTGCCGTTCACGCGGAGCCCCACCGCCGCCTGCGCGGGCTGCACCGCGACGAGCGTCGAGAGCACGAGGGCGAGCAGTGAGAGGACCGCCGCCTCCGCCATCCGTAGTCGCTTTCTCATGGGTCACCTTTCTTTTTGGGGTTCATTAACCGGTTAAGTCGCACGGCGAGCGCCGGGGAGATCGTCGGTTGCGGGAGCGCGCCCATCGTCTGCGGATTCGACGGACATGTACAGCGCGTGCCGGCCGCGTGGGCGGGCCGTACGGCGTGAGCGGCGCGGCGCGAGCCAGGGAGGCGCTCGCGACATCGGAAGACGCGGCCGTCCCGGAACGGGCGGGCCGTCAGCGGGCCGCTTCGGGCCGGTGAATCCGCTGAAACTTTCAGCTTCCCGCGCGGGTCACCGGTGGTGCGACGCCTCCCGCGCGGTCAGAGGAGGCGGGGTGCCTCGCGGGCGTCCCCCGAACGGCTCCCGGCGTTCAGAGGCATCTCCAGCAGCTGGCCCGGCCAGTCGCCGACCATGAACGTCTCGGACCTGGTGAATCCCTGGCCCTCGTAGTACTTGACCAGGCGGCCGTCACCACCGGCGTAACAGTCGACCCGCAGCAGCGACACGCCGAGCTCGACGGCCTCCTGCCTGGCGCGCCGGAGCAGGGCGGCGCCCACCGCGTGCCCGGCGAACGCCTGGTCGATCACGAGCGCCTGCACGTACAGCTCGGGCTCGGAGGCCGGGGCGATGTAGGAAATCGGCGCCCCGAGCACCGCGCATCCGGCGGGCCGGCCTTCCACCTCGGCGATGCGCATGCCACCGGAGGCGGCGTGGGCGGTGACCAGCTCGACGCGGGCGGGGTCGGACGAGAACGGCTCGCCGCCCCACTGTCCGGTGCGGCCCTCGGCGGCCAGCCACGCCACCGCGCTGTCGTACATCGCCAGAACCGCCGGGACGTCCTCGGCGCGACCGCTGCGGATCCTCACGCCACGGATCCTAAGGGCCCCGCCCAGACCACGCCCATCCCGGACGGCCCGCCGACCGGGCTCATCCCATGTGTGAGACGATTCTGAGCGTCCTGCACGCCAATATGGCTTGCCGGCCGCGCCTCCGGGTCACCTTGGAGTTCGTCAGTGAGATTCCCCGTCATCCGAGCGCTGCTGGCGCTCTTCCTGGCCGGTGTGGTTCTCGGCCTCGGCGCCCAGCCCGCTCTTGCGCACGACAGCCTCAAGAGCAGCTCACCGGCCAAGGACGCGACCGTCTCGCGGCTCGACCAGATCGAGCTGGAGTTCAGCGCCCACGTGAGCTTCCCGGTGGTCGTCCTGCACGACGCCGCCGGGCGGCGCTTCGAGTCCGGTCCTCCGCGTACCGACGGCCCGAAGGTCTTCGAGAGCGTCGCAGGCCCGCTCCCGCCCGGCGGTTACGTCATCGCCTGGCGCGTCGTCTCCTCCGACGGGCACCCCGTGGAGGGAGAGATCCCGTTCACCGTCCAAGGCTCGCAGGCGGGGACGGCCGCACCGACGGGAGCGCCGGCCGGGGGGAGCACCGCCCCGGCATCGGCGCCCGCCGACCCGGAGCCACAGGCGGGCGTGCCCGTATGGGTCTGGGCGGGCCTCGGCCTGCTCGTGATCGTCGGAGCGGCGGTCCTCCTCGTCGGGCGCGGGTCGCCCCGGACGGATGAGGAGGCCCCGGTCGGCCACGACCCCGCGCCGGATTCCACGCCGGACGGCGAGCGGGAGCCGTGACGGCGCTTGGACGCCTCGGCCGGCGAGCCCAGTACCTGGTCCGCAGCGACAAGAGCGGCGGGACCGCCGTGCACAGACCGTCCGCGCTGCGCAAGAAGACCTGAGATCAGGGATCCTTGGGGCCTCCTTGGTCCCCTATCTCCACAGGGGGCGGGAACGTGGCCCGTGCTTGACGCGCATACGGGCATGCCGTGAGGCGCGTGAGGCACCCGGCGTAGGGATCGCGTCAAGATTCACCTTTGCGGCGTATGGAAGCCGTCAAGACCCACCAACAGCCTCAAATCACGCGATTTGCTGACTATGGAGACCGCCCGACCTGGGCGGTCGGAAGCATGTTCGTCCGGATTTGAGGAGTGGGGATGGCTGACGTCATCTTCGTTGCCCTGACGATCGCGATATTCGTGGTCATCGGGTTCGTCGTCAAGGCGGTGGAGCGCCTGTGAGCGCTGCCAACGCCGCCGGGCTGGTGGTCACCGCCGGCCTGGTGATCTTCATGGTCGCGGCCCTGCTGTTCCCGGAGCGCTTCTGATGTCGACCGCCACAGCGGGGATCCTGTTCATCGGATCCCTCGTCCTCGCCCTGGTGCTGACGCACCGTCCGCTGGGCGACTACATGTACCGCGTCTACAGCAGCGCGAGGCACCTGGCGCCGGAGCGGGTGATCTACCGGCTCGTCGGCGTCCAGCCGGACGCCGAGCAGCGGTGGAGCGTGTACGCCCGCAGCGTGCTGGCCTTCTCGGCCGTCTCCATCCTGTTCCTCTACGCCTTCCAGCGTCTGCAGGACAAGCTCTTCCTGAGCCTCGGCTTCACCGCGGTCCCCGACCACATCGCGTGGAACACCGCCGTCAGCTTCGTCACCAACACCAACTGGCAGGCGTACTCGGGCGAGTCCACGATGGGCCACCTGGTGCAGATGTCCGGCCTGGCCGTGCAGAACTTCGTGTCTGCCGCCGTCGGGATGGCCGTCGCGATGGCGCTGGTCCGCGGGTTCGCCCGCAAGCAGACCGAGAACCTCGGCAACTTCTGGGTCGACCTGGTCCGCGGCACGGTGCGCATCCTGCTGCCGATCGCCTTCGTCGGCGCGATCGTCCTGGTGGCGGGCGGTCTGATCCAGAACTTCTCGGGCGTCCACGAGGTCGCGAGGCTCGCCGGGGGCACCCAGGGCATCACCGGCGGCCCCGTCGCCAGCCAGGAGATCATCAAGGAGCTGGGCAACAACGGCGGCGGCTTCTACAACACCAACTCCGCCCATCCCTTCGAGAACGCCAGTAGCTGGACGAACTGGATCGAGATCTTCGCGATCCTGGTGCTGCCGTTCGCGCTGCCCCGCACGTTCGGCCGGATGGTAGGCGACCGGCGGCAGGGCTACGCGATCGTCGCGGTCATGGGCATCCTGGCCTTCTCCAGCGTGGCCCTGCTCACCGGGCTGGAGCTCGCGCACAACGGCACGGTCCCGCAGGCCGTCGGCGCCGCGATGGAGGGCAAGGACGTCAGGTTCGGCGTCGCCAACTCCGGCACCTTCGCCGCGGCCACGACGTTGACCTCGACCGGCGCGGTCAACTCCTTCCACGACTCGTTCACCGCCCTCGGCGGCATGGTGACGATGGCCAACATGATGCTGGGGGAGGTCGCGCCCGGCGGTGTGGGTGCGGGCCTGTACGGCATGCTCGTGCTCGCGGTGATCACCGTCTTCGTCGCCGGCCTCATGGTCGGCCGCACGCCCGAGTACCTCGGCAAGAAGATCGGCGCCCGAGAGATCAAGCTGGCGTCGATGTACTTCCTGACCACACCCGTGCTCGTGCTCATAGGCACGGCCCTGGCCATGGGATCGCCGGCGCAACGGGCGAGCATGCTGAACGGCGGGCCACACGGCCTGTCGGAGGTGCTCTACGCCTTCACCAGCGCCTCCAACAACAACGGATCGGCCTTCGCCGGACTGACCGTGAACACCCCGTGGTACGACACGGCGCTCGGCCTGTGCATGGCGTTCGGGCGCTTCCTGCCGATCGTCTTCGTCCTCGGCCTGGCGGGCTCGCTGGCCAGGCAGGCACCCGTGCCGGCGTCGGCGGGCACGCTGCCCACGTACCGGCCGCAGTTCGTCGGCATGGTCGTCGGTGTGACGATCATCCTCGTCGCGCTGACCTTCCTCCCCTCCCTGGCGCTCGGGCCGCTCGCAGAAGGAATCTCGTAATGGCAACCCCAGTGCTCCATGCGCCGGGCCGTACACCCGCGCCGGACAAGAACGGCAAGGTGGGGGGCGGCCTGCTCGACCCCAGGCAACTCGTCACGTCCCTGCCGGACGCGCTGCGCAAGCTGAACCCCGCGACGCTGTGGCGCAACCCGGTGATGTTCATCGTCGAGATCGGCGCGGGCTTCACCACCGTTCTCGCGATCACCAGCCCTTCGATCTTCGCCTGGGCCATCGTGGTGTGGCTCTGGCTGACCGTCGTGTTCGCCAACCTCGCCGAGGCCGTGGCCGAGGGCCGGGGCAAGGCGCAGGCCGCCACCCTCCGCGCCGCCAAGCGCGACACGATGGCGCGCCGGCTCACGGGCTGGCGGGCCGGCCAGAACGTCGTCTCGTGGGACTCCGTGGGAGCCCCCGAGCTCAGGCAGGGCGACTTCGTGATCGTCGAGGCCGGAGAGATCATCCCGGGCGACGGCGACGTGGTCGAGGGGATCGCCAGCGTGGACGAGTCCGCCATCACGGGTGAGTCCGCACCGGTCATCCGCGAGTCGGGCGGCGACCGGTCGGCGGTCACGGGCGGCACCAAGGTGCTGTCGGACCGCATCGTCGTACAGATCACGCAGAAGCCGGGCGAGAGCTTCATCGACCGGATGATCGCCCTGGTCGAGGGCGCCAACCGCCAGAAGACCCCCAACGAGATCGCGCTCAACATCCTGCTCGCCGCGCTGACGATCATCTTCCTGGTCGCCACGGCGACCATGCAGCCGCTGGCCATCTACTCCAAGGCGGTGAACCCGGGCTTCCCGGACTCGCTCGCCCTGACCGGGAACGGCGTCACCGGCATCGTGCTGGTGTCGCTCCTGGTCTGCCTCATCCCGACGACGATCGGCGCGCTGCTGTCGGCCATCGGCATCGCGGGCATGGACCGGCTCGTCCAGCGCAACGTCCTCGCGATGAGCGGCCGCGCGGTCGAGGCCGCGGGCGACGTCAGCACCCTGCTGCTGGACAAGACCGGCACCATCACGCTCGGCAACCGGCAGGCGTCGGAGTTCGCGGCGGTGCCGGGCGTCACCCCGGACGACCTGGCCGCCGCCGCGCAGCTCGCGAGCCTCGCCGACGAGACCCCCGAGGGCCGTTCCATCGTGGTCTACGCGAAGCAGGCGTACGGCCTGCGGGAACGCAAGCCGGGGGAACTGGCCCACGCCGAGTGGATCCCGTTCACCGCCCAGACCCGGATGTCGGGCGTGAACGTGGACGGCCGCCAGGTGCGCAAGGGGGCCGCCACTGCGGTCATGAAATGGGTGCGCGACCACGGTGGCCACCCGACCAACGAGGTCGGCGACCTGGTGGACGGCATCTCCGCCTCGGGCGGCACGCCGCTGGTGGTCGGCGAGGTGCTCGAAGGGAAGGCCCGCGTGCTGGGGGTCATCCACCTCAAGGACGTCGTCAAGCAGGGCATGCGCGAGCGGTTCGACGAGATGCGCAAGATGGGCATCCGTACCGTGATGATCACCGGGGACAACCCGCTGACGGCCAAGGCCATCGCGACCGAGGCGGGGGTCGACGACTTCCTGGCCGAGGCGACCCCCGAGGACAAGCTGACCCTGATCCGCAAGGAACAGCAAGGCGGGCGGCTGGTCGCCATGACCGGCGACGGCACGAACGACGCCCCCGCGCTCGCCCAGGCCGACGTCGGGGTGGCGATGAACACCGGGACCTCGGCCGCCAAGGAGGCCGGGAACATGGTCGACCTCGACTCCAACCCCACCAAGCTGATCGAGATCGTCGAGATCGGCAAACAACTCCTGATCACACGGGGAGCGCTGACGACGTTCTCCATCGCGAACGACATCGCCAAGTACTTCGCGATCATCCCGGCGATGTTCGCCGCCGTGTACCCCGGCCTCGACGCGCTCAACATCATGCGCCTGGCCAGCCCGCAGTCGGCGATCCTGTCGGCGGTCATCTTCAACGCCATCATCATCGTCGCGCTGATCCCGCTGGCGCTGCGCGGCGTCAGGTACCGCCCTTCGAGCGCCTCCAAGCTGCTCAACCGCAACCTCTACGTCTACGGTCTCGGCGGCATCGTCGTCCCGTTCATCGGGATCAAGATCATCGACCTCGTCATCCACTTCCTTCCGGGGATGTCATAAATGGAACGCCTGCCAAGCTGGATCCGCCAGCACCTGGCCGCGCTGCGCGCGCTGCTCGTGCTCACCCTGGTGACCGGGGCGATCTATCCCCTCGTGGTCACCGGCATCGCCCAGGCCGTGTTCAACGACAGCGCCAACGGCTCGCTCGTTCAGAAGGACGGCAAGGACACGGGCAGCTCCCTCGTCGGCCAGAGCTTCACCGACGCCTCAGGCGACCCGGTGAGGAAGTACTTCCAGAGTCGCCCCTCGGTGGCCGGCGACGGGTACGACATGCTGTCCACCGCCGCCAGCAACCTCGGCCCCGAGGACATCGTGGACACCCTCGCGGTGCCCGGGGCCAAGGACGCGGAGGGCGCCCCCGACACCGGCAAGCAGAGCCTGCTCACCCAGGTCTGCGCCCGCAGCAAGGCCATCGGCGACCTGGAGGGCGTCAGCGGCGCGCGGCCGTACTGCACGGCCGACGGGGTGGGCGCGGTGCTGAAGGTCTTCCCGGCCGTCGGCACGCCGGCCCGGGCCGTCAGCGTCAACCAGGCGTGTCCCACGGCGCCCTTCGTCGCCCGGTACAGGGGCGTGAAGGTCGAGTGCGGGAAGCCCGGCGAGGACTACGCGGCCGGCCGTACGGTCGCGGTCAGGGGCTCGGCGAAGGCCGTCGTGCCTCCCGACGCGGTCACCGCCAGCGGCTCAGGCCTCGACCCGGACATCTCCGTCGCCTACGCCCACCTGCAGGCCAACCGGGTCGCCAGGGAACGCGGCCTCACGCCGGCCCAGGTGGGAAGCCTGATCGACGAGTACACCACGGGCCGGAGCCTCGGGTTCATGGGCGAGCCCGCGGTGAACGTCCTGCGGCTGAACCTGGCTCTCGATCGGCTCAGGGGATAGGGCGATGAGCGGGGCGCGCGGCCGGCTGAGGATCTATCTGGGGGCGGCTCCCGGGGTCGGCAAGACCTTCGCGATGCTCTGCGAGGGGCACCGGCGCGTGGCCCGCGGGACCGACGTCGTGGTCGGGTTCGTCGAGACCCACGGCAGGCCCCGTACGGCCGCGCAGGTGGACGACCTGGAACTCGTCCCCCGCAAGACCATGGTCTACCGGGGGACGAGCTTCACCGAGCTCGACACCGACGCCGTCATCGCGCGACGGCCGAGGCTGGCGCTGATCGACGAGCTCGCGCACACCAACGTGCCGGGCTCGAAGAACACCAAGCGCTGGCAGGACATCGAGGAGATCCTCGACGCCGGGATCGACGTCGTCTCCACCGTCAACATCCAGCACCTGGAGTCGCTCAACGACGTCGTCCACCAGATCACCGGGGTCCCGCAGCGGGAGACCGTCCCCGACGAGGTCGTACGCCGGGCCGACCAGGTGGAGGTCGTCGACATGGCCCCGGAGGCGCTGCGCCGCCGGATGGCCCACGGGAACATCTACCCGCCTGAGAAGGTCGACGCCGCCCTCTCGAACTACTTCCGGGTCGGCAACCTGACCGCGCTGCGCGAGCTGGCCCTGCTCTGGGTGGCGGGCAAGGTCGACGAGCAGCTCGACCGCTACCGCGCCGACCACGGCATCGCGGGCACGTGGGAGGCCCGCGAGCGCGTGGTGGTGGCGCTGACCGGCGGCGCGGAGGGCGGCACGCTGGTGCGGCGCGCCGCCAGGATCGCGGCCAGGACCAAGGGCGCCGACCTGCTCGCCGTCCACGTGACCCGCTCGGACGGCCTGAGCGGGACCGACCCCGCGAACCTGACGCGCCAGCGCACGCTGGTCGAGAGCCTCGGCGGCACGTACCACCAGGTCGTCGGGGACGACGTGCCGCACGCCCTGCTCGACTTCGCGCGGGGGGTGAACGCCACCCAGCTCGTGCTCGGCGCCTCGCGTCGCGGCAGGGTCGCCCAGCTGTTCTCCCGGGGCGTGGGCGTCACGACCACGATGCTCTCCGGGTCCATCGACGTTCACATGATCACCCATGCCGAGGTGAGCGGGCGCGCCCGGCGGGTCAGGTCGCGCGCCGCGCTCACGCGCAGGCGCCGGTTCGCGGGCTGGGCGATGGCCCTGCTGCTGCTTCCCGTCCTCACCGCCGCGCTGTTCCCCTTCAGGGACGCGCTGTCGTTGCCCAGCGAGATCCTGATCTTCCTGCTGATGGTGGTGGGCGTCGCCCTGGCCGGGGGGATGTGGCCCGCCGTCACCGCCGCGGTCGCCGGCTCGCTGCTGCTCAACTACTTCTTCACCCCGCCCGTCGGCCGGTTCACCATCGCCGACCCCGAGAACCTGCTCGCCCTCGGCGTCTACGTGCTGGTGGCCATCATGGTGAGCGCCGTGGTGGACCTCGCCGCCCGCAGGACCCGCGAAGCGGCCCGCGCCGGCGCGGACGCGGAGGTGCTGTCCACCCTGGCGGGGCACGTGCTGCGCGGGGACGCGGCGCTGCCCTCGCTGCTCGCGCGCCTGCGGGAGATCTTCGGCCTGTCCTCGGTGACGCTGCTGGAACGGGCGGCGGAGCCGAGCCCGGACGACCACTCCGAGCCCGAGGCCTGGCGCATCGTGGCCACCTCAGGCGGCGAGCCCTGTACGGCCCCGGGCGCCGCCGACTCCGACGTGTCCATCGACGACGAACTGGTGCTGGCGGTGCGGGGACGGCTGCTGGACGCCTCCGACCGACGGGTCTTCGAGGCATTCGCCGCCGAGGCCGCCATCGCGCTGCGCCAGCAGCGGTTGCGAGAGGAGGCCGAGCAGGCCAGGCCGCTCGCCGAGGCCGACAAGATGCGCACGGCCCTGCTCGCCGCGGTCAGCCACGACCTGCGGACGCCGCTGGCCTCGGCCAAGGCCGCCGTGGAGAGCCTGCGGAGCACCGAGGTGCGGTGGAGCGAGGAGGACCGGCACGAGCTGCTGGCCACCGCTGATGAGTCGCTGGTCAAGCTGGACCGGCTGGTGGCCAACCTCCTCGACATGAGCCGTCTCCAGGCGGGGGTGCTGGGGCTCACTCCGCGGCCGGTCGCGGTCGAGGAGGTCGTCCCCCGCTCCATCGACGACCTGGGGCCGCTCGCGGACCGGGTGGAGGGCGACATCTCCGCCGACCTCCCGGAGGTCGTCGCGGACCCGGCGCTGCTGGAGCGGATCCTGGTCAACGTGATGACGAACGCCGTCCGCTACAGCCCGGCCGAGGCGAAGGTCCTCGTCACCGCCAGCTCGCACGGAGGCCAGGTCGAGATCCGCGTCATCGACCGTGGTCCCGGCATACCTCCCGAGGCGCACGACCGCGTCTTCATGCCCTTCCAGCGCCTGGGCGACCGTGACAACCACACCGGCGTCGGCCTCGGCCTCGCGCTCTCCCGGGGTCTGGCCGAGGCGATGGGCGGCGCCCTCGTCCCCGAGGAGACCCCCGGCGGAGGCCTCACGATGATCATCACCCTGCCGGTCGCGTCGCACGCACCCGCCGCGGCCGCCGGGCAGGGCCCCACCGCTGACGAGCCCGCCGTCGCCCTGCCGTGACCGGGTCCTGGGAGAGGAGCGACCAGGTCAGGTCCGACGTGACGTCGGGCGCCTCCTCCGGGCTCCCAGAAACGATCGCAGCCGGTTCCCACTGACCGAATTTCGGTGGACTATGAGACGATGCGAGGGACCAAGATCGGCTTCCGCGTTCCCAACGAGCGGGACAAGGCCAGGACGACCAGGCTCGAAGTCCAGTTCCCCACCGATCACCCGCTTCCCTTCGTCTCGGTCAGGCCGGTTCCCGGCTGGGACGTGAAGCTCACCAAGGGCAAGCTGCCCAAGCCCGTGGTCTCCGACGACGGGGACAAGGTCACCGAGTCCGTACTCAAGATCACCTGGACGGGCGGGAAGATCGAGCCGGGGCAGTTCCAGGAGTTCGAGGTCTCGGTCGGCCCGCTGCCCAAGGACGTGGACGAGCTGACCTTCCCCACCATCCAGACCTACTCGGGCGGTGAGGTCGTCAAGTGGGCCGACGCGCCCAAGGCCGACGGGTCCGAGCCCGAACACCCGGCCCCAGTCCTCAAGCTGGTGGCCGCCACCGAGGATGACGGCCACTCGGACATGGCCTCCGCCACGCCGTCGGCCGCCGCTCCGTCGGTGACCCCGATCGCGGAGGCCTCATCGGGCACGCCCGGCGACTCCGACGGTACGGCCAGGCTGCTGGGTGCCTTGGGCATCGTGATCGGCCTGCTCGGGGCCGTGATCGGCGTGGCCGGACTGCGGCGCTCGCGCGGCTAGAGGGCGCGGCGGGCGAGACGGGTCACGTGCTCGGGAGCTCGCGAGCACGCTGCAGCTCGGCGTTGATGCGCAGGGCCTCGGCGAGCTGGTCCTCCAGGATGATGATGCGGCAGGCGGAGTCCAGCGCCGTACCTTGGTCGATCAGTTCCCGGGCCCTCGCGGCAAGGCGCAGTTGGTAGCGGGAGTAGCGGCGGTGGCCGCCCTCGGAGCGCTGCGGTGTGATCAGCCTGGCGGTGTCCAGGCTGCGCAGGAACGCCGGCGTGACGCCGAGGATCTCCGCGGCGCGGCCCATGCTGTACGCCGGGTAGTCGTCATCGTCGAACTTGTCGTCGTGGCTGCTGTCGGATGTGTCGCCGGCCGAGGCCGGATGCGTTTGCTCCACTAAACCTTCCGGAACGCGAACAGGGGCCCCGGTGCCGAAGTGCACCGGGGCCCAACGAGGTTCAACACCATCTACCGGCCATTCGGCCGGCTTGTCGTTTCCGCGTCAGCCGCCCTGTGGAGGCGGGGACGCGGGGATCGCTTGTACGTGACCGTAGACCACCTTCCCATCCGTGGAGCTGCGGCACCCGCGCGGCGGAACTCAACCGGCGACGGGCGATCCTGATGGCGCCTAACACTCCCTTCTGCTTCTTGACGTCATTTCAAACGTCGGCGGCCCCTTTGGCTGCCCAGGCAGCGGATCCACGGCCCGAGCCCTTCCACTGCACCGGCCCCGGCACGTCCGATCTGCGCCATTCCATTCATCCAGGCAGTTCGTCTCTGCCTTGGCTCGTGGACTTGTCCTTAGCGATGACAGGAACTCTATCGTCGATGCCGCTCAATGTCTACATCAAGCACTGCAGATTTTAGGAGCGCCCCACAGAAGGTTCATGGTCGGGGGACCGGCCATGGCTCACCGGGCCGGATCGTCTCGGTCACGCCAGGGCCGGCTCGCGCGCGCGGCCACCTGGACCTGTCGCATATGCGCGTCGAAAGCCGCGAGGACGTCGTCGATGGTCATGTTGGGTGTGGTCCACTCGCCGCACGAGCACGCCCCGAACGAGAAGGGCGCCAGCCGCTCGATGGCGGTCAGGTCGTCGTACTCCTGCAGCTGGTGGGCATCGCGGTCAACCAGCGGGTCGAGCCTCCAGTGCGGCATGCCGCTCATCACCAATCTCCTGTCCGGCCCGGCAGCGAGGCCGGCCAGGCGTCGGGTACGTCTGGCGCAGGCCCTTCCACCCTGATTTTGCAGCGTGTGGCTCCAGGTTGATACAAGCCGCTTGCGGGCGCCGCCGGTGTCACCTCGCCGGTCGCGGCGAGTCGCGGAGCCCGGCCGCTGTCGCGTCCGTCAGGGCGTTCACCTCTTCGGACGTGAGCTCGCCGCCGCGTCCGTAGTCGGCGGCGAAGCGGTCCTCGCCCAGCGGGAGTGACTGACCAAGGTAAGACCGCCCCCGTCTCGACCTGAGCGGCCAAGTCAGGATTTGCCGCCCGTCAGCCGTTCCATGGCGCCGGCGAGTCCCGTCCATGCCTGCTCGGTGTCGGACGTCAGGCCGTGAGGCGACCGGAAGTCGCCGATGTACACGGCGACTTCGTCGAGGTCCCAGCGGAGGCGGTATAGCGCCAGCGTGGACGGATCCGGCCGCCGGCCGCTCGCCTCCGCGTACCGCGCCAGATCGTCCGGGTCCTCGGCGACCGACCACAGATCTCGCTCCGGCATCGCCAGCCCGACCGTGTCCCAATCGACCAGCATGCGCCGCTCTCCCAGCCGCAGCACATTGCCGGGATGCGGCTCGCCGTGGGTGACGACGGGCTTCCGGCCCGCCCTGGTCACGTCCCCGGCTCGCCGATCGAACTCGTCCAGCCGCCGGCGGAGGGCGGAGGCGCCGTCCGACACCAGTGCCCTCGCGCGTTCGGCGAACGGACCCCCATGCCAGGGCCGCCCCAGCTCGTCCAGACCCGTCTCCAGTGTGGCGCGCGTCGAGAGGTCCGGGAGCAGAGCGGGGGCCGAGGCCGGAGGTGCCGCCCGATGCAGTGCGGCGAGCATGTCGAGCACCAGGCCGCGCTCGTCTGATGAGAGCGCCTGGCCGAAGTCGCCGGGTGCGCCGTCCACGAACGGGAAGACGCTGACGGCGTACCGCGACCCGAGCCGTCGCAGGGTCTCGCCGGCAGCGGTTCGCAGCGGTGCCACGACGAAGTCCAGTTTCCCGTGGTTCCGCAGGTCGAAGGCGGTGTCCATCGCGCGGCCCAGCCCATCCCAGGCGTCCGCCACCCCTGCCCCGTACTGGACCTTCCGCGTCAGGTCGGCCACGGTGACGAACCAGCGCCATCCCCGGGCGTCGAGCGCGGTCCAGTGATAGTCGCCGAACCCGACCGGCGCGTACGCCAGCGAGACGGCGTCGACGTCCCACGCGCACAAGGCGCGCCGCAATTCAGGCTCCGCAACGCCGTCCAGTCGATCTCGCACCCCGCGAGGCTAACCACCGAGAACGCCCCTCCGCATCTCGGTTCCGGCCGGCCGTACCGGCTCCCGGTGGGGCCCAAGGTCCCGCCGCCTCGGGACTTTCATCGCTGACCACGCGCGACGCCGGCGGGCACACTTGCTGTGGAGGCAGTTCCGGACCGAAGCACGGAACGGGAAGGCAATGAACGCTCACACAGCCGGCGAGATCTCCGACACGTTGCACACCGCCGTCGAGGCGGCCGTCTGGGCGCCTTCGACGCACAACACCCAGCCGTGGTCCTTCGCCGTCTCCGGGGACGAGATCAGCCTGCGCGCGGACCCGGACAGGAAGCTGCGCCTCGCCGACGCGACCGGCCGCCAGATGCTGATCAGCTGCGGCGCGGCGCTGTTCAACGTACGGATCGCCCTTCGTTCGCTCGGCTGCGAACCCGAGGTACGGCGGTTCCCGGATCCGGACCGCCCGCTCCTGCTGGCCACGATCCGGCCGCGGGAGGGCGTGGAGGCCGACGAGCAGACCCTGTCGCTGTACAGAGAGGTCGAGCGGCGCCGCACGCATCGCGCCGGGTTCACCACCGCGCGTGTCAGGGAGCAGGTGACAGAGACGCTGATGGCCCAGGCGAGCACCGAGGGGGCCCGCTTGATGCCCATCCGGTCGGAGGTCGAGGCCCGCGTGCTGGCCGCGCTCACCAGCGCCGCGCAGGACGTCCAGTCCCAGGACCGCATGTTCGGCCTGGAGTTGATCCGCTGGGCCCGGCCTCCCGGCAGCACCCGCAGGGACGGCGTGCCGGCCCACGGCTACCCGATCACCCGGAGGCGTACGTACCCGCAGCATTTCGCCCAGCGGGACTACGCCTGGGGGCACACCTGGGGCAGCGAGGGCGAACAGCGCAGGTCCACGGCGACCGGGCTCGTGGCCATGCTCACCACGCCGGGCGACTCCCGGCACGACTGGCTCGCCGCCGGCCAGGCGTTGCAGCGCACCCTGCTCCGCGCCTCCGCCTGCGGGCTCAGCGCGGCCTTCCACACTCAGGCGCTGGAGATGCCCGAGTTGCGGGAGTTCATCCGCGACCATCTGTGCTCCGGCGCGTTCCCACAGATGATCATGAGGTTGGGCTTCGTGCGGGACGGGGCGGGAAGCGTCCGCCGGTCGTGCTCGGAGGTGCTGGAGGAGCGCTGATCGCACGCGCCGGCGGCTTGGAGGAGTCATGAACGTTGACACGATGACGGCGGCCGATGTGATGAGCCGGGTACTGGTCACGGTCAGGCCGGACGAGTCGCCCCTGATGGCCTGGGAGCTCATGCGCAGGGGAGGCGTCCACCACCTGCCCGTGGTCGACGCCCGGCTCCACGTGCTCGGCGTTCTGAGTCGGGAGGACATCGCCTCGCACTGGTCCGGAGGGCCGGCCGAGCAGTCGGACGAGCAGGTCCGGACGTTGCTGGGCGGGCGCAGGTGCCCGCATGTGGCACCGGACTCGCCGATGCCCTGCGTCGCCGCCGCGATGGTGGACTCCGGGGTCGACGTGGTGCCCGTGATCGGCCCATCGGGGAACCTGGAAGGTCTCGTCACCTCCACCGATGTGCTCCGAGCCGTCGCCGGGCGCCGCACGCCACCGGGCGGAGCCACCGAGATGGCCGTAGGGCTGTTCCGCCTGGAGCCTGTGCTCCCACCGAAGCCATCGAGGGCGCCTGAGGACATCTGAGGACATCCGCCGGCGCGCGCGAGGGCCACGGCCGCCCGTACTCGGAGCCCGGCGTGTGGAAGATCCATCCAGGGACGAGGGTCCCTCGCCGGAGGGCACTTCGACTCTGTGGGCCCCTGGGGCATCGGCGGAATCTTGGAGCCATGACACGATCTCTGCCCGAAGAGTGCGACGTCCTGCTGCGTGACGGCGGTATCGCTCACATCCGCCCCCTGCGTGACTCCGATCGGGCCGCGCTTCACGACCTGGTCGACAGGTCGTCCGAACGCTCCACCTATCTGCGGTTCGCGACCGGCGGCACCGCCACGGCCCACGCCTACATGGACCGCATGACCGGGCCTGGCTACCGGGGTCAGGCGCTGGTGGCGCTGGTGCGCGGACGGCCGGTCGGGGTGGCCGAGTACGTCGGCGATGACGCCGGCGAGCAGGCAGACCTGGGAATCCTCATCGACGACGAGACGCACGGCCACGGTCTGGGCACGGTGCTGCTGGAACACCTCGCGCTGAACGCGGCGGAGAACGGCGTCAAGGAACTCGTGGCGGACGTGCTGGCCGAGAACGGGCCGGTGATCCAGATGCTGAAGGACACGGGCCTGGAGCTGCGGCGGAGCCATCTCGACGGCTGGGTGAACTTCCAGATCTCCACGGCGACCAGCGCGGGGCTGTTGACCAAGATGGACGCCCGCGAGCACGAGGCCGAACGCAACTCGCTGGCCGGTGTATTCGCCCCACGATCGGTGGCGGTGATCGGAGCGGGCCGCGACCCGGCCGGTGTGGGGCACAGGGTGCTGCGCAACCTGATCGACGGCGGCTTCCCGGGCGCGCTCTACCCGGTCAACCCCAAGGCGACCGAGGTGTGCGGCCTGCGCGCGCACCCCGGCCTCGCGGCCGTCCTGGGTCCGGTGGACCTCGCCGTGATCGCCACCCCCGCCGCCACGGTGGCCGGGGTGGCCCGCGACTGCGCCGCCCACGGAGTGCGCGGTCTGGTCGTGGTGAGTTCGGGGTTCGCCGAGGCGGGCGACCGTGACCAGGAGTCCGAGCTGGTCAGGATCTGCCGGGAGGCGGGGATGCGCCTGGTCGGGCCGAACTGCCTGGGCATCGTGAACACCGCCGCCTCGCTCAACGCCAGCTTCCTCCCCGGCCGGCCGAGGGCCGGGAAGCTGGGACTCATGTCGCAGTCCGGTGCCGTCGCCGCCGCGTTGATCGACCGTGCCGCCGAGATCGGCCTCGGCGTCTCCTCGTTCGCCTCGGTCGGCAACAAGGCCGACGTCAGCGGCAACGACCTGCTGGAGTACTGGCAGGACGACCCCGTGACCGAGGTCATCGCGCTCTATCTGGAATCCTTCGGCAACCCCCGAAGGTTCGGCCGCATCGCCCGCCGGGTCAGTGCCACCAAGCCGGTCCTGGTGGTGAAGAGCGGTCGCAGCGCCGCCGGTGAGCGTGCCGTACGGTCGCACACCGCCGCGGCCGCGACCCCGGACGCCGCGGTGGACGCGCTCCTGCGCGCCTCGGGCGTGATCAGGGAGGACAGCGTGCGGGACCTGCTGGACACCGCCCGGCTGCTCGCCGCCCAGCCGCTCCCCGCCGGCGGGCGGGTCGCGATCGTGGGCAACTCCGGGGGACCGCAGGCCATGACCGCCGACGCGTGCGAGCAGCGGGGCCTTGTGGTCCCCGAGCTCTCCCCGGCCACGCGGGAGGCCCTGCGCGCCCGGCTGCGTACGGCCGCGGCGGTCGGCAACCCGGTGGACGTGACCGCCGACGGCGAGGCCGGGGAGCTCGCGGACGCGGTGCGAACGGTGCTGGCCGATCCGGACGCCGACGCCGTGCTGGTCGTCTACACCCCGCCGTTCGGCTCGGGGCTGACCAGGACCCGGGAGGCGATCGCCGCCGCCGCCGAGGGAGCGGGCAAGACCGTGCTGGCGTGCGTGCTCGGACATGACGGGATGATCGGAGCGAACGTGCCGAGCTATGCCTTTCCCGAGCAGGCCGTACATGCCCTCAGCCGCGTCGTGGAGTACGCGACCTGGCGCTCGCGGCCTGAGGATCCGGCCGTCGAGGTGCCCCCGGCGCAGGCCGCGTCCGCACGTGAGATCGTACGGGCCGACCTGGTGGACCATCCCGACGGCCGCTGGCTCGACCATGACACGGCGGCCCGGCTGCTCGGGTGCTACGGCATCCCGGTGGCCGAGTCGGTGCCGGTCGACGGAGCCGATTCCGCCGGTGAGGCCGCCGCCCGGCTCGGCCTGCCCGTCGTGCTCAAGGCCACCGGGCCCGACCTCGTGCACAAGAGCGACGTGGGCGGCGTCCAGGTGAACCTGCGCGGCGCCGAGGAGGTACGGCGGGCCTACCGGGAGATGCGGGAGCGCGTCGGTCCGGCCATGACCGGCGCCCTGGTGCAGCACATGGTCACCGACGGTGTCGAGATGATCGTCGGTGGGGTGGCGCACGAGACGTTCGGGCCGTTGGTCATGGTCGGCATGGGGGGAGTGACCGCCGAACTGCTGGCCGATCACGCCTTCCGGGTCCCGCCGATCAGCGACGCGGACGCCGCCCGGATGCTGGGCGAGCTCCGATGCGCACCGCTGCTCAGGGGCTACCGGGGCCGTCCGGCGGCGAACGCGGAGGCGTTGCGGGCGCAGATCATCGGGGTGGGCCGCCTCATGGACGACCTTCCCGAAGTGGCGGAGCTCGACCTCAACCCCGTGATCGTCACACCCTCCGGCGCGGTCGCCGTCGATGTGCGCGTGCGGTTGGAGCCCGCCCGGTCCCGTCAGTCCCCGTTCCGCCGCAGGCTGCGCTGAAGGCCGCCGATGCGGTGTAGGGGCCGGACCGGACTTGGTGTCAAACTCCCTGGTATGACGGAGAACAAGCCGCGTTCGCTTTTCCCGCACATGCGGCTGGACGAGTTGCTGTCGGAGCTGCAGACGCGGCTGGAAGCCGTGCTCGCCACCCGTGACCGCGTGCACGGCCTGCTGGACGCGGTCGTCTCGGTGGGGAGCGACCTCGATCTGAAAACCGTCTTGCACCGGATCGTGGAGACCGCCACGACCCTGGTGGACGCCAGTTACGGGGCGCTCGGAGTGATCGGCGACGGCAACACGCTGGTGCAGTTCGTCCCGGTGGGGCTGAGCGAGGAGGAGATCGCCCGCATCGAGCACTGGCCGCACGGCCTGGGGCTGCTCGGGCTGCTCATCAAGGAGCCCCAGACTCTGCGGCTGGCCCATATCTCCCAGCATCCCGAGTCCTACGGTTTCCCCCCGGGGCATCCGCCGATGGGCAGCTTCCTCGGCGTGCCGGTCCGGGTGCGGAACGAGGTGTTCGGCAACCTCTACCTCACCGAGAAGCGCGGAGGCGGTGAGTTCGACGAAGAGGACGAGGCGATCGTCGTCGCCCTGGCCACCGCCGCCGGCGTGGCCATCGAGAACGCCCGGCTGTACGAGGAGACCCGTCGTCGCGAGAGCTGGCTGGAGGCCTCCTCGGAGGTCACCACCCGCCTGCTGTCGGGAGCCGAGCCGCAGGAGGTGCTCGCGTTGATGGCGCGGCGGGCCCGTGACATGGCCGACGCCGACGTCGTGGCACTCCTGCTCCCCGGCGACGACGCGGACACCCTCCGGCTCGTCCTCGAAGACGGCGAGGACGAGAAGCAGTACAGCATCGCGGAGGTCTCCGGCGCCCTCGCCGGAAGGGCCTTCGTGACCGGTGAGGCGCTCATGGTGGACAGCCCCGCCGAAAGCGACGTCCTCATCGCCTTCGCCCAGCCCGTCCCGGTCGGGCCGGTGGCGGCCGTTCCGTTCGGCGCTCCGGGTGCCGTGCGGGGTGTGCTGTCCCTGGGAAAGCGACCGGGACGCAGTCCCTATAGCCACTCCGAGCTGCGCACCCTTCACGCCTTCGCCGGGCAGGCGGCCGTCGCGCTGGAACTGGCCGAGACGCGCAAGGACGCCGAGCGGCTGGGGTTGCTGGAAGATCGCGACCGGATCGCCAAGGATCTTCACGATGTCGTCATCCAGCGGCTCTTCGCGGTGGCCATGACGCTCATGAGCGCGGTCCGCCTGGTGGAGCGACCGGAGGCCTCCGCCAGGCTGCAGAGCGCGATCGACGAGCTCGACGGCACCATCCGTCAGATCCGCTCCACCATCTTCGCCCTCACGACCCCCAGCCGGCCGGGCGCGCCGAGCCTGCGTGCCCAGATCGTGGACGTCGTGGAGGCCGCGCGCGGCCACCTCGGATTCATGCCGGGGCTGAACATGGAAGGCCAGCTGGACAACGGCGTCCCGCCGGAGATCGCCGAGCAGGTGCCGGCCGTGCTGCGCGAGGCGCTGTCCAACGTGGTGCGCCACGCGAAGGCCTCCCGCGCCGACGTGACGACCCGTACCCACCAGGGATGGCTCACGGTGATCGTGGAGGACAACGGGGTCGGACTGCCGGCGGAGGGGAGACGCAGCGGCCTGCGCAACCTCGAAGAGCGCGCGGACCGGCTCGGAGGGTCGTTCGAGATGAACACGCCCGCATCCGGAGGCGCCCGCCTGGAGTGGCGGGTGCCGCTCGCCTGACGCCGGCGGGCTCACCCAGGCAGCGGCCGGTTCATCGCAGGGCCGTCTGAACTTCCCTCTCCTTGACCGGTGCGGTCCTCCTCCGGTGCAGGAGCATCATGAGGCCTCCCGCCGCGAGCCCCCAGAACGCGGCGCCCACCCCGAGCAGCGTCAGCCCCGACGCGGTCACCACGAAGGTCACCACCGCCGCCTCCCGGCCCTCGGGCTCGGCCACGGCCGTGGTCACCGCCGAGGCGAGCGCACCGATCAGGGCCAGGCCGGCGACGGCCTCGATGAGCACCGGCGGGGACAGGACGACGAGCGCGGTCGCCAGGCCCGCCCCGACGCCCAGGACGATCATCGAGCCGCCGGCCGCGACCGACGCGATCCACCGGCGGCCCGGGTCGGGCTCGGCGTCCGGCCCGGCGGCCAGCGCGGCGGTGATGGCCGCCAGGTTCACCGCGTGGCCGCCGAAGGGTGCGCCGAGGACGCTGGCCAGGCCGGTGCCGGCGAGGATCCCGCGCAGCGGCGGATGGTAGCCGTAACCGGCCAGGACCGCCATGCCCGGGATGTTCTGCGAGGCCATGGTGACCAGGAACAGAGGCAGCGCGATGCTGACCATCGCCGAGGCGCTCCACGCCGGGACGGTGAGATCGACGACCGGCCGTACGTCCACCGCGCCCAGCCCCGGCCCCGCCACGGTGATCGCCCCGATCGCGACGAGCAGGGCCCCGGGGATCGCCCACTTGCGGGCGAAGCGGCTGAGGAGCGCCCAGGTGAGCACGACGGGACCGGCCATCCACGGGATCTCGCCGAGCGCCCGCGCCGGAGCCACGCACAGGTCGAGCAGGACCCCGGCCAGCATGGCACTGGCGATCGGGGCGGGGATGGCCGCGATGCGGCGGCCCAGCGCGGGGAACAGGCCCGCGGCGACGACGAGCAGCCCGGAGACCATGAACGCGCCCACCGCGACGGGGAACCCGCCCTCCACGGCACCGGTGGACACCAGCAGGGCCGCGCCCGGGGTGGACCAGGCGATGGTGATCGGCAGGCGCTGCCGCACGCTGAGCACGATGGCCACCACGCCGTTGGCCACACACAGCGCGAGCAGCCCCGACGCCGCCTGCGCCTGGTCGGCTCCCACGGCCCGGAGCCCGGCCAGTACCACGGCGAAGGAGCTGGCGAAGCCGACGAGCGCGGTCACCACGCCCGCCAGCACCGGTTGCAACAGGCGCGTCATGCCAGGATCCCCTCGGAGGTGTTCCGTATACGGAACGGCGTCGTCCTGGCACCATAGCCTCATGGAACGCGCCTCCGAAAGCCTTTTTCATCGTGAACGCTGATGCGTCCGACATTGGACAGCGAATCCGCAGGTTGCGCCAGGAACGCGGCATATCGCTTTCTGAGCTCGCCCGGCGCGCCGGGGTCGGCAAGGCCACGCTGTCCGGGCTGGAGAACGGCACCCGCAACCCGACGCTGGAGACCCTCTGGGCGGTCACGGCCCAGCTCGGCGTCCCGCTGGCGGTCGCGCTCGGGCCGAATCCCCTGGTTCAGGGCACCGCGGTCCACGGCGTGCTGCTCCAGGTCTTCCAGGACGAGGCCGTGACCTACGAGCTCTACCGGCTGGTGATCCAGACAGGGGCCACGCAGATCTCCCCCGCCCACCACCAGGGGGTGACCGAGCACATCACCGTCTTCTCCGGGACCCTTGAGGCGGGCCCCGTGGACTCACCCCTGCTCGCGGGGCCCGGCGAGCACATCACCTGGTCGTCGGACGTCCCGCACAGCTACGCCGCGATCGGCGGCCAGGACGTCCACGCCAGCCTCCTCATGCGCTACCCCCACCGCTGACCTCCGGCCAATCCGCGGACTCCGCACCGGCCCGGCCCCTGGTCCGCCGTGACGTCACCGCGTCGGAGTTTCAGGGCTGATCGACGGCGGGCAGGCGAAGGACGAACCGCGCGCCTTTGGGGGAGTCCTCGATCAGAAGGGTTCCGTGGTGGGCGCCGGCGACCTCGCGGCAGAGGGCGAGGCCGAGTCCGCTCCCCTTGGGGTCGCGGCGCCGGGCGTCCTTCAGGCGGGTGAAGGGCTCGAAGACGCGTTCACGATCTTCTGGTGCGATGCCGTCGCCGTCGTCGGTCACGGTCACCACGGCCTGGCCGCCGGAGCCGCCGACGGTCACCTCGACTCGGGTGGCGGCGTGCCGCTGCGCGTTGACCAGCAGGTTGCTCAAGAGCCCGGTCAGGTGCAGCGGGTTGCCCATGACCTTCACGTCGTGGTCGACACGGGCGCGCACCGGCACGCCCCGGATCCGGGTCGCCACCTCCTGCCTCACCAGCGCGCCGAGGTCGACCGGCTCGTGCGGGGCGGGGACGGCCGTCTGGATGTGGGCGTACATGAGCACTTCGTTGATGATCGCCTGGCACCGCTCGGTGGTCGAAAGTGCGGTCTGGATGGTGCTGCGCGGATCCATCTCGCCGGGGTACAGCAGCGCCTCCTCCAGTTGCGCCCGCAGGCCGGAGATCGGGGACCTGAGCTCGTGGGTGACCAGGGAGGCGAAGTGGCGGAGCTGGTCCACCGCCGTTTCGAGCTGGGCGAGGTTCTGGTTGGAGGCGCGGGCGAGCTGCGCGATCTCATCGCGACCGGGAGGCTGGGGCACCCGCTGGCTCAGGTCGGTCACCGTGATCTCGGACGTCTTCTCGCGGATGGCCTTGATCGGACGCAGCGTCCGGCCCACGACCATCCAGGTCGTCCACGCCGCGAAGGCCGTGGCCAGCAGGGCTCCGGCGCCGGCGTAGAGCTCCAGATGGTGCTCGGCGAGGCTCAGCGGCTCACGCGTACCGGCGTAGACGAAGTGAGGTTCTCCGCCCCAGAGCTGGCGGGCGACCTGGGGAGGGACCCGGATCGCGGTGACCAGGACGCACCCGTGCCGCGTGGAGCATTCGACGCGATCCTGGATCCGGTCGTCGACGGAGGGCTGGTCCGAGCTCAGAGGAGGGCTGCCCGCAAGCGGTGCGCTGGCCTGCACCACCCGGCCTTGGGAGTCGACGAGCTGGAGAAGGTTGACCTCGTTCGTCGGGGTCGGCCGCGTGTTGCCTGGCTGCATGGCCGCGATCCAGTCCGTGGCCACGCGCTGCGTCTCCAGGAAGGTGATGGCCTGGGTCCTGAGCCGGATCGTGTAGTCGAGGCCGAGCCCGATCAGCGTGAAGGCGACCAGGGACAGCACCGCCGTCGCGATCGTGTACCGTGCCCGGATCGAGGACGGCCGAAGCCGCGGCATGAGCCCGCGAATCATGGTGCCCCCCAAACGATCTCATCGCACGTGAATGCGCAGGTCAAGACACCTATTCAACCTCATCCGCCAGACAAAGCGGACATGGGCGTCGAGTTACCGGCGGCCTCCTGCCTCACCCCGCCCAGGGGCCGAGGACGTCCATGACGTGGACTTATGCCAATTCGGTATAGATCCGAACGTTTCCGTCTTGGATGCCATCAAACGACGACGCGCGACTGCCCGTCGCACCCAGCACACGTCCGGAAGGCTTCACCATGCCCACCCAGCATCGTCGACGCGCCACCCGCGGCCTCGGGAGGCTCTGATGCGACAGGGGAAGGCATCGAAGATCGCGCGTCTTGCCGGGGTGGCGGTGGCGGCGGGGATGCTGGCCGCGGGGCTCGCGCTGCCCGCCGTGGGGGGCGCGGGGGTGGCGATCATCGGCGCGTCGGACGGGCTCGACCTCAAGCCCGCCGAACTCCCTGAACCCCCGCTCGCCGAGAAGACGACGGTCCTCGACGCCAACGGGCACCCGATCGCGCAGTTCTGGGACGTGTACCGCGAGGTCGTCCCGCTCCGCCAGGTGGCCGATGTCATGAAGACGGCCATCATCTCGATCGAGGACGACCGCTTCTACGAGCACGGCGCGATCGACCTCGAAGGCACCATGCGGGCGCTGGCGAGGAACCTCCAGTCGGGCGGGGTGAGCCAGGGCGGCTCCACCATCACCCAGCAGTACGTCAAGCAGGTGCTGCTGAACACGGCCGTCACCAAGAAGGAGAAGGAAAAGGCCCTGGAGGCCACCTACGGGCGCAAACTCAACGAGCTGCGCTTCGCGATGGGGGTCGAGCAGAAGTACACCAAGGACCAGATCCTTGAGAAGTACCTCAACATCGCCTACTTCGGCGCCGGGGCCAACGGCATCGAGGCCGCGGCCAAACGGTTTTTCGGCGTGCACGCCTCCCGGATCACGCTGTGGCAGGCGGCCACCCTGGCGGGGGCCGTGCAGCTGCCCACCGCCACCGATCCGGAGGGCGGCAGGAAGAACCGGCAACGGCTGCTGGAACGGCGCGACGTCGTGCTCGACCGGATGAGGGAGCTCGGCAAGATCACTCCCCAGCAGGCCGCCGAGGCCAAGTCCAAGAAGCTCGGCTACAAGGGCACGCCCCTGCCCGGCAACTGCACGGCGAGCCCCTACCCCTACTTCTGCGTGTACGTGCGTGAGGAGTTCCTGCGCGATCCCGCGTTCGGCAGGACCGAGGAGGACAACGCCCGGCTCCTCTACCGCGGCGGTCTGACGATCAGGACGACGCTCGACCCCCGCATGCAGGCGGCGGCCGAGAAGGCCATCAAGAAGCACGTCCACGCCTCCGACAACCCCGTCGCCTCCGAGGCCCTGGTCCAGCCGGGCACCGGGATGATCAAGGCAATGGCGGCCAGCCGCGGGTACGGCACCTCCGCGCGCCGCCACGAGATGTCGTACAACATCGTGGCCGACACCGGCCACGGCGGCCTCGGCGGGTTCCAGGCGGGCTCGACGTTCAAGACCTTCACGCTGATCACGGCCCTGGAGCAGGGCATGAAGATCGACGACGGCTTCAGCGTCGGCGACGGCTACCGCGCCACGGGCTACTCCGCCTTCACGAACTGCAAGGGCGAGAACGTCGGCGACCCGACGCACACCGTCACCAACGACGAAGGATCTCCCGGCTTCAAGTCGCTGCGGACCGGCACCTGGCAGTCGGTCAACACCTTCTTCATGGAACTGGAGCGCCGCGTCGGCCTGTGCGACACCGTCCGGACCGCCAGGTCACTGGGCATCAAGCGGGCCGACGGCCGGAAGTTGCAGGAGTACGAGACCTTCACTCTCGGCATCAACGAGATGGACCCGGTGACCGTCGCCAACGCCTACGCCGCCATCGCCGCGCGCGGGAAGTACTGCGCTCCCATGGCCATCACCCAGGTCACCGCCCAGGACGGCGAGGTGACCGACTTCCGGTCGAAGTGCCGCCAGGCGCTGGATCCCGAAGTCGCGGACGCCGCGGCGCACATCCTGTCGGGGGTGTTCACCAAGGGCACGATGCGGGCGGCGGGCGGGATCGGCAGGGACGCCGCCGGCAAGACCGGCACCAACGACGACCAGTCGAGCGCGTGGTTCGCGGGATTCACCCCCGACCTTGCCGGCGCGGTGAGCATCGGCGACCCCCGAGGCGCCATCGCGCACAAGCTCAACGGCGTCACCATCGGGGGCAGGTACTACGGCGCCGTCTTCGGGGCCACCATCCCCGGGCCGATCTGGAACGACACCATGATGGCCGCACTCAGGGGAGTGAACGCCACGTCCTTCACCCCGATCGACTCGGCGCGCTTCGGCGGCTGCGGGCAGAACTGCCCGTCAGACCGCCCGGCCCCCGGCGACGGAGAGGGCGGTGACGGTCCCGCGGCGCCCACTGTTCAGTGAGGAGGCCCTCGCGGCCCGCTGACCACCATCCCGCGCGCGAGCCACAGGCCGCGGCGCCTCCTCGTCGTCGGCGGTACGGCCCGGATCCGATTCGAACCTGTGTACGACTCTGTGGATACTGTGGATAACTTCTTCTCCGGGCCGGCCAGGGAGCGGGCCGCGCCTTCTACGGCGGAGCCACCCTCAGGGCGAGGGCGGCTTCGCCGGGAGCGCCGCTACGGCTCCGGAACCAGGCCGCCGGCGGCGTCCGCGGGGTCGACGTAGAGCTTGTCGAACCCGGCGAGCGGGGCGGAGCCGGCGGGTGCGCCAACGTACGCTCAGCGGGTCGCGCCGGGGATACGCCAGTTCTCCCCTACCACCGTGTTATGGGACAGACCTCGCTGGACGATGAGGCTCGCCGCCGCCTGAGAGGGACGGGCCGGGGTCGCCCTGCGCCCCGGCCCGCCGTGGTGCTCAGCTTCCGTAGACCTCGAAGGTGAACAGGGAGTACCCGTACGCCGTGCCCCGGGCGGTGCCGTAGATGCGCACGTACCGGGTGGAGGCGTTCAGGCCGGTGTTGTCGTCCTCGCCGCCGTTGCCGCCGGTCACCGACCGGGCGGTGGTCCAGGTGGTGCCGTTGGGTGAGGTCTGGATCTGGTACGCCGAACCGTAGGCGGCCTCCCACACAAGGCGCACCCGGTTGATGGTGTAGGTGGCGCCCAGGTCGACCTGGATCCACTGCGGGTCGGAGAACGCGCTGGACCACCGGGTCGTCGCCGACGCGTCCACCGCGGCCGAGGCCGGGTAGGCGGCCGACTCGACGCTGGAGGCCGTCGCCGGCTTGTTCAGCGCGAGGTTCGACGTCGGCGGCGGTGTGCCGCCGCTGGTGAACGTGAAGGAGTCGATGTCGAACAGCGAGCCCGCGCCACCGGTGAAGACCAGGAACAGGTTCGTCGTCCCTGCCGGCGGTGTCACGGTGCCGGTGACGTTGACCCAGGTCTCCCAGCCGCCGGTCGGCGCGACCGTGGCCGTGCCGATCACCGTCCCGGTCGCCGAACCGGCCCGCAGGGTGAGCGTGCCGCCCGCCCCACCCGACGCGACCCGGGCCGTGAACGAGGTGACCCCGGTCAGGTTGTACGGCGTGAACGAGATCCAGTCCCCGTTCTCGATGTACCCGACCGCGTTGCCGCCGTTGGCGGAGGCCTTGGCCACGACCGTCACACCCTGCTGGGCGTTGTAGTGCTCGGCCTGCCGGATCCGCGGCTGCAGGACGGCCTGCGGCGCGTGGACGGCCGTGGTCGAGCCGACCGGGGTGTACTCCGCGTCGAAGACGCCGAAGATGTTCGCGTTGGCGTCGTGCTCACCGTCCACGGTGGTCTGGATGGTGCCGGAGCAGCCGGTCGCGCTGGTGAGCGGGTGGCCGTGGCTGTCGTGGCCGAGGATGTAGGTGATCTTCACCCGGCTGCAGTCGATGGTCGGGGCGTTCGGATCGGTGACGCTGATCTGGAACGGGATCGCGTCGCCGAAGCTGAACACCCGCCCGTTGAGCGGCAGGTTGAGCGTGACCTTCGGTTGGCCGACGCTGATGGTGATGCTCGCCGTGGCACTGCGGCCGGTGTTGTCGCTCACGGTCAGGGTCGCCGTGTACGTGCCGTTGGACGCGTAGGTGAACGACGGGTTGGCCGCGGTCGAGTCGGTGCTGCCGTTCGATGTGAAGTCCCACGCGTAGGTGATCGGGTCGCCGTCCGGGTCGGTGGTCCCGGCCGAGCTGAACTGCACGGCGAGCGGCGCGTTCCCGGAGCTCGGGTTGGCGTTGATCACCGGGATGGGGGCTCGGCCGGTGCCCGAGTTGTACTCGATCCTGTACACGGCCGAGTTGGCGTCGCCGCCGAACCAGCCGGTGCCGTAGTCGAGCACGTACAGCGCGCCGTCCGGCCCGAACTCCATGTCCATCACCTGGGTGCCGGTCCAGGCAGGGAAGGCCTCGATCGCGCCCACCCCGCCGCCGGAGGCCACGGTGGCCGTCTTGATCCATCGCCGGCCGAACTCTCCGAGGAACACCTTGCCGTCCATCGAGGCCGGGAACTTCACGTCCGAGGCGAGCGCGGCGTCGTAGTGGTAGACCGGGCCGCCCATCGGCGACCAGCTTCCGCAGCACAGCTCCTGCCGGTCCTGGCCGACTCCGTACGGCAGCCAGGCGGCGCGCGAGGCCGGGAGCTGGGTGATGCCGGTGTTGTTGCGCGAGTTGTTCACCGGCCCGCCGGCGCAGTTGAACGCGGGGCCCGAGGGCCCGGACGGGAACTGGAAGTCGACGTACGGCACGTTGAACTGCGAGCAGTACGGCCAGCCGTAGAAGCCGGGCTGGGTGATGCGCTCGAACGACACCGACGCCGCCGGGCCCCGGTTGGGGTCGGCGGTGCCCGCGTCCGGCCCGTAGTCACCGAGGTAGACCGTGCCGGTGGCCCGGTCGACGCTCATCCGGAACGGGTTGCGGAAACCCATCGCGTAGATCTCGGGCCGGGTGTTCGCGGTGCCGGGCGCGAACATGTTGCCCGCCGGGATGGTGTAGCCGCCGGTCGCGCCCGGCTTGACCCGTAGCACCTTGCCCCGCAGGTCGTTGCTGTTGCCTGCGGTGCGCTGCGCGTCGTAGGCCGGGTTGCGGTCGGTCCGCTCGTCGATCGGCGTGAAGCCGCTGGAGTCGAACGGGTTCGTGTCGTCACCGGTGGAGAGGTAGAGGTTGCCGGCCGCGTCGAAGTCGATGTCGCCGCCGACATGGCAGCACATGCCGCGGCTGGTGGGGACGTCCAGGATGGTGACCGCGGAGGCCGCGTTGAGGGTGTTGTCCGCGTTGACCGTGTACCGGGCCAGCCGGTTCACGCCGTTGAACGGGGCGAACTGGGCCGCCGTCCCGGAGGCCGGCGCGTCACCGCCCGGGGTGGACAGCGGCGGCGCGTAGTAGACGTACACCCACCGGTTCGACGCGAAGTTCGGGTCGGCCTTGATGCTCTGCAGGCCCTCCTCGTCGTGCGTGTACACCGGGATGGTGAGCGCCACCTTGGTGTTGCCGAGCACGTCGGTGTAGCGGATCGTGCCGTCGCGCGAGGTGTGCAGCACACCCCGGTTGGGCAGGACGGTCAGGCCCATCGGCTCGCCGGTCTCCGCCGCGCCCTTGGCCAGCGTCACCTGGGTGTAGCCGGGTGCCGCGAGCGCCGCGGCGTTCGGTGCGGCCTGTGCCGGAGGGGCCAGACTCAGGGCGGCCGTAAGTACGGCGACGCATGAGGCCAGTCTTCGTAACATGATCGGTTGGTCTCGCTTCCTGTCGTACGAGTCCAGACAGGCGTGCGCCGATCACGCCAACGACGCGGAGAGTGGGGGAATCCGTCAGCGACGTCGTTCGGACAAATGTGTACCGCTGTAGATAGAACAGTCAACAGGTCTCTGTCAGAGGGGGTGAGTCACCTCGCCTTCGAGCGCTGCGGGGTCGGGACAAGCCGTCAAGCGGTCGCGGATGGACGCGCTGGGGGCGTCACGAAGGGGGCCGTCGCCGGTCGTCGTGGGCGGCGGTGGCGCTGGGACACGGGGGTCGATGGGCCTCGGAGCGCGACCTTCGTCGCAGGAGACGAAGGATGCGGTGCTGCGGTGGCAACTCGCTGCACCTCCTGAACTTTCGCCAAATGCCCGGCTTGTTCTGGTGTGAGCCTAGAATGTTGCGTAGAAACTGTCTAGATGTTACGGCTGGTGCGAGGGCGCTTTTATCGTTCTGCGACAAAAGTGCGGCGTCGTCAGTCGAAACTCCACCTGCGGGGCACAGGCCAGCGCCAGGCCGAAGGCCGGCGATCCCCAGCCGATCGCGCCGGGCGAGCGTTGGACCCGCGCCGGACGAGTGCCGGACCCAGGAGAGGCGAGTGTCGGACCCGGGGCAGACGAGTGCCGGACCGCGCCGGAAGACGACCGCCTTCCCTCCGTCGCGGGCCGACACTCGAAGGTCGCGCCTGGGAACCGTCAGACCTCTTCGACGCTGCTCGGCTCACGCCGGGACAGGTCGATGCCGAGCTCCTCCGCCGCGCGGAAGACGTCCTCGTCGGTGTCGCGCATCT